>JACAEO010000299.1 GCA_013388805.1 Chloroflexota bacterium
CTCCAGGTAGGCGATCGCGCGCAGGCTCGGCGGGCGGCTCTCGCCTGGCGCCGCGTGCGCGACCGCCTGGGCCTCGAGGGCAAGCGCGCTGACGAATGGTCGCGAGGGGCCGCCGGGCCACCAGCCCCAGCCGCCGTCGCTGTTCTGTGCGGCATCGAGCTCAGCCAGCGCGGCGCGAGCCATCGCCGCCCAGCCGTCGCGGTCGCTGCCCTGGGTCGTGCGGGCAAGGCTGGTGGCGATCAGCGCCAGGCTGGCCTGCTGTTCCACCGAACGTTCCGACAGCGCGGCAAGCTGCCGGGCCTGATCCTCCAGCGCGGCTTGAAGCCCCGGCGCCAGCGCCAGCTCTACCGGGTTCGTCCCCGCCGGGAGCGTCAGGGTAAGCTCCTGGGGGCCGTTGCCGACCAGGGTGCGCCCGCTGGCGCCAGCCGGGTGGGCCGCCTCGATCACCAGTATGCTGCTCACCACCTCGCTCCAGTCCGCGCTCGTGATGCGCAGGCGCAGCGTAGCCCGGCTTGCCCCGGACCGGGGCGTAAGCTCCCATGTCAGGCGCTGCGCCTTACCCTCCGCGAGGCTGAGCTGCCGCCTGGCAGCTGCCGGGTCGAGCGCCAGGCCCGTGCTGCTCAGCTGTACCTGGACCTCACGGCTACCGGCGCCGCTGTTGCGCAGATCGAGGGTCAGCGTTGCCCGATCGCCGGCGCGGAGCGCCGGTGGAGCCAGCAGCTCGTATTCAAGCGGCAGGCTGGTGCTGATCACGGTCGTCGCGCTGCCCGGTTCTCCCGCGCCGCTGGCAGCCAGGGCGCCAATCACCCAGCGCCCCGCGCGATCGGGCAGCGGCACACGGACCGTGTCACTGCCCGCCGGGGCCGCGAGGGGTTCACCGGGCAGCGCGGCGGCAGTGGTGGCTGTGGAGGCGCTGCGGGGCGTCGTAGGGAGGGTGAGCGCCGGCTGGGGCAGCGTGGCGGCGACCACGGGCGGTAGCGGGGCCGGGCGCAGGCGCTCCAGCAGCGCGGTGGCGCTCAGGGCGCCCGTGTCGGCCGCCGGGGCAATCGTGGCCAGCAGATGGTCGAAGCTGGCGCCAGTGCTGGCAGTGACGGTCATGGTCGCGCTGGCGCCCGGCAGGTAGCTGGCTGCATCGGTGGCGATGCCAATGAGCGGCGGGGCGTCCGGCGCCTGCACGCTGATGTGTGTCGCGCCCCAGCGCCAGTCCTCGCCACGGGTCGCCACTGCGCTCAGGTTGACCCAGGGGGCCATATCGGCCGTGATCGGCAGGGTAATCACCTGGCCGGCGCGGAGCGGCTGGACCGTTGCTGTGAGAACCGCGCCGCGTTCGACGGTCAGCAGCAGGGTGCTCTGCTCCGCCGGGGTGGCCACGAGCAACGTGGCGACCTCGCCGGGGCGGTAGCTGTCACGGTCGCTAATGAGCTCGAGCTGGCCGGCAGGCAGGCGCCACCCGGCGAAGCCGCGGCCCACGACCCAGAGCTGGGTCCGGGTCGCCGCGCCACCCGCCGTAGCGATCACCTCGTAGCGGCCCGGGGTGATCGGGACGAGCGGCACGGTCGCCTGTCCATCGGCGCCGGTGGTAGCCTGGCGGGTCAGCAGCGGCGCGTCGGGGCTGCGCCCGGTTGGGACGATCTCGACCGTCACGCGCGTGTTCGCGATGGGTCGCCCGAGACCATCGAGGGTCAGCAGGCTCACCCCGCTGCGCTGGTCACTCGCAACGATGCGGCTCGGCAGGCCCACCGCGACGAACGGCGGCCCGCGGATGATCAGGCCCTCAGCCTCGGTGCCATCGCTGAGGCCAGCGGGCGTGGTGAACTCGCCACGCAGCCGGTAGCGAACCGCGCCGGCGGGGAGCTCCGGCGGCGTGATCAGGAGGCTGCCCTCGGCGCTGGTGGTGCCCTGGCCCGCCAGCTGGGCGACCTCGGCCCCAGGCAGCGGGCCGAGCACAAAGCCAGCGGGCGGAAGCGGAGCCGCCAGCGACTCCAGCCGCAGGCTCCAGCTGATCGTGCTGCCGGCCAGCGGCAGACCGCCCTGTTCCGCCGCGAGGCGCAGCCCATCGCCCGTTTCGCTCAGCGCCAGGCGCAGCGCGCCAGCCCGCGCCGGTGGTGTGACACGCAGCGTCGTGCTGCTCGCAGCGTCGCCGAGCTGGGCCACCAGCCGGTAGTCGGCGGGCGCGAGGCGTTCGGGGAGGGTGAGGGTACCGCTGATCTCGCCGGTGACCGCGCTGACGGCGCAGGCTGTCGGCGGGGCCAGCGACCCGCTTCCGCTCAGTGGCCGCAGCTGAAGGCGACATGGCGTATCAGCTGCGGGCGCCACAGGCTGGCCGGCCTCGTCACGGCGCCGGGCGAGCCCCGTCACGGCCACTGGCTCGCCCGGCTGGTAGGCCAGCCGATCCGGGAAGATCAGGCTGCTGTGGGTGGGTGGGCTGGCGGGGCGCGGGGCCCAGTCGGCGTGAACGACTGCCGGGCCGTTGCCCGCGGCAAGGGCCAGGAGCGGGCCGCTATCGGCGCCGATCGGGACAGCCCACAGCCCGTCAGCGTCGGTCTGGCCGCGTGCCACCAGGGCGCCCGCGCGGTAGAGCGCTACCGGCAGATCGGCCAGCGGCGTACCGCGGGCGGCGTCAGTCGCCCACAGCAGGGCCTGCCCCGCCCCGGCGCGAAGCGTCAGGCGGGTAGCGGTGACTAGCAGCACCAGGTCGGCACGCGGGCCCTCTGCGCTCGTGGCGCGCAGAAAATAGGCGCCAGGCGCGAGGGGCTCCCCGTCGGCCAGGCCGACCGGCACTGCGGAGCGCACCGGGCGCTCCGGCGGATCAGTGAGATCCAGGCGCCAGCTGCGCGCCAGCGGCTGGCCGTAGCGCTCGGGACTAAAGGTTTGCCACTCGGCGGGCCGCAGCGCGAGGGCGCGCAGCAGGGTCGGCTCGTCGAGGCTGTAGAGGCTCAGATTGATGGCCGCCAGGTTGACGCGGGCGAACTCCACGGCTGCCGGGGTATCCGGCGGCAGGCGCACGATCCCGGCAAAAGCCTGCGGAGCGGACAGGTCCGGGACAGGGGCCGCAGTACGCAGGTCGATCACGGCCTCGGCGGCGAGCGGCTCGCCGGCCCGGTCGGGCGTGCCGGCGGCCAGGGTGATCGTATAGCTGGTGGATGGCTGCAACTCGGGCTGGAGGCGAACCTCCGTCTCATTAATCGTGATCGGCAGATCAGCGACCGGCGGCTCGATGCGCAGTCCAGCGCGCAGGGCCTCCTCGCTCATCGGCGTGCTGAAGACGAGGCGGATGGCCTGGTTGGGCGGGAGCGACTGGCCCTGGCCGGGGAAGAAGGCGACCAGGCGCGGTTGCGGTTCGACGCTGAAGCTCCAGGGCGCGAGATCAGGGCCGGCGAGGCTGACGGTGTAGCTGGTGCCGTAGCTCCAGCCGGCGCGGGGCGTAAAGGTGATCACCTGGGTCGTGCCGAGCAGCCCGCTGGTGAACTCACCCTCGACCGCTGGCTCGATGCGCAGCGCCCGCTTGAGGTGCTCGGGCGCCACCGGGGCAGCCAGGCGCAGGGTCAGTGGGGCGCGCGGGCTGACCCAGCGGGCGCCATCGGCGGGCGACTGCTCAAGCAGCGCGGGCCAGGCGGTGTTGAAGCTCCAGCTAAACGGTGCGCCGAGCTCGACCCCGCGCAGGTCGGCGAGCTCGGCGGCGATCGTCGCGGTATAGGTCGTGGCCGGGGCCAGGGGCACTGCCGGACGGATCAACAGGGTCTGCTGATCCAGCCAGCGGGTGGTGACGGGGTGTCGCGGTGTGATGCTGACCTGGGGGAGCTCGATCGGGCGACCGGTGGCCGCGGGCGGCACGATGGGCTGGCTGAACACTACGGCGAGCGAGCTGTCCGCGACAACGCCCGCGCCGACGGGCAGGGCCGCGACGACGGCCGGCTGGGTTGCGGTGCGGAACTGCAACGTGACCGGGCCGGTCAGCGGGCGCCACCAGCGGTCAAGGGCGTTGCTATCGAGGCGCACCGTGTAGGTAACGGCGGGCGCCAGCGTCTCCGTGGGTTGGAAGGTCAGGCTGGTGGCATCGGGCGACCAGCTGAGGCTGCCCGGGGTTACGGGCTCGATGCGCAGCGCGGCGGCAGTGGTCACCCGGTTCATCGGGGTGTTGAAGCGCAGCGTGATTGGTGTACGGGGGGGGACATCGGCAGCGCCGTTGTCTGGCGCCGCCGTGAGCAGGCTGGGGCCGGGCGCGAATGGCAGCAGGGGCGCCAGGGCGCGCGCGGCGACGGCGAGGGTCAACGCGAGCGTCGTGCAAGCCAGGATGGCCGTCCAGATCCGAGCCAGAGCGCGCAGTACGGGCATCACCGGTCCAACCCCTCGTCGAGTGCGCATCGCGCCGGCAGTATACCATAGCGGGGTAGCCGGCTGCGTCGAAAGCTGGTGTGGCCCCCGGGGCTTGTGCAACGTCCGCCTCCGCCAGTGGGGTGTGGGGCGGCGTAGCCGCTCCGATGGTTGTTTTCTGGGGGCTTGCCCCAGCGACGTTGTACAAACCCTGCTATGGCCGCGGGGCGGCTTGACAGGGCCCCCCGGGGCGTGGTATCCACATAGAGCGTACCACCGACCCACAGCACCAGCACCATGACCAGACGGCAGCCGCAACCGGCCCTGACGCCCTGGCGCCACTGGTTGCACACGATCATCTTCGAAGCCGATACGCCGGGCGGCAGGGCTTTCGATATCCTCTTGCTGATCAGCATCATCACGAGTGTGATTGTGGTGATGCTCGACAGTGTGAGCCAGATCAACGCCCGCTATGGCCCGCAGCTTGCCACGCTCGAGTGGGGGTTTACTATCCTCTTCACTCTTGAGTACCTGCTGCGGCTGGTGAGTGTGCGCCAGCCGCTGACGTATGCCCGCAGCTTCTTCGGCATCGTCGACCTGCTGGCCATCCTCCCCACCTATCTGAGCTTGCTCGTGCCGGGCACGCAGTACCTGCTGGTGGTGCGCGTGCTGCGCTTGCTGCGCATCTTTCGCGTGCTCAAGCTCGGGCAGTATCTCTCCGAGAGCCGGACGCTGGGCCAGGCCCTGCTCGCCTCGCGGCGCAAGATCAGCGTCTTTCTGCTGACCGTGGTGACCCTGGTGATCATTGTCGGCGCCCTGATGTATCTTGTCGAAGGCGAGGCAAGCGGCTTCAACGATATTCCGACCAGCATCTACTGGGCGGTGGTCACATTGACCACCGTCGGCTACGGCGATATTGCGCCCCGGACACCCCTGGGCAAGGCGCTGGCCGTCGGGGTGATGCTGCTTGGCTACGGGATCATCGCTGTGCCAACCGGGATCGTGACTATGGAGTTGTCGCGGGCCAGTGAGCCGGTGGTCAGCACGCAGGTCTGTCCCGTGTGCGCGGCGGAGGGTCACGACACCGACGCGCGCTACTGCAAGCGCTGCGGGAGCCTGTTGGAGCCCAACGGTCAAGGCTGAGAATTGCCCGCTTCTGCCTCCAGCTGCGCGGCCAGCCAGTCGGCCGTCAACCGGATCGTCGCCAGTTCGATCGGCAGCGAGACATGGCTTGCCCCGCGCACCAGGTGGAACTCCCCCCAGCCTGTGGTTGCCGCCTGCATCTCCGCGGCGGAGCCCGCCGGCAGCACCCCGTCGCGCCCGGCGTAGACCAGCAGCAGCGGCGGGCGCCCGGCCCGTGCCCCGATGCGCCGCAGGCTGCCCGGCGGGTCCAGGGCGTCGAACAGGTCCCAGGTGCCGATCTGCGCGCGGATACCGCTGGTCTGCCAGGCGCGGATGATGTGGTACAGCGAGCCGTCGCGGAAGAGGTGCAGCAACTGCGGGCGCGCCAGCCGCAGCGCCTCGCTGATCTGTGTGCGCCGGTACTCCGCCGTGGTCAGCCGTAGGCGTGGCGGCACCGCCCAGAGCGCCAGCGCGTCGCATGGCGCGCCGTCGGCTACTGCCCGCGTGGTCACCGCACCGCCCAGGCTCATGCCAAGCAGCCCCACCCGCGCGTAGCGCGCCCGTAGCCAGCGCGCCGGCCCGGCGATACTCTCCAGGATCGTGGGAAAATCCTGCACGCGCAGGCTCTCGCCATGCCCGTCCAGGTCGATCAGCAGCACCGCCAGTCCCTGCCCGACCAGCGCCTCGACCAGCCGCCAGGCGTAGAAGGTCTTGTCGCAGCCCGAGCCATGGGCCACGCAGACCGCTGCGCGCGCTCCGCCCGTTGGCACGATGTGCAACGCCGGCACCGGCCCGTGAGCCGCCGGAAGATCGAGGCGTGCGATGCTGTGGGTGGTGTAGGTCCCGGGGCGCAGGGTGCGCTTCGGGTCCAGCCGGCGCCGGCGCAGCGTCGCCAGCGCAAGCTGGAGCACCAGCGCCAGCGGCAGGGTCGCCAGCAGCGCCAGGGGCGCCGGCCATCGCCGGAGCGCCAGCGCCGCCAGGAGCGGCCCGGCTATGCGACCACCCCAGTTGAGCCCTTGCAGCCCCGTTGTCGCCGCGATGCCATCAAAGAGACCAAGCCAGAAGCCCAGCGCGTCGCAGTAGGCAGATGGCGGCGGGGTGTACCGGAAGGTCCTGCAACTGCTGGCGCCTGCCGGACGGCCGGAAGCCTGAAGGCGCCGGCTCTGGTTGCACAGGCTGGTGGCCCAGCCTGAGCCCGCGGCGTGAGCCGCCGGGCGTGGGGTAGCGCGCAAGACGTAACGCCGTAGCCATGACATCGGGTTGCCTCCCGGTTGCAGATCGTGTAGTGTATACTCACCAGAACAGCGACGAGCCACGGATGATGATCGGCACGTGCCCATTCTAGCGGGGGGAGCCATGGCCACAAGCACCCGCCGGCATAGACCGCAGCGGAACGGCCTCCAGCGGCTGCGCCATACCAGCCGGCTCTATGCCGTGCTGAGCCACGTTGGCGAAGCCGTCATTCGCGAGAGCGAGCCGCCCCGGCTCTTCGAGACGGTCTGCCGAATCGCCGTTGAGCACGGCGACTTCCCGCTGGCCTGGATCGGGCTGGTCGACCGGAGTAGCGGCGAGGTCAGGCCGACGGCCAGCGCCGGGCCGGCCGCTACCTACCTCGACCAGATCAGGATCACGATCAACCACGAGCCGGAGGGCATGGGCCCGACCGGTACGGCCATCCGTGAGGCGCGACCGGTGATCAATAACGACTTCGTCGCGAACCCAACTACCCGTCCCTGGCACACCATCGCCCGCCGCTTCGACCTGCGGGCCTCCGCCTCGTTTCCGCTGCTGGTCCACGGTCACGCCATTGGCGCGCTGAACTTCTACGCGAACCGGCCAGGGTTCTTTGATGTCCACGAAGTCGCGCTGCTGGAGCGGGTGGCCGGCGCCCTTGCCTTCGCCCTCGAGAAGCTCGCCGATGAGGAGCAACGCCAGCTGGCCGAACAGGCGCTGCGCCTCGATGTCGAGCGCCAGGAGGCCCTGCTGCGCCTCGGCGCGATGGACGCTGCCAGCGAGCGTGAGGTGGTCGACTTCGCCCTTGAGGAGGCCGTGCGCCTCACTCACAGCAGTGTTGGCTACCTGCACTTCATCACCGACGACCAGGTCCATCTCGACCTGTTCACCTGGACGCAGGGCGTGCGCGAGGCCTGTTACGCCGCGGAGCGTACCCACTACCCCATCGCGGCTGCCGGGGTCTGGGTGGATTGTGTGCGCCTGCGTCGCCCGGTCTTTCATAACGACTACCAGCACCTCGCCGAGCGCAATGGCTACCCCGCTGGTCACATCCATATCGAGCGTCACCTCAGTGTACCGCTGATTGAGGGCGACAAGGTGATTGCGGTGGCCGGGGTCGGCAATAAGCGCGCGCCCTACGATGATACTGATGCCCGCCAGCTCCAGCTCTTCATGGCCGGGATGTGGTCGCTGCTGCGCCGCAAGCGGGCCGAGGCCGCCCTGCGCGAGAGTGAGGCGCGCTACCGCCGCCTGACCGAGCACGCGACCGATCTGATCTACCGCATCCGGCTGCAGCCGAGCTCTGGCTTTGAGTATGTCAACCCCGCGGCCACCGCGCTCACCGGCTATACCCCCGAAGAGCACTATGCCGACCCGGATCTTGGCTTCAAGCTGGTACATCCCGCGGACCGCGCGCTGCTGGCCCGCCTCAGCCAGGATCTGGCCGCGCTGGCCGAACCGATCGAGCTGCGCTGGATCCGCCGCGACGGCAGTCTGCTCTGGGTCGAGCAGCGCAATGTGCCGGTCTTCGATGAGGAGGGTAGCCTGGTCGGGATCGAGGGCATTGCGCGCGATATCACCGACCGCAAACTGGCCGAGCAGGCCCTGCAGGACGAACGGGCGCGCCTGGAGGCCCGTGTCGCCGAACGGACCCGCGAGCTGCAGCTGGAACGCGATCGCACCCGCGCGATCCTCGAGTCGCTGGGCGAAGCGGTGATGGTCTTCGATAACGCCCACCGGCTCATCTACATGAACCCGGCTGCCACCCGCCTCACCGGGGTCGATGCCAGCACACCCGAACGCTGGTGGGAGGATCAGGGCGGTGAGGCCGACCGTATGCTCGCCGAGCTCGAGGGCGCCGCCCAGAGCAGGCGGCCCTGGCAGGGCGAACTGGTCTTCCGCCGCGCCGATGGGTTCAGCTACGATGCGGCGGTGACGGTCGCCCCGCTGTTCGCCCCCGATGACCCCGCCCAGCTGATCGGCTTTGTGAGCGTGCATCGTGATATCACCGCCCTGAAGACTGCCGAGCGCATGAAGGACCAGTTTGTCTCGAATGTTTCACACGAACTGCGCTCCCCCACCTCGCTGATCACGATGCTCGCCGGCAACCTCGAGATGCTCTACGACCGTCTCGATGACGCACGGCGCCTCGAGGTGATCGGCGAGATCCGCAAGCATGCTCGCCATCTCAGTGACCTGATCGGCGGCGTGCTCGAGATCTCGCGCATCGATAGCGGCCGCCTTGCCAGCGACCGCCAGCCGCTCGACCTGGCCGCCCTGGCCAGCAACGAACTGGCGCACCTGGCGCCCGTCGCGCGGCGTAAGTCGCTGCTCCTCGGCGCCGATCTGCCACAGGAGCTGCCGGCCACCGGCCACCCCGGCCAGCTCCAGCAGGTGCTGCGCAATCTGTTGACCAACGCGATCAAGTATACGCCCGACGGCGGCCGGATTACCGTCATCGGGCGGACCCTGGTGGCCCCCACCATCCCCGACGAAGCAAGCTGGCCCGGCGCCGGGCACCTGCCGGCAGGGACATGGGCCGCGATCGCGGTCAACGATACCGGGATCGGCATCGCCTCGGGTGACCTGCCCCACATCTTCGAGCGCTTCTACCGCGTCCAGACCCAGAGTGAGATTCCCGGAACCGGCCTCGGCCTCCCGATCGCCGCTGAACTGGTCCGCCGTCATGGCGGCTTCATCGAGGTGTGCTCTACCCCCGGGGCGGGCAGCACGTTCGCTGTGTATCTGCCGCTGGCCGGGGTGGACGGATGAGCCGCCCTGCCAGCATCCTCGTGGTGGACGATCAGGCCGATCACCTCGCAGCGGTTGAAATGCTGCTGACCGGCTTCGGCTACCGGGTGGTGCTCTGCACCAGTGGCGCGCAGGCGCTGGCCCGGCTCGCAGCCGAGCCGATCGACCTGATTCTCGCCGACGTGGCGATGCCGCACCTCAACGGCTACCAGCTGCTCGAGGCCGTGCGCCGCGAGACGCGCTGGGCCCAGATCCCCTTCGTCTTCCTCACCGCGCGGGCCCTGGATAGCGATGTGCGCTACGGCAAGACCCTCGGCGCCGATGATTACCTCACCAAGCCGGTGCAGCCCGAAGATCTGCTCGCCGTGGTCGAGGGCAAGCTGCGCCGCCACGCACAGCTCGTCCAGGCAACAGCCCGCACCGCGCAAGCTCCCCCGGCCAGCGAGTTGTCCGTCGGCGCGATCAGGCTCGACGTCGAACACCACCGGGCCTGGCTTGCCGGTGACCCGCTGAGCCTCTCGGTGAAGGAGTTCACGCTGCTCGAGGCGCTGGTCCGCCGCGCCGGCGAGGTGTTGCCCGCTACCACGCTTGTGCAGCTGACCCACGGGCTGAGCACTGAGGACGCCGACGAGGCCCGCGAGCTCATCCGCCCGCTGGTGCGCTCACTCCGCCACAAGCTCGGCACGCCCAGCGACAAGCCGGGCGCCATTGAGACGGTGCGCGGCCTCGGCTATCGCATGATCGAGCGCTAGTGCAGTTCCAGGCGACCTGTTCGGGCATCAGCGCGACCTCGACCGTGTCCAGCTGCGCCGCGCCCAATCTACCATCGCAAATCTGCAATCTGCAATCGCACTAGCTTCACACGGAATCTCCCCGTACTTGCCCGCTGCCTCCCCTTGTGCGCACCCCCGTACCCCATAGCATGATCGCAGGGGCGTGCGCGCCCGTGTGATGGCTTTGTGTACGGCTACCTTGTGAATGCTCCGGACCACGCGACAACCCCCGTTCTGCGCGCCAGCCTGGCGGTCAACGGGGGCCTCACCTCCGCCGATGCGGCGTGGGAGCGCCTCCTCGGCTGGGCTGTGCACGACCTGAGCAACGCGCTCTTCGTTGAGCGGGTGCATCCCGATGATCAAGATACGGTGATTGGCGCCATCCACAGCGCCTATACCAGCGGGACCACAGTCAGCTTCAGCTGCCGCTACGCCCATAAAGACGGTGGCTACCTCCGCGTGGCCTGGACTGCCAGCCCCCGCACGGGCCAGGTCGAGCTCGACCTGCTCGGACGCCCGGCCCCGCCAGACGGTGTCAACCCTGCCTGACCGATCTGGTCCACAGCTCGCCAGACCAGCGGCAGCGCGATTGTCACATGTGTCCGCCACCCCCGCCAATTCCCCGCCAGTCGCCCCGCTCCTGCTACAGACGGCGGGCCGCACACCTGCTATGCTCATGTCATGGAGACGCAGCGGGACCCTGGAGTAGCAGGCCGGCGCCATCACCGTCCAGAAGCATGCAAGTCGTACGGAGCAAGTGCCATGGTAACGCAGGAATACGTGCCCTCACAGCCTGGCAAGGTGCGCATTACCTTTTCACTCCCGGCCTCGATCTGGGCCGACCAGGTGCAGCTTGCCGGTGACTTCAATGAGGCGACCGCGGGCGGTATGCCCCTGCACCGCGACGAGAGCGGCTGGAGCATCAGCCTGCTGCTCGACCAGGACCGGGCCTACACCTATTGGTACCTGATCGACCAGGAGCGGGTCACGGACTGGAATGCCGATGGCTACGCGATTGGCAGCGACGGGAACCGCCGCTCAATCGTGATTGCGCGCCCACAACACTGGAGTGGGTAGCACGGCCAGCGACGAACCATCAGCGGCGCACCCTACACCGCGGCCGGCGCCACCTCGACCGTTGCCGTCCCCAGAACCACGCCGTTCACCTGGAGCGCGAACCGATAGCTCCCCGCATAGAGCGCCCGCACCGTGACCGGCGCGAAGGAGTGACGCTTGACCAGTTCTAGCGTCGCCCCGGGCGCCAGCTGCTGGCTGCGGAGCTTGAACACCTTCGTGCGCTGCTCGCCACGGCGACCCGGCATCTGGAGCACATAGTCCACCACCAGGTGCTGCGGCAGCCTGGCGCGACTGCGCAGCGTGGCGTGCAAGGTGACCGCTGCGCCGATGGTCACCCGCGCCGGCGTGATCGTCAGCGCGACCAGTTCGACCTGCGGCGGCTCCGCGCCCAGGAGCTGCAGGGCCACGGGGTGCCCCTGCTTGACCAGCGTGCGCAGCGCGTGGCGGATGATCCACTGCCGCTCTGTCCCCGCCTGATCCCGCCAGCGCGCCAGCGTCGCCAGCACGAGGTCCGGGTGGTCCTTGGCGATGTCGTTGAGGTTGTTGGCCACCGACTTGCGCACGAAGGGCGACGGGTCATCCTTGAGGCGTTCCAGCAAGGCGAGCACTGGCGCCGGGTCGGCGATGAACTGGGGCAGGCGCGTCGCCCAGGGGAGCCGCGGCCGCGTGCCCTCACTGACCAGCCGGCGAACGTGAAAGCTGGGGTCGCTGGTCCAGCCGTGGAGCGTGTTCAGCGTCTGGGCGGGGTAGCGCACCAGGAAGGGGCGGATGGCGAACTCGGCGGTGTGGCGCTGGGTGATCGCGTGCATAGCCGCCAGCGACTCGTCCAGGTGATCGAGGCCATAGTGCTCCACGAAGGCTGCCAGCGGCATCAGGTACCAGCCGTCGGTGAACATGCCCTCAGCCGCGCTGTGGGGCGGGCCGAGGATCGCCAGCAGCACCTGGAGCGCCGCCGGGTAGTCGGGCGGCAGGTGATCGCGCAGCCCCCTGGCGATCAGCGCGACGCGGTCCTTCAGCTCCAGCGGTGCCAGCTGCGGCGCGACCTGCGCGCTGAATGCCGTTACGGGGAACAACGGCTCCACCGCGCTGATGCGCCGCGCCAGGTCGGCGACCAGGTCTGGACCGAAGTGATCCTTGAAGGGCTGGCTCATCTTAACCGACAAGGTTTGCAAGACGGTCGATGTAGCCGGCGAGCACGGCGAAGGTCTGCTCTACCGGCTCGGGGCTGGCCATGTCGACGCCGGCGTGACGCAGGATGTCGAGCGGGTAGCGCGAGCTGCCGGCCCGTAGGAAGTCGAGGTAGCGCGCCGCGGCGCCCGCGTGACCGGCCAGCACCCCAGCGGCCAGGGCGTGGGCCCCGGCGATGCCGGTGGCGTACTGGTAGACATAAAAGTTGGCATAGAGATGGGTCGAGAACTGCATCCAGGTCGCGCCGATGCGCTCGTGGTCGAGCACCACTTCGTCGCCGTAGCCTTCGGCGAACAGCTCGGCCATCAGCGCGATCAGGCCGTCGGCGGTGAGCGCCTCGCCGCGCTCGACTCGCTCGTGGATCGCCAGCTCGAAGCGGGCCAGGGTCGGCATAACGAAGAAGTAGCGGTGAAAATTGGAGAGCGCCTCCTCGATCAGCATGATCTGCTCGTCGCGGCTGCGGAGTTGCTCGAAGAGGTGGGCGCGCACCAGCGCCTGGTTGAAGTTGGAGGCGACTTCGGCGAGGAACAGCCCGTAGTTCGCGTAGACGAAGGGCTGGGTCGCGCGGGTGTAGTAGGAGTGCATCGAGTGGCCCAGCTCGTGGGCCAGGGTGCTGAGCCCGAACATATCGTCGTTGTACGAGAGCATGATAAACGGGTGAGTGCCCGGTGAGCCCATTGAGAAGGCGCCGGCCCGCTTGCCGCGATGGGGATAAACATCGACCCAGCGCTGTTCGCTGAGGCCACGGCGCATCGTCGCGACATACTCCGGGCCGAGTGGCCGCATGCCGTCGCAGATCCAGCGCACCGCCTGGTGGTAGGGCAGCCTGAGTGGCCTGGTGGTCAGTGGCGCTTTGAGGTCATAGACGTGCAGCTCACGCAGGCCAAGCGCCTGCCGCCGCAAGCGCCAGTAGCGATGCCAGGTCGGCAGGTGGCGACGGAAGCTGGCGATCAGCTGGTGGAAGACCGCGATCGGGATATCGTTGGGCTGCAGCGCGGCCTCGAGCGCCGAGCCGTAGCGTCGCGCCCGTGCGGCAAAGACGTTCTGCTTGACCCCGGTGGCCAGACAGCTCGCCTGGGTGTGCTTCAGCTCCAGGTGGGCATCGGCGTAGCGTTCCCAGGCGCTCCGGCGCACCGCGCGGTCGGGGTGGGTGAGCAGGGCATTGATCGTGCCCTGCACGATCTCATAGGACTCGCCCTGGCTATCCTGGGCCGGCGTGAAGCGCAGGTCGGCATTGGCCAGGATGCCGTGGGTCGCGGCGGCGGCGCCAAAAGGTTCGCTGAGCTGGCGCAGCAACTCTTCCACCTCGGCCGAGCGCACGTGGGCCGCGCGGCGCGCGAGGCGGGCGAAGTGGTGCGCGTAGTGGGCCAGGCGCGGCTCTGCCCGGGTCCAGCCCTGCAGTGTCTCTGCGCCGATCGCGAGCAGCTCCGGCTCGCCAAAGGCGAGGGCAGCCGCCAGGCGCGCACCGAGGCTGGTGGCCCGGTCCATGCGGGCCTGGGCGGCCGCGTCGGTGGTATTGACCGTGTAGAACAACCGCGCATAGACGCCAACCCTGGCCGCTGTGTGAAGCAACCCCTCGGCCAGCGCGAGGTAGTCGGCGAGCACGGTGGGGCCCTCGGCCAGGCGGCCCCGGAAGGCGGCTAGCTGGTCGAGGCGGGCGGTGACCTCGGCCACAGCTGCGTCCCAGTCGGCCTCGCTGGCGAAGACGCTGCTGGCGTCCCAGGTGTACGCAACGGGGATCGCGCTGCGCTCGGGAACGGAACGGGCCATAGACAACTCCCTGGGTACGTGTTCACACTCGGGGTACCACACGCGCCTGGAAGCGAGGGCGTCCCGCCCTCGTCGCGTCTACGAGGGCACGATGCCCTCGCTCCCAGGAGAAGGGTGAACACGTACCTCCCTGGACAACCCTGAAGCCTGGCGGGAACAGATCCCGGTGAGGCGTGCAGTTAGATCGAGATCAGTCGCTGGCGCAGGGCGATGGTGACAGCTTCGGTGCGGTTGCTGGCGCCGAGCTTGCCCAGAATGTTCTGCACGTGCACCTTCACGGTGCGGGGCGCGATGCCGAGGGCGGCGGCGATCTGGTCATTGCTCTGGCCGCGCCCGAGCAGGGTCAGCACCTCGAGTTCGCGCGGCGTCAGCGGCTCGGGGCCGCCGCGGCCCACGCCGGCCACCAGGCGCGCCGCTACCTCGGGCGAGAGTTGCGTCTGGCCGCCGTGCACGGCGCCGATCGCCGCCACCAGTTCCGCCGCCGAGGAATCCTTCAGCAGGTAGCCGGTAGCGCCGGCACGCAGGGCTGCGAAGATGTACTCATCGGTGGCGTAGGTGGTCAGCACCAGGACCCGGGCCGCCGGGTCGGCCGCGCGGATGTGCCGGGTCGCCTCGGCGCCGTCCATCCCCGGCATCTGCAGGTCCATCAGCACCACGTCGGGGCGCAGGCGCGCGTAGGCCGCCACGGCCGCGGCGCCGTCGGCCGCCTCGCCGGCGATGACGATCCCCGGCTCGTCCTCGAACAGCGCCACCAGCCCCTCGCGCACGATGCGCTGGTCCTCGACGATCAGGATGCGGATTGGCGCACGCATTGGTCAGGGCTCTCCACTCAGCTCGAGGGCCACCGTGGTGCCGTGACCGGGGCGACTGGCGATCACCAGCTGGCCACCCGCCAGCCGGGCCCGCTCACGCAGGCTCGGCAGGCCGAAGCCACCGTCGGGTGCAGCCGCCGGGCTAGCCGGGTCGAAGCCACGCCCGTCATCGCGCACCAGCACGGCGACAGCGCCATCGGCTGCGGTGCGCGTGACCACCTCCACCGTTCGGGCCTGGGCGTGCTTCTCGACGTTCTGCAACGCCTCTTGCACGATGCGCAGCACCTGCACCGCCCGTTCGCTCGCCAGGCTCAGCGCTGGCCCCTCGTGGCGGTAGGCGGCGGCCACGCCGCTGCGTTCACTGAAGCGGCAGACGAGCTCGGCCAGGGCCGCGCCGAGGGCAGGGCCCTCGAGCGCAGGGGCGGCGAGCAGCCAGACGCTGCGCCGCACCTCGGCCAGCGTCTCGCGGGCCAGCTGGTGGGCGCGCCCGAGCCGGCTCCGGGCCCGTTCCGGATCACGGGTGAAGGCGCGTTCGGCGGCCTCCAGCTGCATCGTCACCGCGGTCAGGCCCTGGGCGATCGTATCGTGGAGCTCGCGGGCAATCCGGTTGCGCTCGGCGAGGGTGGCGGAGAGCGCGGCCTCGGCGGCCAGGCGCGCATTCTCGGCGGCCAGCGCATCGGCCCGCTCGCGGGCGACGCTCTGCTGGCGGGCCACGTTGACAAAGGCCGCCATAAAGACCATCAGCGACGCGTAGACGAGCACGGAGTAGGCGATCGCGCTGGCGGGGCGGCGGTCGTGCAGCCAGAGGCCGGCGGCGGCCAGCGCGAGCAGGGCCGTCCCGCCGGGCAGGGCGGCGCGCGGGCCGGGGCCGAGCAGCATAAAAACAAAGGGGACGGTGAAGACGGTCGGCTGGATCAGGCTATCGCCGCTCAATACGGTGAGCCCGAAGCCCAGGGTGGCGAGCAGCCCGATCGGCAGCCAGGGCCAGCGGCAGTACAGCGCCTCAGGCCGGCGCTGGCTGACGTGGAGCGCCACCAGGCCGACAAAGAGCAGCGCCAGCCCGGCGTAGGCGCCGCTGCGCCAGGGCGTCCAGCCGGCGGCGACGCCGGCGATCAGCGGCAGCAGCGTGGCGAAGAGCGCGGCGATAAGCGCCGACCCTGGCAGGAGCCAGCCCTCGCGCCACGTGTTGCCGCTCAGCTCACCCACGTTCTGCTGCGCTGCCATTCCGCCCTCCAGGGCGGTATTGTACCACCTCACCCGGCGCGGCGCCGCCGGGCCGCCGCGACGAGCAGCAGGGCCAGCCCCGCGCCAATCAGCAGCAGCGGCAGCGGGGTAACGGCGAGGATCAGCGGCTGGCTGAGCCAGCCGAGCAGCGGGGCTGCCAGGTGGGCCACGCCCTTGACCAGATAGAAGAGTGGCCAGAGCAGCCAGAGGGTCCACCAGGGGAACGCCACCGTGCAGGGTCGTGGCGCTTCATCCAGCTTGACGGTCGCGCCCTCGGCGGGGCCTTGCGCTGCCCGCCGGCAAGATCGGCTCCTACCCATCGTCCTCACCTCCTGTGGGCGGGGCGGCATCGCCTGTGCCGTCCCTGCCATGGAGGATAGAACAGCGAGCGGCGCGGCGCATCGCCCTGGTGGACGAGGAAGCCGCGTCGCTCTGGCGTAGCTGCGGGCTGTGGTGAAAGGACTAGCCGAAGCGCGGCGCGCGCTTCTCACGGAAAGCGGCAACACCCTCGGCAAAGTCCGGATGGGCGCCGGCGGCCTGCTGGGCCGTGGCCTCATAGGCCAGCATCTCCTCGAGGCTGGCGTGCTGCGAGCGCTCGAGGCTGCGTTTGATCAGGCTGATCGCCAGCGACGGGCCGCGGGCCAGCTCGGCGGCGAGCTCCTGGGCCGCCTGGGGCAAGTCGGCGTCGGGCACGACCTGGTTGAGCATGCCCCACTGCAGGGCGGTGGCGGCGTCGAGCTCGCCGCCGAGGGCGGCCAGTTCGAAGGCGCGGGCCTGGCCGATCAGGCGGGGCAGGGTGTAGGTCATCCCGCAGTCGGGGATGAGCCCGCGGCGGGCGAAGAGCACCCCCAGGCGGGCGCTGGCGGCGGCCACACGCAGATCGCAGGCCAGGGCCAGGCTGAGGCCGGCGCCGCTGGCCACCCCATTGATCGCCGCGATCACCGGCCGGGGGAGGGTGCGCAGCTTTAGCACCAGCGGATTGTAGCTCTGGCGCAGCCGCTCGCCGATCTGCGTGGCCACGTCATCGGTCGAGAACTCGCGCAGATCCTGCCCCGAGCAGAAGGCCTTGCCCGCCCCGGTGAGCACGATCGCGCGCACGGTGGCGTCGCGCTCGGCCCGTTGCAGCGCCGCCAGCAGATCGGCGTGTAGTTGCGCATTGAGCGCGTTGAAGACCTCGGGGCGATCCAGGGTGAGGGTGGCGACCCCATCGGACACGGCATAACGAACGGTACGGTCGGTGCTCATGGCTCCTCCGGGGGCAACGTTCAGCGCCCGCTGAACGTGGGCGGGCGCTTCTCAATAAAGGCGCGCATCCCCTCCTTCTGATCCTCGGTATCGAAGAGCAGGTAGAAGTTGCGCAGCTCGATGGCCAGACCCTCGCGCAGGGTCGTCTCGGCGGCGGCGCGCACAGCCTCCTTGGCCAGCTGCGCGGCGAGTGGCGCCTTCTCGGCCACCTGGGCGGCCAGGCGCTGCGCCTCAGCGAGAAAGCCCTCCACCGGGGCGACCCGGTTGACCAGGCCGTACTGCAGCGCCTCCTGGGCCGAGATCGTCGCGCCGGTGAGGACCAGTTCCATCGCGCGGTAGGGGCCGATCGCGCGGGTAAGGCGCTGGGTGCCGCCGGCCCCGGGGATGACCCCCAGATTGATCTCGGGCTGGCCGAACTGGGCCGTCTCACTGGCGACGATCATGTCGCACATCATCGCCAGCTCACAGCCGCCGCCGAGCGCGTAGCCACTCACCGCAGCGATCAGAGGCTTGCGGAAGGCAGCGATGCGCGCCCAGCGCTCGATGCTGCGGCTGGTGAGCATCTGCATCGGCGAGGCCTCGGCCATCGCCTTGATATCGGCGCCAGCGGCGAAGGCACGGGCGCTCCCGGTCAGCACCACGGCGCGGATCTGATCATCGGCCTCGCAGCGTTCAAGCGCCACGATCAGCGCGTCGATCAGCTCCGGGCTGATGGCATTCAGCGCCCTGGGGCGGTTGAGGGTCAGCGTTGCGACGTGGCCATCGGTGGCCATAAGCACCAGTTGCTCATCGGACATAGGGCCTCCCCTGTTCTCTGGCGGGCATAGGCTGCCGTTGGACCGCTCCATGCTACCCCAGGCCAGGCAGACCGTCAACGGCGCGCTCTCGAACATCCAGGGCTGCTACAACGTCGTTGGGGCAGCGCAGCCGCCCCACTGCCCACCGTAGGAGGCGGACGCTGCATGATCCTGCTGGCAAACCCGGGTACGCGGGCCAGAGGCCTTTCAGGGGTAGAGTTTCTGGCGGATGGCGTCCTGATGCGCTGCTTGCCCTCACCCCCCCTCCCAGCCTGGGAGAGGGGGGGATGTTGTTGGCGTTGCGGTGCGCCAGCTTCGCTGGCGC
>JACAEO010000373.1 GCA_013388805.1 Chloroflexota bacterium
CTCCACGTCAAGGTCGGTATCCGCACCGAGCAGATCGGCAGTCTGCGAGCCGAGGGGGATCGGCAGGCCCTGCTCGATCGCGTGCAGCACGATCGCGTTGCGCAGAACGTGGCGATCAAGCGACTGGAGGAATACCGCACCGCCCGATTCAAGGCGCTTGAAGAGGTTCGTGCGGCAGAAGCCCATGAGCCGCTTGCCGGCGCGGGAGAGATTGTCGAGGAGCGGCCGCTCGGCCGGCGTGGCGCTCGTCGCCGCGTTCGTCTTGAGGTAGTTGGCGAGGCCGTAGCGCGGAAGCGAAAGGCCGCCGATCGCATCAACGACCGGCGCAGCATAAAGCTGAAGGTACGGGTCGCTGCTATCGTTTGCGGCGACCGGGATCGTCCGCGGTATCCGCTCGGGAAAGTAGAAGGGTGAGGCGCCGTCCAGTTCGAGGTAGTACCGCTTGCGACCCTCGTCATACCTCGCGTAGTGCTGCTTGATGAACGAGCGGGTGCGGCGCACCATAAACAGCCGCATCAACTCGCGCCAGTCATCGGCATGCGGACTACGCTCAAAGGCACACAGAGTGCGCGGCTGCACCTGCGCACGCAGCAACTCATCATCGCCGCCGGCGCGGATGTAGGCTTCAGGCCGGATGCCGAGGTCACGGTCTTCGGCGAGGAACAGACGGAGTTGGGCGCTCAGATCAAGGTACGACTTGTTATAGGGCGTCGCCGAGAGCAGAATAACCTTGCATTCCTTCTCGCCGAAGGTCTGGATGTACTCTGCGATTGCCTTGTAGCGCCGGCCCTCGGGATTGCGCAGCGTGTGGGATTCGTCGATCACGATCAGCTTGTAGCGCGCCGGCAGATTGGGAAACTCCCTATGGGCCATGCTGAACGGGATGATGCGCGCCCCGAGATCCCAGTCGTGATTGTACTGCTTCCACATCGGCACCAGGTTCTTCGGGCAGACAATCACCGGCCGCAGATTAAAATCATCGCGGAAGATGCGCACGAGGGCGCTGGCCATCATCGTCTTACCCAGGCCAACCACATCGCCGAGCAGCACACCGCCGCGCTCATTGAGGTGACGGGCGGCGATCTTCACCGCAGCTTCCTGAAACGGGAAGAGCTTGCCGCGGAAGTCGCGGGGCAGTGAGAACTCATTCAGGCCGGCGCGGGCCTCCTCGGCCAGGTGATAGGCCATCTTGAGGTAGATGTGATACGGGCGGCGCTCCACACCAGCCCAACTTTCCTCCAGAGCCTTCAGGAGGTCATTCGAAATATCAACCGACCACTCATCGTTCCAGCGGTCGTTGAACCACGCCTCCAGCCGTTCGTTATCCAGATCGTCGGTGATCTTGGTATTCAGCTCACCCTGAGCGCGCAGGCCCGACATCGTGAGGTTGCTCGATCCCAGGTAGGCGGTGACCGGATTGTCGGGGTCTTCGCGGTAGGCGAGATAAAGCTTGGCGTGCAGGTTGTAGCTCAGATGGAGCTTGACCGTGACCTTGCCATCCTGGATTTGCCGGCAGAGCTTGCGTAGCGCGGCCTCGTCGTCATTAGTTGGGGCCGTGCCGACAAGCTGCTTGCGGAACGCAGCGGCCACACGACTCTTGAGCTGTGCGGCGCGGGCCAGGTCCAGCTCAACGGTCCCCTTCCGGAGTTGCCGCTGCAGGCGGCGTAGCTCTTCGTCAGGGCTCTCGCTCATGCCGATGAGCACCCGGCAACAGTCATCGTCGCCGCCGGCGAAGTGGTCAAGCGCATCAGCCACCTGTCCCCACCCGCTCAGGCGGAAGAAGCCAATGCAGAAGTCGGCCCGACGGGCATGTTGAAGTGTTTTCAGGAGCGCATCAACCAGCTTCTGGTCGATGTTGTCGAAGATCTTGCTGACGTTCTTCGCCGTGGCCATAGAGATTCCTACCCGGTCAGGCATCGTTAGCGCCTTGCTCATCCTTCGCCCGCTACAACCCATTTGTTCCACATGTACTCCTCAGATAAGACACACAATCGCCCAGAATTTCAGACCGGGCAGATCAGGTTAAACGGGCAGGTGTCGCAGTGCGGGCCGAAGGATGGCTCCCAGCGCCGCGCCCGCATCTCCTCCAGCAGGTTATCGATCTTCGCGCTGTGGTTGGCCAGCACCTTGTCGTTCGGCGTCGCCGGCCGCAGGTCGCCGGTCGCGGTGTAGTAGATCGCAATCTCGCCGGGGGCGCCGTGTAGCTCCTGGTGGGCCAGAGCATAGAGCATCACCCGCTCCGACAGGTGATCCTCCTCGCCGGGCAGCCCTGAGCGGGTCCAGACCCAGCGGTTGCCGCCGTCGTGGGTCTCCTCGCGATCCACCCGCACCTCAATCGCCCCGGCCGGCCGGCGCACCACGACCCGCTGGTCGACCCGCTCCGGCGCCAGCCGTGCCGCACGCAGATCGTCCCAGACGGCACGCACGTGTCGCCACGCCTCCGAGGCGTAGTCGTCGGCGTAGAGCACGCTCTCGAGTTCGTAGCGTTGCAACTGGCCATACACCAGCGTGCGGAGGCTCTGCTCATCAGGGATGAGGGTTCCATCACGCGCCTGCACGGTCAACTGCTTCACACTCTCGCGGATGGCCTGGTGCATGCGCAGGAAGGGCGACTGGTCGTCGTAGAGCTGGTAGACGTACTGGTACAGAAAACGTCGCCGGCAGCCGTCCAGGTTGATGCTCGATGCCGGCAGGGGCATTGGTGGCGGCGGCGTGTCCAGCAGGCGGATCTCCGGCGCCAGCGCCGGGCAGCCATGCGCTGCGGGAAGGCTGTGCGTGGGCCATGGTGTATTCTCCCGCTCACCGTCCCCGGCGAGCAGCGAGGAGCGCTCGGCCACTTTCGGCTCGCCATTGGATTTGCGCCCGCCATCGGTCGAGCGGGTCAGGACAAGTCGGTCGCGGGCGCGGGTCATCGCGACATAGAGCAGGTAGCGCTCCGCTTGCAACTCGCTCTCGACCGGGCCGCGGATCAGGCCGGCCGGCTGCGGCAGGCCGTGCTGGCCGCCCCGCGCCGGAAACTGGCCCTCCTGGAGGTGCGGCACGTAGACGATCGGGAACTCAAGCCCCTTGGCCGCATGCACCGTCATAACCCGCACTACGTCAGGTTGGCCGCCGATCGGCTGGCTGGAGCTCGCACCGGCGGCGCGCAGCGTGCGGATGTAGTCAATGAAGTCGGCGGCGTGCCGTTGGCCGGGCTCGGCCTGGCGCACAAAGTTGCGGGCGGTCGCCAGCAACCTTCCAAGATTGGCCAGCTCGCGCCGGGCCGCACCCTCGCCGCGACCGGCGCGGGCCAGGCGCTCGCGCATCTGCTGGCTGTGCTGAAAGAGGTAGCTCGCCAATACCTGCCAGGCATCACCCTCAGCCGCCAGCGCCTCGACGATGGCCTGGAGCCGGGCGAGCGCTTGCTGGGCCTGGGGGCTGAGCCGGGCGGTGATCGCCGGGTCGCGCGCCGCGCGCGGCAGCGCCTGTTTTGTCCGGCGTGCCTCGCTTACCAGTGTATTGAGATCCGCGGGCTCGATGCGGTGCTCAGGCATGGTCAGGGCCCGCAGCAGGCCGGCGCTGTTGAGGGCGCGCACCTGTGCGCAGATCGCCAGCACGTCCTTGACCTCGGGCGTCTCGTAGATGTCGCGCACACTGTCAACCGGGATGCCATGCGCCTCGAGCACCGCGGCGATCTGCAGGGCATGATCGTGTTTCCGGCAGAGTATGGCGTGATCGCAGAAGCGCCAGTGACGGATTTCCAGCGGCGACCGGCGCCGGCGCTGCGATCGCCCGCGATATGTTTTGCTGCCGGCGCGCCGGTCACGCGGGACACACGGGAGATCCGGGCAGGTATGCGCACGCACCCGCCGCAGGATATCGTGCGCGATCGCGGCATATTCGTCCTGCCGGCTCTGTCCCACCCATTCAGCGACGTTCAGGCCGTTCCCGGCGCCGCGTTGGGCCACCAGACGGGGACGCTGCGCAGCCCGCGGATCCGCGGCCATAATAGCTGCGCTGGCGTCGAGGATGGACTGCAGCGAGCGATAGTTGCGGGTGAGGTGATGGGGCCGGGCCGTCGGATAGTGCCTGGTGAACTCGTCCAGGTTGGCCGCAGAAGCGCCGCGGAAGCGGTAGATGCTCTGCCAGGCGTCGCCGACTGCCCATACCCGGCCGCGGCCGCCGTCGAGCAAGCGCACCAGTTCGCCCGAGGCGTAATTGATATCCTGGAACTCGTCAACGAGCAGGTACTGGTAGCGCTTACGCAGATCGGCCGCGACAGCCGGATCGCGCAGCGCGGCAACCGCCAGCACAATCAGATCGCCGTAATCGAGCGCGCCGGCCTGCCGCAAGACCGCCTCGTAGCGCGGGTAGACCTGCGCCAGCTCACGCAGGGCTGCTGCCTGCCGGGCCGCTTTCTGGCGGGCTTTGGCCGCCTTTTTCGTTGTACCGGGATTGTCTTGCTCGGCCCGGGCAACCAGGCGCTGTGCCTCCGCCTCGGCCAGCTGCGCGTACTCCGCAGGAGTGCGTAGCTCATCTTTGATGCGGCTGATTGCCTTGATGATCGCCAGCAGATGGCGGGAGGGGTCGCGGATGTCCTTGAAATGGTCGAGTTGCAGATCGGCCAGGTGGCGTGTCAGCAGAAGAAACAGGCCACCAGTGTCGAGCAGGCGGACGTTGGTTGGCAAACTCAGCCGCGTGCCGTAGGTGCGCAGGACGTTCAGCCCCCAGGCGTGGAAGGTACTGATCTCAACTCGCCCGGCGAGGGCCGGGAACTCCTGGCGCAGCGCGGCGACGATCCGCTCGCGCATCTCGTCGGCGGCTTTGTTCGAAAAGGTCAGGGCCAGGATGGTTGCCGGATCGACGCCCTGGCGCACCAGGGCCAGATATTTGGCCACAATGCTGCGGGTCTTCCCGGTGCCCGGCCCCGCGGCGAGCAGCAGCGGCAGGGGTGCGTCCACTGCCGCCTGCTGCTCGGGGTCGGGGGTCAGGGCAGAGGACGGGCTTTCATGTGTGGGATGCGACGGGGCAAGGGGCTCAATACAGCTCACATTGACTAGCTGGTTCCGGATCGCGTCAAGCGAGACGCCGAAGGACGCGGCGAGGGTCTCGACGCACCAGCCCGGCTGCTGAACAGCCTGCCAGAGATCAGCGGCCGGCACCAGCAACTCCAGGGCAAAGAGGTTGGCCTCCTGCTCACGCCGCTCGCGCGTATTGTAGGTTCGCACCACCGTGTCGTCGGCGCTCTCACCCGCCGAGCGCTCGTCGATCGTCGCCTCGGTATCGAGGAACGGCCCGGCGGTCAGGCCCTCGAGGGCCACGTGGCCCAGTTCGTGAGCGATGACGAAGCGCTGCCGGGCCGGCGCAAGCTCGCGCCGCACGCGGATGACCTGGAGTTCCGGCTCGACCTTGCCCTGGATGCCTTCGGCCAGCGTTCCGGTGCGCACGACCGTGAGTTGCCAGAGGCATTCGGCGAGATCGTCGAGATCCAGCGGTTGCGCGGCGGAACCCTGGTGGTGGGTTACATACTCTTGCCGGGCGGCGTGGGCGGCGGCGCGAATCTGTTGCCAGCGCACACTCATAGCAGATCGGCGGACCAGGCGGCCTGCTCTTCAATCGTTGGCTCACTCTCGGCGAAGGCCCGGGCAAAGCTGACCGCCGGCTCCTCGCCCTCGACGATGCCATCGACCGCGCTGAGGCGGGCTGCGGCGGTAGCCGGCGGCGGCGCAAGCAGCGCAGCCTGAATCGCGCCGGTCGATGCCTGAAGCACCTGGGCCAGCTGCTCGACCAGCCGGTTGGGCACACTGGTCACAAGCACCTTGCCGCGCTCCAGGCGCGCCAGCAGATCAACCGGCAGCTTGAGCTGGCGGGCCAGGCGCCCGACGGTGAGCCGGCGGGTATCACGCAGCTGGGTCAGATTCTGGGCCGAAGCACCGCTGAGCTCGTGCTCCCAGGCGCCGCGCGCCAGGGCGATCACATGGTCGGCGCGGGCCTCCTGCTCAGGAGTCAGCACAGCGGGTGCGTCCAGCTCGCCAAGGGTCAGGTTGAACTCCAGGAAGGCCCGCAGCTCCGCACGGGTCTCGGCAGGTTCCCGGGCAACAAAGGTGTCAAGGCTGATCTGCTGGCCGGCTTCCAACAACGCTTCGTAGCGCAGCGCCGCCTCTACGAAATAGGCTCGCTCTTCCATAACTCAGTACTCCTCAACGGTCAAGATCCGGCGCAGCCGCTCGACGACACGATTATAGATCCGGGTGATGTTGACGGGCGACAGGTTCATGCGCCGTGCGATCTCGACGCCTGGAACGCCCTGTAACCGCAAGGTGATGACTTCGCGATCGTGCGGCGGCAATTGGGCAATCGCCGCGTACAGCCGCCCATGAAGCTGCTCTTCGCGATACTCGTCAGCAAGGCGCTCAGGTGTGACATCTTCGATCAGCTCGTGGCGGGCAAGGCCATCTTCGCCAACCTGCGCATCCAGGCTCTCACTTGCAGATAAGGTGCGCTGCTCCTGCAGATTT
Source organism: Chloroflexota bacterium (assembly GCA_013388805.1). Classification (GTDB taxonomy): domain Bacteria; phylum Chloroflexota; class Chloroflexia; order Chloroflexales; family Chloroflexaceae; genus JACAEO01. The sequence goes on from JACAEO010000373.1 coordinate 6,498, forward strand.
CGACGGATTTCATACACGATCCGGTTCACGGTCGTCGAGATATACGCGCCGAACTTGCGCTCCATACTGCCGAAGCCGGGGCTGCGCAGATCGCGATCGAGCTGCTGGATGGTCTTGAGCAACACCTCGCCGACCCCGTCTTCATCAAGCTCAGGGAACCGCTTCGCCCGGCCAAGGATCCAGTTGCGCATCGCCAGGATAACGGCCTCCCGATCTGCCTGGATCTCAGGTGTAAGCGTGCCGCCACTGGTCAAGACGGCGCGGATACGCTGAACGCGCTCCTGGCACTCGACGACGACATCATGCCATTGACGCTCGTGCTGCATAGGCTGGCCTCGTTCGCTCATCGTTTCCGGCATGGTGCATGCCCCCCAACAGTACCACGCTCTCATACACAAACGCGTTCGCGGCAGTCATTCAACAGGCAGGGTGAAATTCGATCACTCGCTCCTCCTTATCGGCGAAGTAACAGCCGAAACACACCCGCCAGGAGGAGCAGTGATGTTGCCGATGCTTGTGACCGACCACGCCCGAACCCGCCAGGCCCAGCGCAACCTGTCGGACGAGGAGATTGCCTTCGTCCTTGACCACGGCCAGTCTGTGCGGAGCGGCGGGGCGCTCCATATCTTTCTCGGACGCCGGGACATGCCCGGCGATCCGGACGTGTGCCGGCGGTATCAGCATCTCGAGGGTGCTGTCCTGGTCGTAAACGATACCGGTGATGTCCCGGTGCTGATCACCGTCTATCGCAATCGCCGCGGCCTCAGAGAAATCCGGCGCAAGGCGAAGTATCGTTTCACCGCAGATATAGTATAAACCAGAGCTATTTCCAGCTACGCGTTCTGCACAGCACGCGCGTACAGAGGAGGTGCGGGATGAACCTTTCCGGAGCGCGCGGTCTCATCCGCGTCGCGCACAACCCAACCTGTGAACTCCAGGCGGCGATGACGCTTGCGCGTGTCCGTGAGCAGGATGTCTACCGGGCCCTGGCCGGGGCCGACTATCCCGGCGAGTACGGCGAGCGCGTCTCCGCACGCCGGCGCGGCGCCCAGTTCGAGAAGAATCTCTACAAAGATGGCGCGGCCGTGCTCCGGGGGACGCTTGCCCCGCTGCTCGGCGTCGCGGCCGAAGACCTGACCGTGCGCGATCTGTCCGCGGAGGTTCGCGGATCGAGTGCAGCGGCGATGGAGGAGCGCGCCCGGCGCACGGATCGCCTCCTCGCGGATCTGGCTGCGGGTAGGAACGTGCCGGACCTGCTGATCCAGCCGCAGCTGCGGCTCACCCTGGCCGGCGACCCGGCAAGCGCCATCTTCATCGCCCCCGACGTCCTGGCCCTGGATCGGGCGCGACGGGCCTACCTGCCGGTGGAGATCAAGTCGTTCATCGTGCGTGACGGCGTAGTGGCTCAGGGTGACCGCGACGGCGCGCGGCGCCAGGCTGCGATCCAGCTGCTCGCCCTTGAGCAGGAGTTGACGCCGCTCGGGATTGCCGATCGACTTCCGGAAGCGGCGATGTTCATCTTCGCCTCGCCGTTCGGCATGCGGCCGCATCCCGCCTTCGCCGAGCAACTGCCGGCCGAGCTGTTTGAAATGCGCCGCGCGCTGGACACGATGGCCCAGGTGCGCGCCCGCCTGCAGGCCCTGGGTGTGGCCGCAACCACGGATGCTGAAGCCCTGGCGGCTGCGGCGCCGCAGCTCGCAACGACCTACCAGGAGTCCTGCGTCGCCGGCTGTATGCTCGCCCAGATCTGCCGGCAGAACGCAGCTGCCCAGCCCACCATCCTGGGTGACCGTGCTGCCCAGACTCTCGGTGAGACCATCGATCTCCCGCGTGCCCTTGCGTTGCTGCGAGGCGCTCCGGCGACCGACGAGCGCGAAGCCTGGCTGGGGCCGGCGCTCCGTGAAGCGGCCGCACTCTTCGACTGGTCAACGGTTGTACAGGGGAGGGCCGCATGAGCACCATCTTCGACCTCACCGCCCGCCTGCTGGCTTACCAGGTCGGGCGGGCGATACCGACCAGGCGCAGTTCGGCCCTGATGGCCGATCCATTCCCGGCCTTCGCGATCGCACCAATCCGCATGGTGGCCGAGCAGGTCGTCTACGCGCTGGCCTATGGCGACCCGGACGGCGAGCCGGAGATCGCGCTGACCTGGAACCCACTTGAACGCGATGCCCGCTTCCTGGAACCGTTCGCTGCTGCGCTCGACCGCTACCTGAGTGACTGCGTGAGCGCAGGGGAGATGCCACGGGTCTGGCTGGCGCATGCGGCTGCACTCGAAGTCATTGAGCTGCTGGGGCACCGCTATCGCACGAACCGCAGTGTCGGGCCTGAGCTGCAGCGCATGGGGGCGCAGTGCCGGCTGCTGGCCGAGGAGACCACCTTTGCCGGGCAGCAGATCGTCGCGATTGCAGGCATCCTGCTCGCCGGGCACGTCGCCACCGGCCAATCGCCGAGCGAAGATCTGCACCTGGGCGCCTTGCTCGCCTGGATCAGTCCGCCTGCCGGGACGGCGATTGCGGACGCAGCAGCGCAGGCAGCCCTTGAGCCGGCAGCTGCGATGCTGGCCCGGGCCGCCGATGATCGGGTTGAGGAATTGCGCGAGCGCGTTGCGCGGGGACGCCTGAGCGAGGCGCGCGCCCGAGTTGAGGCCGAAGCGATCATCCGGGAGGAGGCCTTGCGCGAGTGGGCGTTGTTGGTGCGGGCGCGCCGAGCCTTCTGGGATCTGGGGCTGGCCCAGGGCCCGGAGCTCACCAGACTGGCTGCCGAGTCATTGGGTCGTGTCGCCTGGCAGATCGATCGCAATTACGGCAGCCCGGCGCGGCCGCGCAGCCTGGCCCAGCGTCTTGACGAGCTGACCTATGCCGAGGAGCTCGCCGCATATGCCGACGTGGCCGATGATCCGATTGCCCGGGCTGCGGCGCTGAACGCCGGCCGGGTGCTGGATGCGACCGTTCTCCAACGAGACCAGCCCCGGCGAGGCTTCCAACCCTGCACCCTTACCCTTGAGACCCGCCAGGATGTGCTGAGAGTCCGGCCCGGCACGCAGCTGCAGCTGCGGGGCGCCCGGGTGGTCGGACGGGTCACCGAGGTGCGCGAGGTCAATGCAGGGCAGGCCACCCAGATCACGCTGGCAGTCACCACCGGCGTGCGCAACCCCCAGCTTCCTGCCCCCGGCCAGCGCACAGACTGGATGGAGCCTGAGCCGGCGGATCTCCGGTACCAGAAGCGCCAGGTGTACGAGCGCATGGCTGCCTCTGCCGACGCACGTGTGTTTGGCGATACGCTGCCACCTTCTGCCCAACTTCAACCTGCCGATGATGATCTCGCCACCATTGCACGGAAGCTTCGCCGATGACCAGTCAACCATATCTCGATGCCAGGCAGCGCAGCGACGCGGCGCATCGCGAGGTGCTGCAGCGAACCCTCCAGGAGCGCGAGCCGCTTGTGATCGTCGACTCGCCCCCCGGCGCCGGCAAGACCTATCTGGTCGAGTCGGTGATCGCCGTGGCAGTACAACACCTGGGCCTACGGGTCGCGGTGGTGGCCCCGCGTGCCGAACAGACCTACGACCTGATGCGACGACTTGCTGTTAACTTCGACCCGATGCCGATCACCGCGCTCCTGGCCGCAGGCCGCCAGCTGCCCGATGATCTGCTGCAAACGCAGCGCATTCTGGTCTGCAACGACGCGGCCGCGCTTCCCGGTGGCGCGGGCGTGACGATCGCCACCGCAGACAAGCTCCTGTTTGCAGTCACCAAGATTGCCGCAGGCTTTGACCTGCTCATCTGCGACGAGGCCTACCAGCTCACCTTTGCGACCCTGGCCCCGCTCTTTGAACTGGCACCGAGCGCGCTGCTCGTGGGCGATCCGGGCCAGCTGCCGCCCCTGATCACCGTCGACGCCGAACGATTTGAGACGGCACGCTATCGGATCCACTGGCCGGCCCCGCGGGAGCTGCTGCGGCGCTTTCCGCAGCTTGACCTGGTCCGCCTCCCCGCATCACGCCGCCTTCCCCAGGACACCGTCAACCTCGTGCAGCCGGCGTTCTACCGGCAGCTCCCATTCAGCTCAGCCGCAGCACCTGCGGAACGACGTCTGAGGCTTGATGCAGCAGCGCAAGGAGATACCATCGACCGGGCGCTCGATATGCTGGCCGACGGCGCAACCCTGGTCGGTGTCCTCTTGCCGCCGGCCGAGTTCGGAACAGAGCAAGTGGATAATGAGCTTGCGGCGACGATGGCGGAGATCGCAGCGCGCCTGCTGGCGCGACAACCGCGCTGGGAAGGGGTTCGCCAGCTGACAGCCGCCGATATCGGCGCCATCGATGCGCACGTGGCCTCTGGTGCGGCGGTTCGCCGCTCGCTGCGCGCATACAACATGCCGACCGATGCCTGCGTCGTCGAGACCCCAGAGCTCTGGCAGGGCCAGGAGCGACCGCTGATGGTCGTCAAGCACACGCTGAGTGGCCAGCACCAGATCGGCGAGTTCGGCCTCGAGCCCGGCCGCTGGTGTGTGATGCTCTCGCGTCACCAGCTCGGGTGCGTGATTGTCGGTCGCGACGGCGTGGGCGACGTGCTCGCCGCGCATCGCCACGATTGCGGTGCCCGTGCCATCGGCAGTGTCGACGCCGCCTGGGAGGGCTGGCAGGCGCATCAGGCGATCTGGGGCCAGCTTGAAGCGCAAGGCCGGCTGCTGCGGACTGGTTAAGCGCCAACACGGTAACGCCCTTCTGGAACTCCTGGAGGTTAACTTTGGCTGAACACTATTGCCATCATTGCGCGGCTGCCCTGGGCATACCTACGGCCGGTACGGTCGGGCCGCTCTTCAATACACCGTATCAACTCGCCAAGTATATGAAACACACCGCTCCGGGGACGGCCTACTCGATAAACTCTATCTTCGCCAGCCCTGGAACAGCCCAATACGCCCACTATGTCCTCAATACCACCGCTTCCGGCTGGTACCAGGTCGATGATTATGGGCGCTACAATATGACGTGGTATGCGGGCACGGTAACAGGAGCGGAATACCGAGGCGGTACGTTTCACGTGCCGGCCAGTGGTGTCAAAGTTGTCTGTTACCAGGATACACACAAAATCCATGCCTTTCCTGACGCCGCGATCATACCTGCGACGACCTGCCTGCGCTGCGGCAAGCCTATTCCGTACGGGGCTTGACCTTTCACCTTCACGCAGTGCGGTTCCTGATCGCTGCCGAGTGCCGGCTATAAGGGGAGGTCACTCTCCAAAGGAACGTCACGCAGCAACCTGAGCCGGGCGAGCAGCAGGCTGCAGAGGGGAACATACTATGGAACGAGCAAAGCCCGGGAGAGCCCGGGCTTTGCGCCGCGGGTCAGCCGTCAACCTGCGAACAGAAAGCCGAACTCCCGCGCCGTCGCTTCCAGTCCAGGTCGACGAAGATACGCGACGAAGGCTCACCAGTCCAATCGGTGCGAAGCCCCTGCTGTTCCAGGGTAGAGACAAGCTTCTGGCCGACAAAGTGCGCCGCAGCCAGGTCTCTGGTAGCAGCACCAAAGCTGAGGTGTAGCCCGTGTCCCAGTATTGCCGCGTCGGTCTCACGCACATCGTAGAAAGCATAGCCGCGTACAAGCTGCCCGCCTGCCTGGAGGCTTGCTAGCTCATTCAGGATCTCAGCCTCACCACAACGCGAACAGCAGGTGAAGTGCTGGCGGCAGACGATACCGGAGGCTTCCAGGTGCGCAAAGGCCCGATCGAGCCGGTCACAGTCGGTGACGGTTGACCAGGTGGCTTGCCGGGCACGATGCTGCTTGAGCAGCGACTCTACCACCTGCTGGGCATATGGACGCAGCACGACAGGATCGTACTCGGGTTGGAGCAGATCGACAATCGCTGTGATGATCGTCTCTGGGGTATCGAACGCAGCTGCTACATCACGCCAGATGTAGTCGCGCAGACTATCGACGGTGGCCTGGAAGTCAGGAAGTGGCATTGTGAACTCCAATCGTCGCGTACATGCTCGTCCCAATGGGAATAGTAGCATGTATGTGCGACAACGACGGTCACAACGAACCACAAGATGCTGGCCGAAAACCGAATGCCGCCGGGAAAGCTGAGACTGTCCCGGCGGCATATCAGGAGAACCACCACCGCCGCTATTGTACC
>JACAEO010000300.1 GCA_013388805.1 Chloroflexota bacterium
GCCGGGAGCAACCCATGTCACCCCGAGCCCTTCGGCTGCGCGGCTCCCGAGCTTGTCGAGGGGCAGGGCAGGCTCCGCGAGGGGTCTTGCGGAGCATGGGCACCGCCAGATTCCTCACTCCGCCTGCGGCTCCGTTCGTAATGACATGAATCATATGGTTCTGAGGAGCGGAGCGCAGCGCAGCGAGAAATCTTCCCATGACCGCCGAGAGCGTGCAAGACATGATGTCCCCCCCAACACTGGGTCGCCCGTACGGCCTCGGACCCCCTGGTCCCTCACGGGGCTTGACGCCGCTCCCGGCCCGTCGCCCAGCGCAGGGCGGCGTAGGTCATGCCGTTGGGGATGAGCGGCGCCAGGTGGGCAGCCAGCAGCGCGCTCCGTGGCCGGGTCGCCAGCCCGGGGGCGACCAGGGCGACCGGGCTGCTCAGCAGCAGCACCAGATGGGCCATGCCCGCCCCGTCGGAGGCGTGGCCGGCGCGGGCCACCGCCACCAGCGTGGCCAGTGTCGCCAGGGAGATGCCGGCGACACCGACGCCGGCAGCGATCCGCGCCGGGCCGCGCTGGGCGGCGGTGTTGGCGGCGATGCCCCAGGCCGGCAGCGCCAGCAGCCCGGCCTGCAGCAGCAGGGCGTAGATGAGCAGTGGGCGCGGCACGCGGAGGGCACCCTGCTCTACCCGCGCGCCGAGCACGATCGCAGTGGTCCGCGCGCCACGGGCCGCATCATTCTCCAGGTCGCGTAGCGCCCCGTGCACGCCATTCACCAGCAGGATCAGCAGCACCTCGTAGGCGGCCAGCAGGGCCGTGAGCCCGGTGGCCGCACGGCCTGTCGCCGCCTCGCCGTAACACAGCAACGCGGCCCAGCCCAGCGCCTGCACCAGGTCGGTCAGCATCGGCACGGGGCAGATCTTGCCATAGCGGTTGTAGATCGCCAGCAGCGCGCAGGCGGTGGCCAGGTGCGCCGGGGCGACGGGATGGGACGGCGCCCCGCAGCCGCCGGGAGGGGCCGGCGCCACCAGCCAGGCGTGCAGGACGACGGCGAGCGGCAGGCAGGCCAGGGCCAGACCCAGCGCGACCGGGGGCGCGACTGCGCCGCGCACCAGCGGGTAGCGCTGCCGCCGTGGCTGGGTGCGATCCAGTTCAAGATCGCAGACATCGTTGTGCAGGTAGGCGAAACTATGGAAGGCCGCCGCCACGGCCAGGAGCCCGCCGGCACGCCGCAGCGGGAACTGCGGGTCGGCGCTGCCCGCGCCAAGCAACGGCAGCGTCGCCGTGGCGCCGAAGGCCGAGACCCGGAAGAAGTGGTAGAGATCCCAGCAGCACTGCTCGAACGCCGCTGTGCCGCGCCGGCGCACGCTTCCACCCTCGCGCTGCATATGATCCTGCCCTCGCCCCCTCAATCCGCCAGCGTCCACTCGCTGAGGCGGAAGCCAGCCTCGCGCAGCATGCGGAACACTGTGGCGGTGTAGGCACCGACGAACTCCTGCGGCGCCCTGGCCCGCGTCAGCATCTCCATGGCGCCCATGGCCATCTGGCGACGCATCTTCGGGTAGTAGAGGCACGAGTGCACCACCTGGTTGAAGAGGCCAAGCCAGTAGATATAGCGCCGCACCAGCTCGGTGTCGGCGGCGGCGGCCACCCGCCGCTGGAGCGCGTCGCTGAGGCCCTGGCGGGCCATAAACACATCCACCGCGTCGAGGTGCAGCAAGCGCATCGTTGCCAGGGTCGGCACCAGGGCGGCCGGCAGGTCATCGCCCAGGACGGTTACCACTTCGCCGAGCATCCGCAGCACTGGCTGGGGGTGGTAGAAGCCCACGGCGGCCAGGCCGGCCACGACCCGCTCCACCTGCCGGCGTTCGCCACGCAGCAGCCCGTCCTGAAGCAGCAGTTCGATCAGCGGCATGGTCTGCCCCAGCTTGCCGTAGGCCAGGCCCAGCGGCAGCAGCAGAATGTCGAACTGCTGGATGAGACTCGGCGTCACGCCGTAGACCAGGTCCGGATTGGTCGCGAAGAGCTCCTCGGTCAACCCCTCCACCAGGGGTATCCACTCGACCGGGGTCTGCGGCAGCAGCACGCTGTAGCTAAGCAGCAGCCAGAGCCGGCCCAGAGGTGGGAGGCGCCCGAAGAGCGCACGTACGAGCGGCGCTGTGGCCGCGGCATCGGCGACGGCGTGGATGGCGATCTGGGCCGCGCCGACCAGATTGAAGAGCACGTTGTCGGCGCGCAGCAGCGCCTCCAGCGTCTCCAGGTGCGCTGCCAGCGGCGTGGCCGGGTCGAAGAGTGGCGCGGCGCGCACGAGCAGCGCGCGCTGGCGCTGCGGGATGGCAAAGAACTGCTCGACCGGCACGATCTCCGCCAGCAGCATCGTATCGAGGATGGGCTGGGTGAAGGCGCTGGCCACCGCCTGGAAGATCAGATCCTCGATCGTCTTGCCGAACACGCCGGTGTTGAGGATGTCCAGGTGCAGGCGCTGGCGGGCCAACTCGTAGTAGAGCTCCACCGTGGTATCGCGCACATCGGGCCGCTCAGGGTGGTTGATGTAGATCACCACTGAGAGCTCGAAGAAGAACTCGAGGATGTTGCGCAGGTCGCGCAGGGCCGAGGGGCCAACACGGGCGACCAGGTCGCGCAGCAGCCCGTAGGTAAAGCCCGGATCGGCGCGCCAGGTCAGATAGAGCGCATCGCGGGTGACGCGGCGCAGGGCCGGGCTGCCGCGGGCCGCAGCCCAGAGAAAGACGTCACGGGCGCGGGGGCCGATGTAGTAGGCGGCCTTGAGCGCGGTGCGCCGCGCCTCATCAGCGTCGCACTGGCAGAGGGTCTTGATCAACTCGGCGGCGACAGCGGGCTCATCGGCGTGCAGTTCGACCAGACTCTGGGCAACCAGCTCGCGCAGTTCGATATCGGGCGACTGGGCCAGGGCGACGAACACCGCGGGCTGGCGCGCGATCAGCAGGGCCGAGCGGGCGACATCGAAGGCCAGCGGGAAGCCACGGGCGCGGCTGATCAGCCCGGAGACCGCACTGGTAAGGCTGCCATCGCCAGCCGCGGTGCGCAGCAGATGGCGAGCGAGCACATAGGCCCCCAGCTCGGCATAGGCAAAGCCGACCATATCGCCCGCAAAGAGGTCGCCGCGCTGCTCGGCGAGCACGCCTCCGTCGAGCAGCCGGCAGTAGGCCGAGTCCGGGTCCTCGCTGAGCACCTCGGCTCGCAGGTGCTCATTGCGCGCCAGGTCGCGGACGGGCAGGCTCACTGCGCCACGGTGCAGCAACTCGGCGGCGAGTTCGTCGATGAACACCTGCTCGCGGCGCTGGCGCACCCGCTCGTCGTAGTAGCGGCGAAACAGGCCCGTGCTGAGGCCATGGCTCGTCAGTGCAACCGGCCCATCGCGGTAGCTCTCGGCGATCAAACGCAGCATCAGCGGCTTACACAGGCGCTCGCGCAGGCTGGAGGGCAGGCGTTCGAGGGGCGTCTGGAGCTGGTAGAAGTGCTGGTAGCGCTGGTAGGCCATCGCCAGTTCGGCGGGGCTGAAGGGTTCGAGCGTGATCCACGGCTCACCGTCGGGCCCGGGGTAGTAGGCGCTCCAGAAGAGGCGAGCGGCGCCGGCGCGCTCCAACTGGCCCCATGCGGCGCTGTTGCAGCTGATCACCAGCCGCAGCCAGGGCCCGGCGACGCGGCCCACCAGCGCGTCGATCTGCTTGAGCAGGCTCTCGGGGCCGCCGTGGGCGCCGCTGCGGTACTCGTTCAGGGCGTCGAAGACGATCACCAGCCGGTGGCGGGCCTGCTCGGCCAGCAGCGCGATCTGCCCCAGGTCGTGGATGAGCAACTCGGGGCTCTCGCGCCCCAGGTCGCGGCTGATCTCGCGGTCGATCTCGGCACCCAGCGATCCACCACAGCGGTAGAAGAGCACGGCCTCACCGGCGGCCTGGAGCGTCTCGACCCAGCGGGCCAGCAGGCAGGTCTTGCCGGTGCCCGAGTCGCCGACCAGCAGCAGGGCGCCGCTCTCGCTCTGCAGAAAGGCCTGCAGGTGCGCTTCGGCCACGACCCGGGGCACATAGAGCGCGGGCGCATACGGGCCGAGCCGGCGTGGTGTGCCAACCAGTTCGCGCAGCACGTAGCCGGCCTGGGCGCGCGCGGCCGCGCGCACCTGCTCCCAGCCAACGCTGATCGGGCGCCCCACCGCGCTGGTCGCCGGCCCGGGGACGGCTGCAATGGGGGCCGCGACGCGGGCCGCCGGGACGGTGTAGGCCAGGAGCGCGGTGGCGGCGGCCAGCGCCTCGCGCATCGCTGCAGCAGTGGGCGGGCGCGCCTCGCGCTGCACGGCCAGCGCCCGGGCAAGCAGCGTGCTCACCTCCTCCGGCACCGCACGGTTGACCAGGTGGATGGGCACCAGCGGATCGGCCCGCCCGGCGAGCAGGGCCTCGGCGCGCGCTGGCGCGCTGGGAGGCGCCCGGTCGCTGAGCAGGTGGTAGAGCGTTGCAGCCAGCGCATACAAGTCGGAGCGCGGCTCGGTGCCGCTGCCCTGGATCTGCTCGAGCGGCGCATACTGCAGCGTATAGCCGAAGAAGCTCTGGTTGTCGCCGGGGCCGGCGCCCTTGGCCAGGCCAAAGTCCAGCAGCACCACCTGACCCTCCGGGGTCAGCTTCAGATTCTGCGGCTTGATATCGCGGTGCAGCACCGGCGGCTCGCGGGTGTGGAGGTAATCGAGCGCGGCGAGCACCTGCGCGGCCCATTCCAGCACATCGGCGACGGAAAACGGGCCGCCGTGGCGCGCCAGCAGGGCGGCCAGGTCGGGCCCGGGGAAGAACTCCATCACCAGGTAACGCCCCGTCCCATCGCGGAAGTAGTCGATCACCTTGGGCAGGGCCGGGTGGCGCAGGGCGGCGAGCAGCTGCGCCTCACGCTCGAAGGCCTCGGCGTTCTCGGTCGCAGCGCCGATCAACTCCTTGAGCGCCACCGTATTGCGCAGCCGCCGGTCCACCGCTTCGTAGACCGCCCCCATGCCGCCACGGCCGATCAGCCGCACGATCTGGTAGCGTTGCAGAATGAGCGAACCGGGGTCGAGCATGGCTGTACCGCCGCGGGGAGGGCCTCAACTGCGACCCATTGTAGCACGGGGCGCGCGGTATGCGGCAGACGGGACACAGGCAATCCAGCTCTCCTGGGTGCAGTATCGTAGGCGTCGCCGTGCGTGCAAGACTTCGCGCGCATCGTCCGGGAACCTTGGGGATGGTGCCGACGTAGCACAACTTCGGAAGCGGCGCTGTTGGGCGGGCGCATATTACTCCCCTCTCAGTTCGAGAAACCGTACCTGCTCAATTATCCGGGGGGAGTGCGGATCAAGGTACCGCCGTTGGTACCGCTGAATGCGTCCCCACCAGATAAGGCAGGTTGTCCCTCTCCGTCAGGGTATCGTGCTCAGGGCCTGTTGCCGGTATCCTTTATGCAAATCCGCCTTCGGCTGATGCAGGCGCTCCGCATGCTTGATGACCTCCAACTTGACCAGATTGCCGACCCGCAGTTGCGGGAGAGCATCCGTCGGCTGATGAACCTCGTCGAGCAGCTGAGTGCCGAGAACCAGCAGTTGCGGGAGAAGGTGCTGCTGCACCACAGCGGCATCCAGATCTCCGAGGGCCAGATCTCCAACCTCCTCATCAAGCAGCAGGAGCCTCTGCACACTGAGAAGCAGGCGATTGCCGAAGCCGCCCTGGCCGCCTCGCCCTGGCAGTAGAGCGATGATACCGCCACCCGGGTCAACGGCTAGCCCCATCACTGCCACGTGCTCAGCACCCCGCTGGCAGCGGTTCTATCACACCCTGCCCGGCAAAAGCCGCCTGGACGTGCTTAATACCCTGCGCAACCAGCGCCCGCGCACCTACCTGCTGAACGATGAGGCTGAGGCCTCTCTGGCACGCCTGCAGCTCCCGGCGGGGGTGCGGCGCAACCTGGCCCACCTGCCACGCAACCAGGTGTTGGATGAGGCGACGTTCAGCGGCTTGCTCCAAGTGCATCTCCCCAACGCCGGCCCGCACCAGCAACCCTGGATCCGCGAGGCGCTGACGATGGCGGCCTACCACGCCTAGTGCAGTTCCAGGCGACCTGTTCGGGCATCAGCGCGACCTCGACCGTGTCCAGCTGCGCCGCGCCCAATCTACCATCGCACATCTGCAATCTGCAATCGCACGAGGTCGCGTTCCCGGTCATCGCGCTGCTACTGTGCGACGTTAGCCAGCGTTGCCCGCCCCGTGGATGGTGGTGTGCCGCAGGCCAGGTATCGCCCGCTATGCTACAATAGCTGTACACTGAGCGATGTTCCAGGGCAGTACCGTGCGGTAAGTGGAAGTGCGGAGCAACGCGCAAACTGGCCTGGCCGCTTCTGGACCATGCCCAATAGGCCTATGGCCGATCTCGAACAGACCCCGATGGCGCGCCTGGTGGCGCTGAGCGATGACGTGAGCCCGGCGGAGTTGCTGCTGAGCGGCGCTGAGCACACCCTGGGCCGCGCGCCCGGCTGCGACATCGTCGTGCGCCGGCAGACGGTCTCCCGGCTCCATGCACGCATCGTGCGCGAGGGGCCGCGCTACGTGCTGCGCGACGCGGGCAGCGCCAACGGCACCTTCGTTAACGGCCAGTCGATCAGTGGCCCGCACCTGCTCGCCGATGCCGACGCCATCGGGCTGGGCGCGGCCGGCGGGCTGCTGCGCTTCCTCGACCCCGATCCCACCGTGGTCTCCAGCGCGCGCCTGCGCTTCGATGAGCGCAGCCAGCGCTTTTTGCTCAATGGCCAGCAACTCGACCTGCCCCCGGGCCAGTTCAAGCTGCTGCTGCACCTCTACCGCCATCTCGGCGAACTCTGCAGCCGCGAGGTCTGTGCCCAGGCGATCTGGGGGCGCGACTACGACCCGGGGCTCGATGCCGAGGCCCTCGACCGGGTGGTGAGCAATCTGCGCGCCGCGTTGCGCCGGGCCGAGCCGGGCGCCGACCTGATCCAGACGCGGCGCGGCCTGGGCTACGTGCTGTTCGAGCAGCCGCCGACGGCGCCGTAGCCGGCGCGGCCTACGCTTCCGGCAACCCCTGCGAGGGTGGCGTCTCGACCGTCGGCGCCGCCGCCGCGGGCTCGCTCAGGGCCTCAAGCGACGCAGCGCCCATGAGCCGGGCGAGCCAGCGGGTCTCCTCGTAGTTGTCGAGCACCACGGTGACGAGCACCGTGATCGGCATCGAGAGGAAGGTGCCGGGCGGGCCGAGCAGCCAGGTCCAGAAGAAGAACGAGACGAACACCACGGCCGGCGAAAGCCGCAGCCGGCGCCCGATCATGTTCGGCGCCACCAGGTTCTCGAACGCGGAGTTGACCAGCGTAACGACCAGGATGACCAGGCCTGCCCGTAGCAGGCCGTGCTCGGCCAGGGACAGGAGCACAGCGGGCAGCGCCGCGATCGGGATACCGATGTAGGGGATGTAGCTGAGCACGAAGATCAGGATGCCCCAGAGCATAGCGAAGGGCACGCCCAGCAGCGCCATGCCGATCGTCGAGCCGATCGCGACCACCAGGTTGATGTAGGTGCGCACGACGAAGTAGCCCACCACGCTGCCGCCGAACGAGGTCAGGCGGTTGAGCAGCGGGCTATGCTCGCCGAGATCGAGGCGCAGGCGGCGCTGAAAGGCGGGCAACTCCACCAGAAAGAAGAGCACCAGCACCACCACCAGCAGGGCATTGCCGAGCACATTGCCGATGCCGGTGAGCATGAAGCCGAGCAGCCGGGTGAGGTTCACACTGTTGAGCAGCCCGAACAACTGGAGGTCGGCGGCTACCAGGCCGTAGCTGGCCAGCCAGGTGCGCAGGGCAAGCTCCTGCTCGGCAAGCAGCGCCTGGTAGACAGACAGCCGCGCAGTCAGCCGGCTCACCGAGATGCCAATCACACTGACCATGACCGCCGCGGTAGTGAGGAAGCCGCCGATCATGATCAGCAGCGCGAGCCAGACGGACAGACCACGGCGCTGTAGCCAGCGGAAGATCGGGTTGCAGAGCAGCGTGATCACCAGGGCAAGCAACAGCGGGTTGAGGATCGGGGCGGCGAGGCGCATGGCGCCCAGGATCACAATCACCGCCGCCACAATCAGCAAGGGGCGGAGGAGCGTCGTTGACTCGCGCGGGAACTCTCCCATAATTGGCTCGCGGTCCTGGCATCAGGCCATACCTTATCAGTCGTCCGTCGCAAGGCGGACGCAACAGCCAGTATAGCACGGGCCTGAGTCTGCCGGGCTGCTGCGACGTCGCTGGGGCAAGCCCCGAACCACAGGTGATACCAAGTGGAATTGGCAATCCCGCATTGTTCCGCTCATCTCCACAGCTCGACAGCTCCACACAGGGCTTTGTCGAGCTGGAGAGCTGTAGAGGTGTGGAGTTGAGCTCATGCGCTGCCATCAAGCAGAATCGGTGTGAGACCGCAGGGCCCCCTGCCGGAGGCAGCGTTGCACCGGACCTGGTGGTTTCGGTCGATCGTCTCAGCCCGATCTCAGTCCAATGGTAGTTGACGTTCAGCGGTGCCCGCGTACGATCGCAGAGGAGCGGCGCAGATCAGCGCCGTCGTACGCCCCGCTGGGGAACGAGGAACAAACACTGCGATGGGTACTGCGCCCCCGGTGCGCCAGGCTGCGCACCCCGTGACCACCGCCCGAGCAACGCATGCAAGCACAGCGGCTGCGCCCTCCCTGTCGCCCGCCGAGGTGCGCCAGGCCATGCGCATCTCGATCATCGAGGGCGCCGTGGCGAATGTGCATATCACGATTACCGGCGTCATCGGCGGCAGCGTCTTTCTGACGGGCTTTGCGCTGCTGCTCGGCGCCAATAGCTTCCAGCTCGGGCTGATGGGCGCGCTGCCCTTTATCGGCCAGCTCTTCCAGTTCGTCGGGGCCTACCTGGAGGAGCGGATCGGCCAGCGGCGTCCACTGGTGCTCTATGGCGCCCTGGCGGGGCGGCTAATCTGGGCGGGGCTGCTGGCCCTGCCCTTCCTCAGCTTCCTGGGCGGCGCTCAGCTCGCGCTCTTCTTCGCCGGCCTGGCCTGCACCTACGCGCTCAACGGCATCGCCGGCAACGCCTGGATGAGCTGGATGAGCGACCTGGTGCCGCCCCGCCAGCGCGGCAGTTACTTCGGCCTGCGCAATACCGTCGCGGCGCTCACGGCCATGGCCGCCACCTTGCTTGCCGGGCAGGCGCTCGATGCGCTGCGCATCCGGGGCCACGAGGCCCTCGGCTACGCCCTGATCTTCGGTGTGGCCGTCCTGGCGGCCTTTGGCGCCGCGGCCCTGATTGCGCGCCAGGCCGAACCGCCGCTCGCGCGGCGCGAGCGGGTCAGCCTCAGAGAGTTGTTCGGTGCACCGCTGCGCGATCGGCCCTTCCGCAGCTTTATGCTGGTCAGCACCGGCTGGGCCGTCGTCACCGGCGTGGCCGCGCCCTTTTTCAGCGCCTATGGCCTGGCCACGCTCCAGCTCAGCTTCTCGACCCTGGCCCTCACGGCGATCGTCACCAGCGCGGTGTCGCTGGTCTTCGGGCCGCTGGTAGGTCGTCTGCAGGACCAGTATGGCTACCGCGCCGTCCTGGTGGCCTGCATCATCGGCACGGTGCCGCTGCCCTGGGGCTGGATCCTCTCGACGCCGACCAATATCGTCCCGCTCTGGCTGACGGCGATCTTCTCCGGGGTGTTCTGGCCGGGGCTCACGCAGGGTCTGGCCAATGTGCTGATGGAGCGCGCGCCGGCCAGTTGCCGCGGGGCGGCGATGGCTGCCTACAGCGCTTTCACCGGGCTGGGCACCCTGGTGGCCGGGCTCCTGGGCGGGGTGCTGGCCGCTACCCTGGTCAACGCCCAGGTCGCCCTTGGCCCACTGGCGATCGTCGGCTTCGGCTTCCTCTTCGTGCTCACGAGCCTCGGTCGCGCGCTGATGGCGATGGTGTTTTGGCGAACCCTGTGAGGGGGTGGGCTGCGCTCGCACGCCCACCCCGCGGCGCTCAGCCCAGCGCCTCCAGCAACAGATCGCCCTCTTCGGGGGAGATGCGACCCTCGGCGATCATGCGCAGGATGGTCTCACGCTCGCGCTCGATCTCGGCCGGTGCCACCGCCGGGGCCGGGCTGGCCGCCTCGCGCTCGATGCGGATGGTCTGCCCGGTGACAGGCGTAGCGGCAGTGGGCGGGGTGGGGGCCGCGGGCGGGGCCGCGGGCGAGGGTGGCTCGGGTGGCCCGGGTGGCACGCGCATCCGGCCCAGCGCCCGCTCGACGGCCTCCAGAGCGCCGGCGAGGCCATCGGCGGCCGCGCGACGGGCCTGGTCCTTGATCCGCTCCAGGCGCTCCGGGTCGAGTTGCCACTCACGCTCGTTGATCTTGACGTGCACGCGGCCCGGTGCGTCGCCCCGGGCGCGAGCCGCCGCGCGGCGCGCCTGCTCCTCGGCCCGGGCCTGGATGCGCCGGGCCTGCTCCTCCACCTTGCGCGCCACCTCTTCGGCCCAGGCGGCGCCCCCGGCGACCCCCTCGTTGCTGAGCGCCGCGGCGATCTCGGCGCCCAGTTCGCGGCCAAGCGCGCCCAGTTCGCGGCCAAGCGCGCCCAGTTCGCGGCCAAGCTCGGCCCAGTCGCGCTCGAACTCGGAACTGCCGCCCATCCCGCTGCTGCTGCTACTGCTGCCCGGGCGAGCCTCGGCGCTGATGCGCAGGTCGCCGCCGACGTTCAACGCGAGGCTGGCCGACCCGGCGCCATAGACCAGGCTGATGCGCTTCGTCCCGCCGCCGCTGCTGGCGCTCACACCGCGCACCTCGCCCTGCACCACGGCGTTGAGCGTCAGGTTCGGCGCCCCCATGAGTTGGATGCTCGCGTCGCCGCCGACCCGGATGCGCGCCTTGCTGGCGGGACTGAAACTCGCCCGCAGGTCGAGGTCGCCCGCCACGTCGCCCAGTTCGAGCGTGCCGTCGAGGGCCATGAACCTGGCATCACCACTGACGCTGCCCACCTCGACCGTGCTGCTGGCGTGGGCCACGGTGAGGTCGCCACGCACGGCGCCGACCTTCAGCGCGGCCACGGCGGCGAGCGTGCAATCGCCGCCCACCTGGCCGAGATGCACGCGCTCACAGTCGCCGCTGAGCGTACAGTCGCCGCCGATCTCAGCGGCCTGCAACGTCGCGGACGGGCCACCAAGCTCCAGGTCACCGGCAACGCTGCCCACGGTGATGGTGGCGCCTGTCGCGCCCTTCAGTCGCAGATCGCCGCCCACCCGGCCGGCGCTGAGCCGCGCGGCCAGTTCAGCGACGCGCACATCACCGGCCACCTGCTCAACCGCCAGGCTGGCAACCCCGCTGGTGCGCAGGTCGCCAGCGACCCGCTCGAGGGTCAGTTCGCGCACACCAGCGGCAGTCACATCGCCCTCGCACGCGCCGGCGCTGACCACCGCCCGGGCCGGTAGCTGCAGGTCCAGATCGCCGGCGCTGGTGATCACAACCTCGTCGCCCTCCTGGTACAGTTCCTGGACCTGGCCAGCGGCCGCAACCAGGATGGTATCGTCGTCCCAGACAGCGACCCGCAGGTCACCAGAGAGCCGGCCGATCCGCACGCGCGGCGCGGAGCCGGCAGGGAAACGCTGCTCGGTCATAGTAATGCTCCTTGAACTACGGCATCGGCCGGCGACCGGCGCTACTCGACGAAGAGCTCGACGCGCTCGCCCTCCTCAAGATCCTGCCACTCGAGCAGGCGCCCGCTGGCGCCGTCCTGGACGTGACGCAGCAACGTTTCGAGGGCGGAGCCACTGAGCTGGGGGGCCAGGCGTGCGCCGAGGCGCAGGCCAACATTCACCAGGCCGACTGGAATGCTCACACTGGCCTTCTGGCGGCCAGACTGCAGATCGGTGACGCGCACGCGGACCAGGCGCGCGCGCGCGCGCTCGCTGGCGCGCCGGCTGGCGGCCATGGCATCGAGCAGGCGCGCCGCCTCATTGGCCGAGAGTTGCCCACCTTCAACCAGCTGCAGGATGCGGTCACGCTCATCGGAATCCACTGGCGGCCTCATGCCTTGAGCAGCTTCAGCGCGTCCTCGACACTGATCTCGCGGGCCGCGAGGCGGTCGAGGATCTGGCGGCGATCGGCGCGGCCATCGGGCTCGGGGCTGCCGCCAAGCGCGGCGACGATCTCGTCCAGACGGGCCCGGGCGGTATTGTACGAGAGCTCGAGCTCGGCGGCCAGCTTCTGGATATTGCCCCGGTTCTTGACCATGAGCTCGACGAACTCAAGCTGCTCGGGGCTGAGCCGGCCGATCCAGCCGAGGCTGAACTGCCCCTCGATCACGATGCCGCTCTGTGGGCACTCGAGCCGGGTGACGATCAACTCGCCGCCGCTCACCGGGTCGCGGGTGATGATACGGTGCATAGAAGGCTCCTGCTAGATGTTGGACAGACGCGCATGCTGCGAACCCGCGGGCGACCGATCGCCGCGGGCCCTCGTCGCCGGGGGCGCGTGTGCGCCGGTGGCGGCCCCGCGCCGTGCGGGCGCGCGCGTGCTGCACCTGAAGCAATCCTCGCCTGAGCATCTTGCTCCTCCCTGCTGTGGCCTGAACCCTAAAAATGCCTTGTTGTTGGCGATAATTACCATTCGCACAACAATTTTATCAGTAAGAGATAGAATTGTCAATAGTTTTGGCGTTTTTCGCCATCGCGATAGAATGTTTTTAAAGCGACGGACAGCCCGCTGGCGAGCCTGACGACGAAAGCCGAGCGCCAGGTGACGATCGCAGCCAACGCCCTGCGCGATGCCCAGGACAGCTCCTCCACCATACTACTGGCAGAACCGCCAGCTGGAGCAGGCCCCGGGCGGGCGGGCACAGAGTGCACAGGACCAGGAGGCCGCCGCCCAGCGGGCCGTGGCCGACGCCGAGGAGGCGCTCACGCAGGCCCAACTGGCCCTGGACACGGCGCAGCAGGCCGAGGTGATCGGCGTGCAGCAGGCCGAGGCGGATCTGAGGAGCGCCCGGCAGGATCGCGCCACGCTCCAGGCGGGCGCAACCGATGCCGAGAGCGCCGCCGCCCGCGCCGCGGTCGCCGCCGCCCAGGCCAACCTGCCGCGCTGGAACAGCCCGCGACGACGGAGGAGCAGGCGATCGCCCAGGCCAGCGTGGTTGTGCTGGGCGCGAACATCGCCGAAACGCTCTTCGGCGGTAAGTGTTCACATTTCTCGTGGGAGCGAGGGCATCTTGCCCTCGTAGACGCGACGAGGGCGGGACGCCCTCGCTTCCAGGCGCGTGTGTTACCCCGAGTGTGAACACGTACCTTCGGCGAGGGCGACCCGCTCAACCAGCGGGTGCGCATTGCCGGCCAGTTCTTCACCGTCATTGGCGTGCTGGCAAGCACCAGTGGCACCGGCTTCGGCTCAGCCGACGATGGGGTGTTCGTGCCGCTCGCCGCCGCCCCAGCGGGTGCTCTTCGGTGCCCGCGCCGTGGGTGGCAGCTGGACGGTGAACACGATCGCGGTGCAGGCGACGAAGGGCGTTTGCAGAGATACTGCTGGCAAACGCCGTTTTGCCCACGCCGGGTGCGCGGGCGTCCCACCGGCTTGCGGGCCGGAGGCCCGCGTACCCAGGTTTGCCAGCACTATCTTGTCATATGCTCTGCCTTGGCCCGCCCGGCGGCTCAAGCCGCGGACGAGGGCCTGCGAAGCCGGCCGTTCGGCTCATGAGGCCACGGCGGTGGCCTTCGCGAACCGAGCCGAGGCGTTGACGCCGACGGCGTGCGCGTGCTGGCCACCGCGTAACGCGAATGACAACTTTCGTACGATCGGCTACCGGCTACTCACATCAGCCGGCGGCGGCGATGCCCTGGATGCCACCCTCGGTGAGCTTGCGCGCATCGATCAGCTTGTCCACCTCCTCGGCGGGCAGCAGGCCCTTCTCGACCACCACTTCCTTGATCGTCTTGCCGGTGGCCATGGCTTCCTTGGCCACCGCAGCCCCATTCAGGTAGCCGATCACCGGATTGAGCGCCGTCACCAGGATGGCGTTTTTGGCCAGCCAGCCCGCGGCCTTCTCGCGATTGGCGGTGATGCCGACCACGCACTTCGTGGTGAAGGCATTGATCGCGCCGATCAGCACGTGCATCATCTCGAACAGGTTGTGCGCGATGATCGGCATCATCACATTCAGCTCGAGCTGGCCGGCCTGCGCGGCAAGGCTCACGGTCAGATCGCAGCCCTGGACGTGGAAGCAGGCCATGTTCAGCATCTCGGCCAGCACCGGGTTGACCTTGCCGGGCATAATGCTTGAGCCGGGCTGGACGGCGGGCAGGCGGATCTCGTCGAGCCCGGTGGCGGGGCCGGAGGAGAGCAGGCGGAAGTCGTTGGCAATGCGGGTGAGCGTGATGCAGAGCGAGCGCATTGACGCCGAGAAATCGGCCGGGTCGGCCATACTCTGCATACTCTCGAAGAGGTTGCCGGAGGAGCGCAGGCCCTGGCCGGTCAACTCGGAGAGCTTCTCGATCATACGCTGGTGGTACTCGGGGTGAGCATTGAGCCCGGAGCCGGTGGCGGTGCCACCGATACCCAGGCGGCGCAGGCGCTCGGCGGCGGCCTGGATGCGCTCCAGATCGTTGCGCACCGCCAGGGCGTAAGCGCCGAACTCCTGGCCCAGGCGCACTGGCACCGCGTCCTGCAGGTGGGTGCGCCCCGACTTCACCACATCGTCGAACTCGGTGGCCTTGGCCTCCAGCGCATCGGCCAGATCGTCGATCGCCGCGAGCAGTTCGGGCAGGCGCCAGAGACAGCCCAGCCGGATCGCCGTGGGGATGGTATCATTGGTCGACTGGGCCATGTTCACGTGGTCATTGGGGCTGACCGGTTTGTTCGCATCGTCGAGGGCAAAGCCGAGGATCTGGTTGGCGCGGTTGGCGATCACCTCATTGAGGTTCATGTTGTGCGACGTCCCCGCACCGGCCTGGAAGGGATCAACCACAAACTGGTCGGCATGCTTCCCGGCAAGCACCTCGTCGGCGGCCTGGATGATCGCGTCGGCGAGCCGCGGCTCGAGCAGGCCCAGGTCGCGATTGACCTCGGCGGCGGCGCGCTTGACGGCCGCCTGGGCCCAGACGAAGGCCGGGTAGGGCTTCAGCCCGGAGACGGGGAAGTTGAGCACCGCGCGCTGCGTCTGCGCGCCATAGAGCGCATCGGCCGGCACCTGCATCTCGCCGAGCGAGTCTTTCTCGATCCGGAAGTTCGCGGTCATAGCCAGGACTCCTTTGTCGATAGCCTCGTGGAGGCGGCGAGGACCTACGGGAGACAGGCCCGATTGTAGCACAGACTGTCGCCGCCATCGTTGTCGAGCGAAGGCCTGGATCCGCAGCTTCAGCCTGGCCCTCGCTGCCGAGGAACGGGCGCGCGGCATCGGCGTCTTCACGCTGAACCCGGGGCTGCTCGATACGGCGCTCACCCGCGAGATGACGGTAGTGGCCGGCTACGAGGGTCGCGCCCGCGCCTTCGAGCGCATCGCCCGCCTGCTGGCCGCGCCGCCCGAGGAGGCGGCGCGCCTGGCGCTCTGGCTGGCCGGGCCCGCGACCGATGGGCGCACCGGCGTCGAAC
>JACAEO010000251.1 GCA_013388805.1 Chloroflexota bacterium
CCCCCCCCCCCCCCCCCCCCCCCCCCCCCCCCCCCCCCCCCCCCCCGACCGGTACGGCACTGCGCACCGCGCATCAGCCCTGTCGCTGCCTCCAGGGCGATGTCAACGTTGCTCAGGACGCTGACATCGCCCCCCCGACGATCCTATCTCGACCCCGTACTCACGAACGGCCACGCTTCCCCCATTCCGGCCACCCCTGCCCACGAATCGCCGTGTCGGCGGGTGCGGTTCATGTGCGCATTACCCGCTCACGCGACACCGCATCGGAGGGAAGCTATGTCGCCAGGCCGTCGTTCGCTCGCCGCTCAGCAGCGCTGCGCGCTGCTCTTGCTGGCCCTGTTCGCGCTCGCCCTCGCTGCCTGCGCCGCCCCCACGCTCCCTCCACCGGCTGAGACGCCGCCTGCGCCGATCAGCTGGGCGGGCCACCGCTGGCTCGTGCGCGATCCCGGTTCGATCGTCGCCAGTGTGCCAGCCCTGCCCCCGCTGCTGCCCGCCGCGCCCGCGCCACCCGCTGCGCCAGCGGCGCTCACCCTCTGGGCCGAGCCCGCCTCGGGGGTGATGAGCCTGGCCCTGCAAGCCATCGCCGCCGAGCGCAACGACCCGCTCCACGCCGCGCGGGCCCTGATGCTGCACGGCGTGGCGCTGAACGATGCGCTCACCGTTGCCGGCACGGCCCGCACGCAGGGTATGGCCCTGTCGGAGCACGCGCTCATTGCCGAGACCGCCCGTCGCGTCTTCGCACACACCCACCCGCGCTACGCCACGGCGCTGCATGCTGAATTGGAGACAGCCACCTGGGCCGGGGTGTGGCAGGGTACGGCCACTGTTGCCGGCGTGATCAACGGGCGGATGCTCGGGGCCGCCGTCGCCGACACCGTGATCGCATGGGCCGCGGCGGATGGCAGCGGCGATGCGCCGCTGGAGTACCCGTTGCCAGCCCCCACTCCCGGTGTCTGGCAGCCCACCCCGCCAGCCTACGAGGCCCCCCAGGACCCCGCCTGGCACCGGGTGCAGACGGTGGCGATCGGCGACCCGGCGCGGCTGCGCGCCCCGGCCCCGCCCGCCTGGGACAGCCGCGCGATGCAGGCCCAGATCGCCAACTTCCTGCAGGTGCAGGCCGGGCTCACCGCCGAGCAGCAGGCCCTGGCCGAGACCTGGGACGGCGGCGCCGGGACGATCACCCCACCCGGGATGTGGGTAGCGATCGCCCGGCAGCAGATCGGCAATCGCCAGCTAGCCACCGCCGAGGCGGCCGGCATCTACGCCGCACTGGGCGTGGCCCTCCACGATGCGGCCATCGCCTGCTGGGAGTCGAAGTACCACTACATGCTCGTTCGCCCGGTGACGGTCATCCAGGAGCAGCGGCCCGGCTGGCTGCCACTGCTCAAGACCCCGCCGCATCCGTCCTATCCCTCCGGGCACGCCAGCTTGAGCGGGGCGGCGTCAGGCGTGCTGGCTGCCGCCTTCCCCAGCGAGGCCGGCCTTTTTCAGGAGCAGGCCGACGCCGCTGCCCGCTCGCGGGTCTATGGCGGCATCCACTGGCCGATGGACGGCACGGCTGGCCTCCAGCAGGGCGCCGCCGTCGCCGCCGCCGTCCTCGCCCAACTCGGCGAACCGTAGCCCTGCACCCCGTCGCCTCGTGGCACATATCGCGCAGCACGAAGCTCGCTCGCGCCCATACCCCCTCAATAGCTCCTTCCTATTTCCTACTTCCTACTTCCTAACTTCCTACTATTTCCTATCTCCTATCTCCTACTTCCTACTGTCGCGCAGCACGAAACTGGCTCGCGACCTTGCCTACCCCGAAGGAGATGCCATGCAGCATATGCGCCATCTTGCCCACCCGATCGCGCGGCTCGTCTGCCTCGGGCTACTGCTGCTGAATCTGCTGCCCCTCACCGGCGATCCGCTGCCGGTGGAAGCGAGCTTCCACCCGGCCGACCAGGGCAGCAGCTTCGGCAGCGCAGTGCCCTGTCTGAGTGGTGAGGATCGCTTCGCCACCACCTGCTTCGCCGATACGATCTTCCACGCCGCGCCCGCCGGCGACCCGGCGATCGTCGAGGTCGGCACCACCAGCCGTACCATGCTCGGCACCCTGGGCGCCCGCAGTGGCCCCCGTACCGACGCCCGCACCGGCGCGGGTAGCCTGGGCGCAGTCTATGGCCTGGCCTATGATGACGGGGCGATCAGCGGCACACCCCGCCTGTTCGTTGCCGCCTATGTCAAGCGGCTGACCAGCTTCGGCCCGGCCGGCCCCGGTGGCGTGTATGTCTACAGCTTCGCCAGCCGGCAGTGGAGTACTGCCTTCACCGTGCCGGGCATAAGCTGGGATCGCACGCGGGCCAACGATAGCTTCGACAGCGACAGCATCGCCCAGGTCGGGCGGGCGGGTCTGGGCGACATGGAGATCAGCCCTGATGGGCGCACGCTCTTCATTGTTAACATCAGTGCCCGTCGCATCGAACGCTACGACATCACAGGTGCCGTGCCCGCGCGCCTTGCGCCACTGGCGATCGATGTCGCAGGCGCGGCCAATGACCCGCTCGACCCGGTGCTGGCCGCGCGCGGGCTCGCCGACACGGCGCCCCTCCGCCGCGAGTTCGTCCCCTTTGCGCTGGAGTTCTCACCGCTCGGCAGCGCCAGCGACTCGCTCCTGCTGGTCGGGTTCACCGATAGCGCCACCCGCCACGTGCAGCGGGGCGGGCGCGCCGCGCCCACCGGCTACCCCTGGGCCCACGTGGTCTCCTATCGCGTGCGCAACAACCAGTGGCATCTGGAGCTTTCGCAGCCACTCGGCAATCTCGGTGGTGTTGGCCGCATGCAGGGCAGCACTATCGCCGCCCGCTGGGCCTCCACCTATCCCGATCGCGGCATGCGCGATTGGCATCCCTGGCATGACAACCTCGCCGACATGCCCCGCACCGTGGTGGCCGGCCTGGGTGATACCATCCTCTACCCGCAGCCACTGCTGAGCGACATCGAAACCTCTCACGACGGGCGGCGTATGCTGCTCGGCTTCCGTGACCGTACCGGCGACCAGGTGCTCACCGCTGACGCGCCGCCCGGCCAGTTCTCCACCATCGCCCAGGGCGACACCCTGGTCTATGACCGCGTGGGCAGCGGCTGGACGATGGTCACCACCAGCCGCCCTGCCGACCGGACGAACCGGAACCTGGACAGCGACACGGTAACGCCGGCCGCCAGCGATGTGCTGAATGATAACCGCCACTTCTACGATCCGGCCAGCAACCCCATCCATATCGAGAACCATATGGGCGCGCTGGCAAGCGCGCTGCAGAGCGCCGGGCGACCTGGCGCGCCGCCGGATGAGAATATCGTCACCACGGCGCTGCTGGGCTTCCGCCAGAGCGGACTGAGCTTCTACCGCCTCAGTGGCGGCGACGAGGTGGCGGCGCCCAACACCCTGATCACCCCCTCCAAACACGCGGGCGGCAAATCGGCGGGCCTGGGCGACCTCGAGCCCCTCTGCACCTATGCCTTTGTCAGCGGGCGCGTTTGGCGAGACCTCAACGGCAATGGTTACCGCGAGGATAACGAGCCGGGCTTCGCCGGCGTCACCCTCGAGCTCTATCGCGGCAGCGCAACCAACCCGGCCGACGCGCGCGCCGTGACCGACCCCAACGGCTTCTACCGTTTCGCCGTACCACCGAACAGCGACTTCAACATCCGGATCGCGGCGGCGAACCGTCAGCCCGGCGGTATCGTCTACGGCTGGCGCTTCTCGCCACCGAACCGCAACGATGATACCCGCGACAGCGACGCCTCCGATGTCTGGGGCTACATCGAGTTTGCCGGCAGTCTGGCCGCGCCGTCTGTGGGCCTCACCGGGCTTGCCATTCCCACCCCGGTGCGGGAGAGCGACGAGGGCAACGTCGACATCGGGCTGACGCAGCTGCCACCGCGCGGCCAGCTCGGCGATCGGGTCTGGCGTGATGACAATGCGAACGGTATCCAGGATTCGGGCGAGGGGGGCCTCAGTGGTAACGCCTGGGACAACCTGAGCATCAGCCTGGTGCCCCACCCCGAGACACTCGCCACGAGTTGGCCGCTGCCAGCGGTGCAGAAGGCCCCTGACGGCCGCTATCGCTTCGTGAATCTGCCGCCTGGCCGCTACGCCGTACAATTCGCCAATCTACCGCCTGGCGCACGTGTCGCGCCCTTCCGCGTCGGCGGTGGGCTGAACGACAACCAGGACAGCGACGTGCCGACCAGCGGGCCGCTGCTCACGCGCTTCGTGGAGCTACGCTCGCCACCCCCCGACGGCGCTGATGTCAATCTGAACCTCGACCTGGGCCTTGCTGGCAGCTTCGACCTCTGGATCGAGAAGTCAGGCCCGGGGCGACGGCCCCTGGTCGGAGAACGCTTCGACTATACCCTGACCTACGGGAACGATGCGCTCGCCGCGACGAGCGTCGCGAACGTGACGCTTATCGACCGGCTGCCGGCGGGGCTCAGCTACGTGCCGGGCTCGACCATGCCCGCCACCCTTCAGCCCGGCGTCAGCGGTGATCCGGCCAGCGGCCAGACCCTTACCTGGACGCTTAGCCAGCTAGCCGGCGCACAGCGCGGCACGCTACGCTTCAGCGTGGTGGTGACGGTCAGCGCGGTCCCGCCATACGCAATCGCGGCGCCGGCCCAGAATTGCGCCAGCATCACCGCCCCCCCGGCGGTGGCTGCCCTGGAGCGCGACCAGCGCCCCAATGCGAGCTGTGTCTCGACGACGCTCCTACGTCCCAATCTGAGCTTGGAGAAAGCAGGGCCCACGACGGGCGCCGTCGACGAACTGCTCGAGTACAGGGTAATCCTGCACAACGGGCTAGCGCAGATGGGCGTGCCAATGCCCAACGTCCGTGTGCGCGACCAGCTGCCGGCCGGCGTCGCCTTCGTCGAGTTCGTCAGCAACGACCTGGGATGTTCTTACCAGGCTGCCACGCACGCCATCGAGGGCTGTCGCGTTGCCTCGCTCGACAACTGGCGTACGTTCAGCTACCGGGTGCGTGTGCTGCCCTCTGCCGTAGACCCGACGAGTCTGACCGGGATTCTCACCAACACGGCGGAGCTGCTGCCCCCTTTTCCCCTGGGTGACTCCCCCGAGGACAACCGTGCCAGCGTCACCACCCTGATTGCTAACCCGGACATTGTCGCGCGGCCCGCGTTCCAGCCAGCAACAGGGATCGCGCTTGAAGGGCCGCCCGCCCCGGTCCCGGTTGGTGGCACAATAACCGCCTTCCTCCGCGGCCAGAACCTGACCACCACCGGCGCACGCGGCGTGGCCTTCACCGGCCGGCTCAGTCCGGGCGCAACGGTAGCGATCGGCAACCATCCCGCGTTCTGCACGCTGCTTACCCCGGACACCGAGGGCCAGGCCGGGATCCGTTGCACCCGGGATAGCTGGCGGGTGACGACGGCGCCAGGCCGGCCACGGCTGATCGATTTCGACCGCTATGTCAGCGATCCGTCCTTCACAATCACGGTACCGCCGAGCTTCCCCCACGACACGCTCGTGTACACCGAGACGGTCAGCGCCACCTTGCCGCCACCAGAGGTCGGACCTGCACTCCAGAACAATACCACCACCATCACGACCAGGGTGATGCGCCCGAATGTCTACGTGGACGTCGCGGCGATCAACAAGAGTGCGCCGGAGCGTGGCCCGGCCGGCTGGCTGAGCTACGTGCGCTACCGCATCAGCTACGGCAACAACGTTGCCAACCCTGATGCGCGGCGCAGCGCGCGCGAGCGGGCCCGCCCCGCGGATCGCACCTGGCCGGCAGCGACCACGGTGCTGAGCGCCACCCTGCCGGCCGGCACCGAGCTCGACCGGGTGACCGACGAGGTTGGCAATGCAGTGAGCGGCTACACCACCAGCACCGACGCCGCGGGCCGCACTGTGCTCAGCTGGCAACTGGGCACGCTCGACCCGGATACGAGCGGCCCGGCAGGCACCCTGCTCATCACCGTGCGGGCGCAACAGGCGCCCGGCGCCGAACTGGCCCTGGACGCGACGATCAGCACCGCCACCGCCGGCGATGACCCGGTCGACAACCAGGACACCGATAGCACGGGCGTGGCCCGGCTGCCGGCGCCTGGTCCCGCCGACGGCACGATCCGCCTGGCCATCCACTCCGACCTCGACCCGGCCAGCCGGGACGCCAACGCCACCAACGCCGTCTACCTGTCCGACGATAACCGGATCGCCTGGCCGGCAGGTGAAGTGCTGGACTTCACCCCCCGCCTGACAGCCCTGACCATGCCCGATCCCGCCGTGGCGGATGACCCGCTCTCGCCCTATGCCTTCTACGGCCGTATCGTTGGCTGGCGCCTGCTCGGCTTTGCGCTGCACGGCACCACACACGACGCCGCCAGCACAAGCGACGCGACTGGCCGCAGCGGCTGCCGCCCCGGCGACCGCATCGCCGGTGGCGACCTGCCCGGCTGTGCCTACCGCTATCCTGGCGCTGGCGCCACGGGCCGGCCACTCGCGCAGTTGCTGCCCGGCGGCCTGCCGCGCGAGCACGAGATGGCCGGCCAGGCCCACGTCTACTGGACCCAGCCGCCAGCCCCGCCGATGCGGCGCAGCGATCTCTACCTCTACACCCTGAGCCCGCTCACCCCGGTCACGATCAGCATCGCCGTCGACGTCGAGACCTGGCTGATGAACCTGGCCCCCGGCGCACCGATCGGCGATTGGAGCATGCCCCCGATCGAACTGCCTGGTACGCGCCAGATCCAGTCGATCACCCGCACCGTCGAGGTCACCCTGCTCGTGCCCCGTAGCCTGGTCGGACCAGGCAGCCGTTAGTCGCACAGGAGCAAGCGCCGATGCACCAATCCGTCCCACGTTCACCTGGCCAGGCCCTGATCGAGTTCACCCTGGTGCTTGGCCTGCTGCTGCTGCTCGTGCTGGGCCTGATCTCAGTCGGCCAGATCCTGTTGGCCAACTACACCCTGAGCCAGGCCGTGCGCGCGGCGGCACACCAGGCCGCCATTGCGGGAGGCGACGCCGAGGCGGCGCAACACGCTGCGCGCAGCGCCATCGAGGGGGGCCTCGGGGTCGACGAGGCCGGCGCCGAGATCACCGTCAACTGCGCCGCGCCATGCCGGCGCTACGACCCCGTCACCGTCAGCATCGTCTACCGTGGCGAGTTCTGGGCGCCGCTGCCGCCCCTGTTCACCGAATTTACGGTGCGGGCCACAGCGACCCGCGCCGCCGAGAGGGATCGCCAATGATCGCTGCCCTTCAGTGCCGCCAGCGGCGCGCGCGCGGCCAGTCGGCCGTGATCGTCGCCCTGCTGCTGCCCTTTCTCATGGCCTTCACGTTGCTCGTCGTCGAGGTGGCCGAGCGCTGGCTGGAGGCCAGTATGGTCGAAGACGCGCTCCAGCAGGCCACCCGCTCCGCCGTCCAGACCCTCGACTACGCGGCGCTCGCCGGCGGACGCGAGGCGTTGCGCAGCGCCGCGGAGTGTCACGCTGTCACCTGGGAGCGCCCTGGCCCCTGCCAGGAGGTGCTGGCGGTGGCCCACCGCCTGTTCCTGACCAACCTCGGCGGAGTGCGCGGCCTCGACGAGCCCCCCGAGGCGACCGCCGCGCGCGTGCGCTGGAGCGTGCTGCCCCGTGGCGGCGCCTGCACCTTCAACGAGGCGTCCCACGCGCCGGTCAGCGAACCGACCCCGCTGATCTGTGCCGAGGTGCGCCCCCGTATGCGCGGCATCGTCGGCTGGGGTGTCTATCACCCGCTGATCACCGCCGCCGATACCCTGGAGCCGGTTCAGCCCTGAGGTCCGACTACAACGCAAGGAGTACCGCCATGGCCCCATCCACCACCGCCCCCCTGAGCCAGGCCCTCACCCGCAAGCGTGGCAATCCGTTGCCCGCCGTCCTGCTCGCCCTCGGCCTGATCAGCGCCGTGGCCTTTGCCATCCTCGGCTACCTGGAGAGCCAGAAGACCGAGACCGTTGTCGTGCTGGTGCGCGATGTGCCCTACGGCCACCAGATCAGCCACGAGGACCTTGGCGTGGTCGAATTGCCACTGCACCGCCCCGCCCAGCTCGCCGGGATCGGCGATCCCGCTGCAGTCGTGGGCCGCTACGCCGCACGTGACCTCGGCGCCAATGACCTCGTCCAGCCCCCGATGTTGCTGGAGGCCCCGCCCACCCAGCCGGTCTACCCCAATGGCCAGGCGCTCACCCCCAACATGGTGCCGGTGCCCTTCGCCACCACCACGATCGGCCCGCTGAGCTTCCGCGACCGGGTGAACATCGGCTTCAACGACCGCAGTGGCTCACCCGACCTCTGCGACCAGGCCCAGAGCGCCGCTGCCGGGGTCAAGCCCACCTTCACGCCGCCCGTGGCCGGGGTGGCGCAGCCACGGCCCTTCGCCTGCCGCCTGCTCAGTTCGGTACGCGTGCTCTACGTCGACGAGGCGGCGGGCGTGGCCTACCTCGAGTTGTCGCCCTATCAGGCCCATACCATCTGGGCGCTGCAGGCCGCCGGGCTGGAGCTGTGGGGCGAACGCTACGGCGCCACCTCGACGCCCCTGCCCAACCTCGACCGCCTGGACATCGGCCAGGTCAATCGCGACGACCTGCGCGCGCCCGTCCCGGCGCCAGCCACCGCCGAGCCCGCCCTGCCCGGCGCGACAAGCCCCATCCCCGGCAGCCGCCAACCGTAGGCCCTTCACGACTGGAACCAGGAGCCACCACGATGTACCACGACGATCTCGATCCCGAGCCGTCCTTTCATCCCTGGGATGACCGGGACAAGGAACCACCAGCCTACACCGCGATCGGTGAGGAGTTGCACATGCTCGTTCGCAGCGGGCGCATGCGCAACTGCTGGGACCTGCCTCCCCAGGAGGTCTTCGACCTGATGGGCGTCGGCGGCGACTTGCTCGAGCACGACTGGGTGCACATCGACTGGTACGGCCCGCTGGAGCTCTGGCGCGACCCCGAGCACGAGGTCTCCGACATCCTTTACAACGGTCCGCGCACCGAGCCGTTCTTTGTCGTCCAGCGGGGCGCCATGCTGAATACCGGCGTCACGGCCCATCCAGGCTGGATCAACTGGACCCAGCGCCAGTTGCTCTTGCGCAGCCTCCGGCTCGAACCTTACGAGCCAGACTGGCCCATGCCGATGATGCAGGGCGTCGCCGACCGGTTGCGCTTCGCCATCACCAGGCCGCCGGTCTCGCGTGACGGTGGCAGCCTGGCCGTACGGCTGCTCCCCGAGCGCTGGCGTACGCTCGACGACCTGGTGCAGGCCGGCATGATCTCGCGCGAGGCCAGCGACCTGCTGCTGGAGGCGCTCGGCGCGGGCGCCTCGGTGCTGGTAGCCGGGCCAACCGGCTGCGGCAAGACTACGCTGACCGCCGCGTTCACCCAGGCGATCGGCCAGCGGCTCCGGCTGGTGTTCGTTGAGGACGGCGGCGAACTGCCCCGCGCAGCGAACAGCCTTCACATCGAGGTCACCGAGGAGACCGCCTTCAGCCAGGCCGTGAAATTCGCGCTACGCCAGAAGCCAACCTACATCGTGGTCGGCGAAGTGCGTGGCGGTGAGGCGATGGCCCTGCTCCAGGCGGCCGCCACCGGCCACCCGGGCATCGGCACCATCCACGCGGGCAGCATCCAGGGAGCGCTGCGCAACCTGGAGCGCATGGCCATGATCGGCCTGGCATCCGAGGCAGCCGGTGGCGGCCAGGCGGCCGCCCAGATCGTGCGCGGCCTGATCACCTCCGATGTCGTCAGCCTGATCGTCGTGCAGATCGGACGTACCGCACGCGGCCGGCGGGCCGTGATCGCGATCGAAGAGGTGCTCCGCCAGGGCGCCCAGGGCCAGAGCGGCGACACCTTCCCCACCAACCCGCTCTTCCGGCACGATGGGCACAGTGAGCAACTCGTGCGGGTCGGCAACGTCAATGGCGCCTGGGGCCTCGGCCGCCTGTAAGCACCCGGCAAGGCGCGTGGAACCAGACGAGTGTCCCTGGCGCGCAACGCCCTCACACCGGGACGAGATGGTCATTTGAAACATGCCTGCCTAATACTACAGTTGTAGGTGCGCTCCCCGTCGGGCTGAAAGCCCTCGGCTACGGGGGGCAAAGCCCACCTTCGTGGGCTAAACAGGCCACGCAGGTGGCCTTCGCAAGCACTAGCCGA
>JACAEO010000301.1 GCA_013388805.1 Chloroflexota bacterium
CGCCGCGGTGCAGGATCTGGCCCGCGGCGCCGCCACGCTGATCCACGAGGCAACGACGGCGGAGCCGTTTGCCGGCCACACCACGCCGCAGCAGGCCGGCGCGGTGGCGGCGGCGGCTGGTGTGGCGCGGCTCGTGCTGGTCCACTACAGCCCGCGCTGGACGATGGCGGAGGAGGCGGCGCTGCGCGCGGTACGGGCGGGAGGCTTTGGCGGCGTTGCCGAGATCGGTCGCGACGGCCAGAGCATTGAGGTGTAGCGCGTGGACGAGCAGGCGCTCCGAGCGTTGCTGGAACGGGTGCGCCAGGGTGAGGCCGCGGTCGACGAGGCCCTCGCTGTGCTACGGCGGATGCCGTTCGATGACCTGGGCTTTGCCCACCTCGATACACACCGGGCGCTGCGCGCCGGCTTCCCCGAGGTCGTCTTCTGTGCGGGCAAGCAGCCAGCGCAGGCCGCGGCGATCCTGGCGCGGCTCGCCGAGGGGCCCGGGCCGGTGCTAGGCACGCGAGCCACACCCGCAGTGTATGCGCAACTGCGAGCCCTCGTGCCGGAGGCGCGTTACCACGAACTGGCCCAGGCGATCGTTATCGAGCGCGAGCCATTGCCAAAGCGGCCCGGAACGGTGCTGGTGGTCTGCGCCGGTACGGCCGACCTGCCGGTGGCTGAGGAGGCCGCGGTCACCGCCGAGGTCATGGGCAACCGGGTCGAGCGCCTGGCCGACGTGGGCGTGGCCGGGCTGCACCGGCTGCTGGCCCACATCGCGCAGATCCAGCAGGCCCACGTGCTGATCGTCATCGCGGGGATGGAGGGCGCGCTGCCGAGCGTGGTGGGCGGGCTCGTGCGCCGTCCGGTGATCGCCGTGCCGACCAGTGTGGGCTACGGGGCGAGCTTCGGCGGGTTGGCGGCCCTGCTGGCCATGTTAAACAGCTGTGCCGCCGGGGTCACCGTGGTCAACATCGACAACGGCTTCGGCGCGGGCTACGCGGCGAGCATCATCAACCAGCTGGCGGCCGGGGGGTGACGGGGGTAACGGAACAATGTAGGGCCGAAGCATTCGCCGGCGGCCCCTGCCGGGGCCCGGCGCCCCCGTGGAGCGAATGCTTCGGCCTGACCCCGCCGTGGGCGCGCCGGGCCGGCGTAGGCGCGCCGAAAGGTAAACATCTGTGAACGATACGTGCGTAGACCAGACGCAGGACCTGATGCCGGAGCCCGGGCAGAAGCTCGCCCGGTTACAGGCCATCCTGCGCGAGCTGGGCGGTGTGGTGATCGCGATGTCGGGCGGGGTGGATAGCGTACTGCTGGCGAAGGTGGCCCACGAGGTGCTTGGCACACGGGCGCTGGCGGTCACTGCCGATTCACCCTCGCTGCCGCGCCGTGAGCTGCGGCAGGCGGAGGAACTGGCGCGCCTGGCGGGCATTCAGCACCTGGTGATCCAGACGAACGAGGTGCAGGACCCGCGCTATGCCGCCAATCCGGGCAACCGTTGCTACTTCTGCAAGACCGAGCTGTTCGCCCAGCTGCGTGCGCTGGCCGTGGCGCGCGGGCTGGGCTGGGTGGCCTATGGCGAGAACCTCGACGACCTGGGCGACCACCGCCCGGGGGCGCAGGCTGCGCTGGAGCAGGGCGTCCGCGCGCCGCTCAAGGAGGCCGGGCTGACCAAGGCTGACATTCGCGCCCTGGCGCGCCACTACGCGCTCCCGGTGTGGGACAAGCCGGCCTTCGCCTGCCTTGGCTCGCGCGTTCCCTACGGCACCGCGATCACCCCGGAGAAGCTGGCGCAGGTGGAGGCAGCCGAAGAGGTGCTCTGGGCGATCGGGCTGCGCCAGTACCGGGTGCGGCACCACGGTGAGCTGGCGCGGATCGAGGTGGAGCCGGCCGATATGCCGCTGCTGGTGGCGCAGGCCGCGGCAGTGGCGAGTGCGATTCGCGCGGCGGCCGGTTTTCGCCATGTCACGCTGGACCTGGCCGGCTACCGGCGGGGCAGCCTGAACGAGGACCAGGGGCCAGGACATCGCTCAGACCTGAGCGCGCCAGCTTGACAGTCGCTCGCCACGTTCATATGACTGATACCAGGTGGAATTGGCAAGCCCGCATTGTCCCGCTCAGCTCCACAGCGCTCCAGCTCCACACAGGACTTTGTCGAGCTGGAGCGCTGTGGAGGTGTGGAGGTGAGCCAATGCGCTGCCATCAAGCAGCATCGGTATGGGAGGTGTGGAACGGTGGAGGTGTGGAGTTGAACGCCAGCCCAGACGATTGAGGAGGTGCGTTGAGCGTATCGACGAAGCGCGCAGTGGCCCCGCGCCTGACGGCGCGCCTGTTCACCGTGCTCGCCGGGGTGGCAGGCCTGGCGGCACTGGCCGTCGGGCTCTGGCTGCTGATCGTCCCGCGCCTGGCGCTGGCCGGGATCGAGCGGCTCAGACTGGAACCTACGCCGGCCAGCGTGTATGTGCCCGCCGGCGCGCCACCGGGCCCGGTGATCGTGATCGCCCACGGCTTTGCCGGCTCGCAGCAGATCATGGAGCCGTTCGCGTTGACCCTGGCGCGCAACGGCTACACCGCGGTGACCTTCGATTTCCCGGGGCATGGGCAAAGCGCTGAGGCGCTGCAGGGCGGCCTGGCGGACCGGGAGGGGCGCTACCGGCAGCTCCGGCCGGCGCTTGACGCCGCGGTGGCCCATGCTCGCGAACGGGGGGACGGACGGGTCGCGCTGGTAGGGCACTCGATGGGCAGCGAGGCGGTTGTCCGGTATGCGCAGGAGCACCCCGACATCGCGGCCACGATCGCGGTCTCCCTGGTCTACGAGGGGGTGCGTGCGGACAGCCCGCGCAACCTGCTGGTGCTCACGGGTGCGCTCGAGGGCGGGCTACGCCCGCTGGCGGAGGCAGTGATCGTTACGGCCGCGGGCGCGACGGGTGTGCCCGGGGTGACGTATGGCGACCTGGCGGCGGGCACGGGGCGGCGGGTCGTCTTTGTGCCGGGGGCCGAACACCTGGGGGTGCTCTTCAGCCAGGTGAGCATGGCCGAGGCGCTCAGCTGGATTCAGGCGGCCATGCCGCTCACGGCCATGCCGCCCGGGGCCGGCTACCTGGACGATCGCTTGCCGGCCCTGGGGCTGGTCTATCTCGGGGCAGTGCTACTGTACTGGCCACTGGCGCGCCTGCTGCAGCCGATCGGCCCGGGCGGCGGGCCGGCGCCGTCGTGGGAACGGCGGGCCTGGTGGGCGCTGGCACTGGTCCCGGCGTTGCTCACCCCGCTGCTGCTGCGCCTGATCCCGGCGGGCGGGTTGCTGCCGATCCTCGTTGGCGGGCCATTGGCGCTGCTCTTCGGTATCTACGGGCTGCTCACGGGGGCCGGGCTGCTGCTGGTGCGCATCATGCGCCGGGGGGCGGGCAACGGCACACAGGCGCCCGGCGGATGGGGCCAGCGAATTGCGGTGTGGCGACGCAGCATCCTGATGGCCGTGGCCGCGGCGCTGCTGGTCATCGGCTATGTCCTGCTGAGCTTCGGCCTGCCGACCCAGGTCTTTCTGCTCAACTACTTTCCTCCGGCGGTACGGCTGCCGGTTTTTCTGGCCGTCGCGGCGGCGATGCTGCCGTACTTCCTGGCCGATGAGCGGCTAGCGCGCGGGCCAGGCGCGCCGCGCGGCGCCTACGCCCTCACCAAACTGTGCTTCCTCGCCTCGCTGGCGCTGGCGATCGTGCTCAACCCGCAGGAGCTCTTCTTTCTGGTGCTTATCACCCCGCTCTTCATCGCCTACTTCGTGGTCTACGGGCTGCTGAGCGGGATCGTCTACCGGCGCACCGGCACGATCCTGGTCGGCGCGCTCACCAATACCTTCCTGTTTGCCTGGATCGTCGCGGCGACCTTTCCCCTGGCGCGGTAGAGGAGGCGCTCACGTCTGGCGTCCTGCCCGCATACGGGCCGGAGGCCCGCGGCCCTTTCAGGGGTAGAGTTTCTGGCGGATGGCGTCCTGATGCGCTGCTTGCCCTCACCCCCCCTCTCCCAGGCTGGCAGAGGGGGGTAGGGGGGTGGGGTATGCGGGGCCTGGGGGCGCAACGCACAAAAACCCTACCCCTGAGAGGGCCCACGGCCCCGGGTTCGCCAGCAGGATCGTTCCATCAGCCCTGCGCGTCGCGCACGCTGCCTTGCTGCGCCCCTTGACAGGGGCTATAATATCACTCTACCGGCTCCAACCGTGCGCCGCGCTGGATCCACGCCGGTTACGGCAAGCTGCTACGCTGGATCGTGAACCTGGCGAGGTACCAGCGTAGGGAGAGGACGGATACCGAGCATCAATGCGCGAGCGCATCTATCGAACGGAAGCGCTGATCCTGCGGCGGAGCGACGTTGGCGAGGCCGACCGGCTGCTGCTGCTCGCCACGCCGGGCGGCAAACGGCGCGTGGTGGCAAAAGGCGTGCGCAAAACCAGCAGTAAGCTGGCCGGTCACGTCGAGCTCTTCACGCGGGCGGGCCTGTTGCTTGCCATCGGGCGCAATCTCGACATCATCACCCAGAGTGAGATCCGAGACAGCCACGCCACACTGCGGGCCGAGTTGCCGCGCTTGAGTTGCGCCTACTACGCCGCCGAGCTCTACGACCGTTTTAGCGCGGAGCATGACGAGAATGCGCCGCTGTACGAGTTGCTGGCGCAGACCTTTGCCGCGCTTGACCGCAGCGCCAACCCCGACCTGGTGCTGCGCTTCTACGAGTTGCACCTGCTGCGCCTGGCAGGCTACCGGCCGCACCTGCACCACTGTGCCGTTTGCCAGGAGCTCTTGACCGAAGAGGCGCGCCACTTCAGCCCCGGGCTGGGTGGGGTGCTCTGCCCGCGCGACCAGGGCGCCGATCGGGCGGCCCTGGTGATGAGTGGGCCGGCCTTTCGCCTGCTTCGCTACCTGCAGCGCCAGCCACTGGCTGCGGTCGAGACGCTGCACCTCTCCCCGGCGGTGCGCAGCGAGGTCGAGGGCCTGCTGCGCGCCTATCTGCGTCCGCTCCTGGAACGCGACTTGCGCTCGGTCGCCTTCCTGGAGGAGGTGATGCGCGTCGAGTGAGGAGTCCGTCATGGCTTACATCGACAACCTGCTCGGTCGCGGCGAGCAGATCCTCTACGTCGCCCGCCAGCACCTTTTCGTGCTGATCGCCAACATCGTGACCGAGCTGGGCCTGATCGCCCTGCTGGTCGCTGCGGGTGTCGCTTCGCACATGGCCTTTGATACGACCACGGTGAGCTTCGGCGGCATCACGGCAAGCAATCTCATCCTGCTGATCTGCGTCGCGATCAGTGCGGTGGTGCTGCTCAGCGGGTTCATCGATTATCTGCGCTGGACGAGCGAACAGTACGTGGTGACCGACCGGCGCGTTTTGCAGGTGCGCGGCATTTTCAACAAGCGGGTCATCGACTCGTCGCTGGAGAAGATCAACGATGTGGAACTGCGCCAGAGCCTGCTCGGCCGCATGCTCAACTTCGGCACCCTGGCCATCCTCACCGCCTCCGGCGAGGAGGGCGCGAACCTGATGGACCGTATCGAGGCGCCGATCGCCTTCAAGCAGGCTATGCTCGAGGCCAAGTACAACCTCGAGCACGGGTATGGCTACCTCGCTGGCGCGTACCCGCCGGGGCCCGCGCCCGGCGCGGCTGCCGCCCCCGAGATCCAGCGCACCCTGGAGGAACTGGCCACGCTGCGCGATCGGGGCATTCTGTCGATTGACGAGTTTGAGGCCAAGAAGCGCGAGTTGCTCAGCAGGATCTAGCGATGATGTATGATCTGATTGAGCAGGCGCGCGCCGTCATTGCCGCGCAGCTCGCCACTGCGCCGCGAGTCGCGCTCATTCTGGGCTCGGGGCTGGGCGCGCTGGCCGACGAGTTGGAGCAGGCCGTCGTCGTGCCCTACCGCGCGATCCCGGGCTTCCACGAGCCACAGGTGGCTGGTCACCGGGGCGAACTGGCCGTCGGCGTGCTCAGCGGCCAGCCAGTGGCCGTGCTGCGGGGGCGCTTCCATTTCTACGAGGGCTATACGATGCAGCAGGTCACCTTCCCGGTGCGCGTGCTGCGCGCTCTGGGCTGTGAGACGCTGATCGTGACCAACGCGGCCGGCGGCTTGCGCCCCGACTGGCAGGTGGGTGAGATCATGCGCATCGCCGACCAGATCTTCTTGCCGGGGATGGCGGGCCATCACCCGCTGATCGGGCCCAATGATGAGCGCCTGGGACCGCGCTTCCCGGCGATGGTGGGCGCGTTCGATCCGGAACTGGCGTCGCTGGCGCGCGCGGTGGCGGCGGAGCAGGGGCTCACGCTGCGCGAGGGGGTCTACTGCATGCTGGCCGGGCCAAGCTTTGAGAGCGCCGCCGAGCTGCGCCTGCTGCGCGGGCTCGGCGCCGATGCCGTGGGGATGTCCACCGCGCCCGAGGTGATCGTTGCGCGCCACGCCGGGATGCGCGTGCTCGGCCTGTCGCTGATCACCAACCTGGCCCTGCCGGACGGGCCGCCGGCCAATCACGAGGAGGTGCTCGCGGCCGGTGAGCTGGCCAGGGCGCGCTTCGCTGCCCTGATCCGTGGGGTGCTGGCCCGGATGTGATACCATTTTGGCTTGCCGATTTTGGATTGTGGATTGCCGCGCATGGCGTTCCAATGCGCTCTGACGGTAACACCTATTTGGCTTGCCGATTTTGGATTGTGGATTGCCGCGCATGGCGTTCCAA
>JACAEO010000391.1 GCA_013388805.1 Chloroflexota bacterium
GCGGGTAGCGGTGTGGCCGGCGCCGGGGCCGGGGCCGCTGCCGGTGGGGACGGCACGGGCGCCGTGGCGGGGCGGATTGCCGCGGGCGCGGCGGGCGCAGTGGTGATCACCTGTGCGGCCGGCTGCAGCGCCGCGCGAAAGGCCGCGATGCTCTGAAAGCGATCCTCCTGGCGCATCTGCAACGCCCGCTCGATCGCGTCGGCGGTGCGCGCTGAGACGCCGGTCAACCGGGGGAAGTTGAAGGGCGGGTGGTCGCGCGGGTCGCGCCCGCTCAGCAGGTGATGCAGGGTCGCCCCCAGGGCGTAGATATCGGAGCGCGGCGTCGCGAGGCCCTGGTACTGCTCGGGGGGCGCATAGCCCGGCGTGCCGATCTGCGTGCCACGCTGCTGGGGCTGAAACACCCTGGCGATGCCGAAGTCGATCACCTTCAGCGTACCCGCCGGCTGTTCCAGCATCACGTTTGAGGGCTTCATGTCACGGTAGATCAGGCCGTTGCCGTGCAGGTAGTCCAGCACATCGCACAGCTCGTCAGCCCAGGCCAGCACCCGCGCCTCGGGCTGCGGCCCCTCGCGGGCCACCAGGTCGTCCAGGTCCTCACCCCGGATGAACTCCATCACCAGGTAGTGCCGCCCGCCATCGTTGAACGAGGCGTAGATCCGCGGGATGCGCGGGTGGGTGAGTTTGCCCAGCGTCTCGGCCTCGGCCACAAAGCGCCGCACCGCCTCGGCCCGCTCTGCGGGGTCGGTGAAGCGATCGAGCATCTCCTTGACCGCGACAACCTCGCCCGTCTCGCTGCGGCCCTCGAAGACCGCGCCCTGGCCGCCCTCTTTGATCACCCGGCTGAGGAAGAAGCGCGGCCCATCATTGTTGAGGACCAGGTCGTAGCCGCACTGCTGGCAGAAGCGCGCATGCGGCAGGTTGGGCGCGTGGCACGCGGGGCAGATCAGGGGCTGCTGCATAGTGGCGGTGGGGCCTCAGGCCAGATGGTCACGCGGATTTGAACCATGCCTCACAGTGTGGGCGCGTTCCGGCCAGGGCGATCAGCGGAAGGGCGGCGCGGCCAGCACCCCACCCGCGCCGAGGTTCCAGACCTTATTCGGGCCGCGGTCGAGGGCGAAGGGTGTACGTGGCCCCAGGTTGCGATCGTAGATATCGCCGTAGTTGCCGACCTCGCGGATGATCGCGTAGGCGAAGTCATTGCTCAGGCCGAGGCCCTGGCCAAGCTCGCCCTCCACGCCCAGGAGCCGCCGGACGCGCGGGTCATCGCTCTGGGCGCGCTGCTGTTCGACGTTCTCCTGGCTGACGCGCAACTCCTCGGCGTAGATCGTTGCGAAGACCACCCAGCTGACCACATCGCGCCACTGTTCGTCGCCCTCGATAGAGACCGGGCCGAGCGGCTCGCGCGAGATCCGTTCGCCGAGCACCACGTGCTCTACAGGCACCGCGAGCGTCTGGCGCTTGGAGGCCAGCTGCGAGCTGTCGCTGGTCACCGCGTCGCACTCGCCACGGTCATAGGCCGGGTAGAGCTGGCTCTCGTCGTCGAAGCGCACGGCCTCAAAGGTGATCCCGCGCGCGGCAAAATCCTCGACCAGGTTCTGCTCGCTGGTCGTGCCGCGCGAGACGCAGATACGTTTGCCCGCCAGGTCGGCAGAGTTGCTGATGCGCGCATTGGTGCGCACCATGAAGGTCTGCCCGTCGTGAAAGGTCGTCGGCCCGAAGGCCAGCCCGGCGATATCGCGCCCGAGCGTCCAGGTCGTATTGCGGATCAGCACGTCCACCGCCCCGCTGCGCACGGCGGCGAAGCGTTCGCGCGGCCCGGAGGTGGTGAGGCCCACGAACTCAATGGCCTCGGCGTCATCGAAGATCGCGGCGGCGATCGCGCGGCAGAAGTCGACATCGAAGCCGCTCCAGTCATCGCGCACCCGGTCGTAGAAACCGAAGCCGGGCAGGTCGGCGTTGGCGCCGCAGATCAGGCGGCCGCGCTCGCGTACGCGCTGGAGCAGGCCGGTCGCCGGCTCGGGGGCAGGCGTTGCCGTCGCCTCGCTGCCGGGGGGGCCGGGCGCGGCGGTGGGCAACTCGGTCGGCACAGGGGCTGCGGTCGCGCCCGGCGCGGCGGTCGGCGGTTGGCCAGGGGTGGCGGTGACGATGACCACGACGGGTGGCGTGGTGGGCTGTTGGCCCAGCGACAGGCCGCTGCAGGCGCCGAGCAGGACGACGGCAACGGCCAGGGCGAGGACCTGCACGACGCGGCGGGTGGGCAATCGTTCCACGGGCGCTCTCCTTGGCTGGCAATCTCCCCTGTATGATACCA
The DNA here is from genome assembly GCA_013388805.1 of Chloroflexota bacterium. Lineage (GTDB taxonomy): Bacteria > Chloroflexota > Chloroflexia > Chloroflexales > Chloroflexaceae > JACAEO01. The sequence continues at coordinate 2,312 of JACAEO010000391.1, forward strand.
GGTTCGGCAGCCGCTGGTCCGCTGCGCGCCGGGGCTGTTGCCCCGATCCTGCCGGCAAACGCCGTTTTTCCCACCCCGGGCGCGCGGGCGTCCCGTCCGCATGCGGGCCGGAGGCCCGCGTACTCGGGTTTGCCAGCAGGATCGTGCAACGTCCACTGCTTTTGGCCCTCACCTCCGGGATATTTTCCCTTGCTAAATGTTTGCAAAGCTAGTACAATACCAGTGCATTCCCCTGGCATTGGTCCTCGTGACGGCTACGTGCTGGCCGGCTGGCCAGGCCGAGCCATGGCTTTCGGCATCGATGTGAGGAGGTTCCGCATGCTCTGGAAGGGTCTTGTTGCTGGCAGTGCGGCTGCCCTGGTCGCGCTCGCGCTCTTTGTTGCGCTGACGTCCCGCCCCATGGCGGCCGGTGGCACGCTGGCCCAGCCGGCCCCGGCGGGCAATGTCATTGTGCTGCCCAATGGCCTGGCTATGCCACAACTGCAGCCGGCCCAGCCGGCCACGGCCCCCGCTCTGCTGTCGGACGTGAGCCTGGTCAGCCTGGTGAGCGCGGCCCGTGACAATGCTGAGACCACGGCGCTGAAGCTGACTGCCGAGAAGTCCGTCGCCGGCAATGCCAGCACGCAGCAGGCGCTTATGGGTTGCGGCGACAAGTAGCGGGCTCGCAACCGTAGGTTGCGAAAGCTACGGTTGAACCAACCCTCTGGCAGTGGTACGCTGAAATATACAAAAGATAAGGATTGGACGGGTAAACAAGTACGTAGCCTCTGCAAAGAGGAAGGAACGTTTCCCGCTCAATACCGGGGCCGAGCTGACGAAAGTCAACTCGGCCTCGTGGTTTGGTGCGGGCGATTCGCCCTACAGTTTGTAGCCGATCGTCCGCAGCAAGCCCTTGCGCCAGGCGATCCCCGCCTCGTCTTCCACCCCCACGGGCGGCGCTCCGTCGATCACCCCCAGAATACCGCGCCCCTGGGCCGTCTCCGCGATCACGACCTCGGTCGCGTTCGCCGTGGCGCAGAAGATGCGGCAAACTTCGGGCACCAGTTTGAGTGCGTTCAGCACGTTTACCGGGTAGAAGCCGGGCCCGAGCACGATGAGAAAGCTGTGGCCGGCACCGATGGCCAGGGCATTGGTCCGCGCAAGCTCAATCAGCCCGTCGTCGGTGCCGCTCCAGCGCACCAGGCGCGCGCCTGAGGCCTCGCAGAAGGCCAGGCCGAAACGGATGCCGGGAACGGCATTGACCAGCGCCTCGTGCAGATCCTCGACCGACTTGATAAAATGGGTCTGGCCGAGGATGACGTTCAGCTCCTCGGGCTTGCTGATCGGCACGACGTGTAACTCCATCCCCGTTGTTCCTTTCCAGCGCACGCTGCCCGCCTACGGCAGACAGCGTGCCAGCCCGTCACCAGCCGCCCATCTCGTGCACATCGTCGTAGCCGACCGGAGCCAGCCGCCGGTGCTCGGCGACAAAATCGGCCAGCCGGGGCCGCGCCAGCCGCATGTAGTCGGCAAAGGCGATGCTCATCGCCACACTGTGGCTCCCGGCCTGGAAGAACAGGATCGGCTCGTCTTCAAGCGAGCGGTCGGCGTACAACGGCAGATTGTAGCCGTTGCTGAAGGGCGGGGTCGCGCCGATTTCGCAGTCGGGGAACGCCATGGCCAGCTCGGCCTCACTGGCCAGCCGCACCTCACGGGCGTTGAGCAGCGCGCTTACCTTCGCCAGGTCGACCCGGCGCGAGGTGGGCAGGACCAGCATCACCAGCTGGCCGTCAGCGACGACCACCACCACCTTGGCCATCAGCTTGTGCGGGATGTGTTCACGCTCGGCAACGGCCTGCGCCGTGTAGGCGGCCGCATGCTCGTAGACCCGGAACTGCACCCCATTTGCCTGTAAGTAGGCTTCGAGTCGTTCGCGGCACGTCATTGTGCTACCTCCCTCTTCGCTGCAAGGATGCGCTGCACACCGGAGGGACAGCGAGAATCGATCGCGGGGCAGCACCAATCAGGACAGGCCGTCCCTCTTGTGTCAAGTGTAGCGCGTAGCTGCCGCGCGTGGCGAAACAGCATGCTCACCCGGCGGAAAGGTCTCTTCACGGGCCGGGGTGCATGGACCGTCACCCCGCGGTGTACGATGCTAACCCACAGGCGCGCGCCGGCTTGCTACACTGGTCCTGCGTCCGCGCCTGGATCGGGCCGCAGCACGGGCTGCGCCGATGCTGTGGCCTTAGACCGATTCTGCTTGATGGCAGCGCATTGGCTCAGCTCCACACCGCCACAGCGCTCCAGCTCGACAAAGCCCTGTGTGGAGCTGTAGCGCTGTGGCGATGAGCGGGACCATGCGGGATTGCCAATGCCACCTGGTATGATCGGGCAGGGGCCTACCGATCGGACCCGCCAGTCCGGGAGGCGTCTATGCAACGGTATCTGCAGATGCGTAGCGTGCTCGGCCTGCTTGCCCTGCTAGCCGCCCTGAGCCCTGCACCGCTGGCTCGCGCCCAGTTCGGTGTCGAGCTGCGCTTCTTGCCCTACCATCGCTCCCGCGACAGCACGCGCCTGCTGGGTTATCCGCTCAGCGGCCTGCGCGCGGTGGAGGGCTTTCCAGCCCAGTACTTCGACAAGGCGCGGATCGAGGACCACCGCGGCGCCGTGGACGACCCGCTGTGGGGCCTGATGCTCGGCCGGCTCACGGCCGAGCTGATCACCTGCGCGCCCACGACCCCGCTGAATGGCACGGGCATCACCTATGGTGAACTGGGCGCAGCCGGCCGGCCTGACGCGCGCGTCGCGCCTCCGCCGGGCTTCCGCGGCGGGGTGCAGGAGGGCGACCAGCCGTACGTTGGCCGATCGATGTTCATTCCCGTTGACCCGGCCCTGCGCCCCGCGCCGGGCTATTATGTGCCCTGGGTGTTCTGGAGCGCCATGAACCGCAGCGACCTGGCGCCCGATGGCTGGCTACACGATGTTGGGCTGCCGCTCAGCCCGCCACTCTTGACGGGCGTGTACAAGCCCGGCGGGCAGCGGGAGATCATGCTGCAGGCCTTCGAGCGCACAGTGCTCACCTACGACTACCTCAACCCGCCGGGCTGGCAGGTCGAGCGCGGCAACCTCGGCCGTGATGCGCTGGATAGTTCCTGTGTCGCGCCGCCGGCGCCACCTGGCATCGGCTATCCTGAGTTTGGCGCCAATGTGACGATCCCACTGCAGATTGGCGCCCGGCTTGGCACGCCCGGCCAGACCCTGGTTGCCCGCCTGCGCTGGGCCGACGGGACGGAGTTGACGCAACGTATGCCGGTGATCCGCGGCCAGGACGGTGGCGGCTTGCTGAGCGGCAATCTGGACTGGCTGCTGATGATGGTGCCGCCCGACCCACCAACCCAGCCGGCCGTGCTCGAGATCAGCGACCTGGATGGGACGCTGCTCGCCCGCAGCGCAGTGACCGTGCTCGGGCCGGGCGATCCGGCCGCGCGCACGGTGTGGGTCTACTGGACGATCCGCGAGCCGGCTATGGTCACGCCCCAGCTGCGCCGGGTGGTCCTTGATCCCGGGCGTCCCCGCCCGGACCACTACTGGGCCCTGTCCGAGGACGAGCGGCTGGCCGCCGCCACGCTCAATGCGCTGCTCGCCGGGCCGCCGCGCGTCAGCCAGGTCGGTTTCACGACGGCCATCCCCACTCCCGAGGAGGTGGTGAACGACCCGCGCTGGGCGCCAGGATGGGGGGACCAGGTGTCGCTACGCTTTTTGACAATCCGCGACGGCGTGGCGACGGCCGATTTCTCGCCGGGTATGCATGCCTATGGGGGCGACCCGCAGCGCGCGCGGCTGATCCGCGAGCAGATCACGGCCACGCTGCTGCAGTTTGCCGCGATCCGCGAGGTGCGCATCGCGATCGATGGCCAGGTGGAGGGTGTGCTGGCGCCGTGAGTGGCGAGGTCGAGCACGATGAGGGAGCGGCGATTGACCGACTATGACGATCTGCTGGTCCGGGTGCAGCGGACAGGCGACGTGGGCGCCTATACCATCGAGCTCTGGCTCCAGGGCGGGCGCCGGATCAATGAGCGCGAGCAGGCCTCCTTCGCCGACTACCAGGAGCCCGCGGAGCAGAGCCCCCGCGGCCTCGCGGCCCACGGCCTCGATCTCTTCAACCGGCTCTTCTGTGGCCGGCTGGCCATGGCCTTCCAGCAGGCCTGGGCGGCCACCAGCGCCCGCGGGCGCGCGCTGCGCCTGCGCCTGGCCCTCGATCCCGAGGCGCCCGAGCTCCACGCCATCCCCTGGGAGTCGATGTATTTCGACGATAGCGGCGGCGTCGCGCCGCCGCGCCCGCTTGCAGCCGATCCGCGCATCGCCTTCTCACGCTACATCGAAAGCGCCAGCTACGACGAGGGCCGCCCGATCGCCGAACGCCCGATCCGTATGCTGACCGTCATCTCCGCCCCGGCGGACCTGGAGCGCTGGGGCCTGACCGCGCTCGACAAGGCCGCCGAGGCGCGCGACTTCAGCACCCGCTTCAGCGCCGTGGCCGCCAGCGGGCAGTTCCGCAGCGATCTGTTGCCGCAGGCCACCGTGACGGCGCTCGGCGATGCCCTCGCCCGCGGCACGCTGCCCGAGGAGCCGGGCGCGCCGCCGGTCCGCGGCTACGATGTGCTGCTCTACTACGGCCATGCGCTGCACCACCCGGAGGCCGGCACCCGCCTGGTCTTCGAACATCCGCGCGATGGGCGCGTGCACCTCGTCGACAGCGACACGGTGCTCGCCCTGCTCCGCCAGCTGCCCCGCTCGCACCGCCCCGCGATGGTGGTGATGGTAGCCTGCAACAGCGCCGCCGGGGGCCGGCTCAACAGCCTCGCCGCGCGCATGATCATCGAGAGCGGTGTCTCAGCGGTGCTTGCCATGCAGCGCCTCATTGCGATCACCCTCGCCCGCAGCTTCACCTTCCATCTCAGCGAGCAGCTGCTGCGCGACGGCGTCATCGACGTCGCGGTCAATGCCGCGCGCCGCCGCGTCTTTCAACCCGACCAGGTGGGCTGGACGACGCCAGTGCTCTACATGCGCAACGCCGAGGGGCGCCTCTTCAGCCCCAACGCCCAGATCGAATACGTCGAAGCGGTGCTCGCCGACGAGACCTACGTGCGCTGGAGCGGGCCGGAGTTTATCGAGCCGGGCGTGCTGAGCATCGCCCCCGGCCAGGACTGGCGGTTGCTGCGCCAGCGCCCCGAGGACGCGCCCTCTGCAGTCGGGGCGATCGAGGCGATCGACCAGGCCCTTGGCCTTGGCCTGCGCCCCGCCCGTCGCCAGCGCAGCCCGGAGCACGCGCCGCAGTCCAACCTCGTCGCGCTGATCGGGCCGCCCCAATCGGGACAGACGACCCTGCTCCAGCGCCTCACGTTCGAACTGGCCGATACGCTGACCCGCGATCCGTCCCGGCCGCTGGGCGTCTTCATCTCGCTGAGCGGCTACGACCAGCTGCGCGGCGCCGGGCGGCTCGAGCGCTACCTCATCGAGCAGGCGGACGCCGTCACCCCGTACCTTGGCGAAGCCCTGACGGCGCTCTTCGCGCCCGGGCCGGCGCCCGCTATCGAGCCGCGCTTCGTCTTCCTCCTCGACAATCTCGACACCCTGCCCGACCGCGCGCGGCTCGACCTGGCCCGTGAACTGGCGCTGCTGCTGCGGCGGCGCCCCAACCAGCGCTTCGTGCTCACCGCCACGAGCGAGCTGTACCCGGGCGTTCAGCTCGGCCCCGCACAGGTGCTGATCATCCAGCCGCTCACCGAGCACCAGATCCTGCGCTACTGCCGCCAGCGCGACGAGCAGGGCGCCTACGCGCTGTTCCAGCGTATCCGCGAGAACCGCCTGCTTGGCCTCGCAAGCGAGCCGAGCCTGCTCGCGCTGATCTACGATCGTCTGACCGCCGACACGCAGGTCCGCCTCACCCGCAACCAGATCGTGCAGGAGTACCTGGACCGGGCGCTGGCGAATGTGGCGCCCCGCTTTATCCTCGGTGACGTGGCCCGCGAGAGCCTGGCCGAACTGGCCTGGCACGGGCGTTGGAGCCACCGCGAGTACCTGCCGCTGGCCGAGCTGTTTCGCGTATTGCAGCGGGTACGGCGCGACCGCGACTACAGCCTGGAGGAGCTCTACGGCCTGCTCTCCGAGGCCCGACTGCTGCGCAGTGTGGGCCAGCACGACGCCCGTTTCACCAACCCGATCCTGGAGGCCTATCTCGCCGCCGTAGCGCTCACCGTGCAGCCCGATGCCAGCGAGCGCGTCGACGACATCGTGACCCTGTGTGCCAGCCCGGAGCGACTCGCCTGGTGGGAAGATGTGATCTATGCGCTCGCAGGGCTGCTCGCCGACCCGACGCCGCTCTTCGAGCGGCTGGCCGGGGCGATACGCGCCGGGGGCGCCGGCCACGCGCTCCTGGCCGCGCGCTGCCTGGAGGCGATCACCGCCGAGCAGGAGGGGCGGCTTGCCGCCAGGCTCCGCGCCGAACTGATCGACGCCTGCGTGATCCGCCTGCACAGCGAGCGCGAGCCCTCGGCCGAGCGCCGCGAACAACTGGTTGCCGCCCTCGGGCGCCTCAACTACCACCAGGTGAGCCCGGAACTGCGGCGCATCCTCACCGAAAAGGTGCGGGCCACCGCCACGGGCCTGCGCTACGAGTACACCAATGTGCGCATCGCCGCAGCCCGCGCCCTGCGCAACCTCTACCTCAGCTGGCTGGCTGCGCAGCCAGCGGAGACACTGCCGACAGCGGCGCCGACACAGTGCCAGACGCTGCGCGAGTGCCGTGACGAGGCGATGCTGCTGCGCCTGATGGCCCTCTGGAACCAGGGTGCGCAGGGCCGTGACGAACTCCGTGAAATCCTGCAGACCTCGCCCCTGGCGCCCGAGCGGGCGCTGGCGGCCTTCGCGCTGGCCGATCTCGGCGACCGCGAGGAGCAGAAGATCCTCGACGCGCGCCAGCTACTGCGTATCATCCTCGCCCCCCAGGACGATGCCAGCACGACCATTAGCGAGGACTGGGAAGACACGATGTGGGCCGCCGCCGATGCGCTCACCCTCTTCGAACCCGGTCACGTCGCCCCGCTGATCAACGTGCTGGTGCGACACAACGAGCGCATTCCCGACGGCGCCGCGCAACAACTGGCCTATCTGGCCGGCCGGGTGCGGGCCAGCGAGCCCGCTGTGGTCAACTGGCTGATCACCTTGCTGATCACCCATCGCAGTCAGGCGGTAAAGGCCAAGGCGCTCCAGTCGCTCGCCTGGCTCGGCCCGGCAATCCCCGAGATCGTGCTCGAGCTCCCCGATGGGCGGCCCGGCCCCACGCTCAAGGCACTGATCCAGGACATCGCCGCCTGGCGTAGCATCGGCCCATTACAGATCGGCACCTTCGCGGTGCGCCTGCGCGAGACCGATGGCGATGGCGGCCCGCTCTACCTGCGCCGCAAAGCCCTGGAGGCCCTGGCCTGGATCGGCGACGCAGCCACCCTTGCCGACCTGGGTGGCCTGGCGCAGAGCTGGCCGCTGGTGCTCCGCGAGCACTGGTACCGCACCGCTGCGCTGATCGCCGCCAGACGCCCGTGGGTGAAGGGCGACCGGGTGATGGGGTGACCGGGGCGCCCCGCGCCCCGTGGCCGCCCCGCCGCCCCGTGGCCGCGCCCCCGTGACCGCCCCGGGGCCAGTCTCGTATACACA
>JACAEO010000374.1 GCA_013388805.1 Chloroflexota bacterium
GCTCCTCGCTGCCGCCCCTGACTGCTTTGTCTTGGCGTTCGCCCCCGGAGGGCGGATCACACCCCAACGGCAAGGGCGCTCTCGACAGGGAGGCGCTCGTCGAGCCAGGTCAGCAGATCGGGGTAGCGCAGGCGCAGGCCGAGGTCGTGGCTCAGGCGGCTGTTGTCGAGGCGCACCGAGGCGGTCAGTGCGCCGACGATGCTCGGGTCGAGGCCGGCGCGCAGGGCAACCGCCGGCGAGAAGGTGCGCGGCGGCACCATGCCGAGGCGCTGGCGGATGGCGCCGTAGAGCTCGAGCTGGCGCAGCGGCTGGTCGTCGCCAACATTGTAGATCGCGCCGAGCTGGGCCTCAGTCGGCACCCGGACGAGGATATCGAGCAGATCGGCGAGGTGAATGTGGGGCACGAAGTTGCGTCCATCGCCGTAGATCGTGGCCAGGCCGGTTTCGACCGCAGTGACCGGATCGCGCTCGGGGCCATAAATCGAGGCGACGCGGAGGATGATCGCCGGGAAGCGTTGTTCACGCGCGGCGCGCATAATCGCGCGTTCAGCTTCGGCCATCACCTCGCCGAGCAGATGGCCAGGCGCGACGGGAGCGTCCTCATCGACCCAGGCGTCGCCGCGATCGCCATAGGGAGTAACATTGGAGGTGAAGACGTAGGCAGAGACGGTGCGGGCGCGGGAGCAGGCCGCGATCAGGTGCTGATTACCATCAACGTACGTCCGGCGCAGGGCTGTGCTCTCGAGCACGAAGCAAGAGGTGAGGTTATAGACGTAGTCAACGCCCTCAGCGACGCCCTCGAGGCTCTCGGGGCGCGTAAGGTCGCCGATCCAGACGCTCATCCCGCGAGCCGCGAGCCGTTCGACCAGCGGCGTATCGGGGTTGAGCACCAGACCGCGGACGCGATGTCCATCGGCAATGAGCCGTTCTGCGAGCCGCGAGCCAACATAGCCGGATGCGCCTGCGACCAGGTAGTACGCCATAGTCCACCTCGCATGTGCTGGGGTGAGGCAGCGATGCCTCCCGTGCGCCCGGGCGGCTGCAGTGCCGTCCTCACCGGATCGACAGATGTGCAGACTGCCCCCGATCAGCACCAGCTGCCATGGCGGCGCGATCCGACTGTTCAGGTGCAGCGACATACCGATTTTAGCATTTTTCAACCAGGAGTGCTACGCCCCGCCAGCGGTGGATGTTTGTGCATACCCTGTGCATTCTACCAGGGACCGCTGGGCGAGGTGTGGCCGGTGGATGCTGCCATCCACCGGCCTGAGATGGGGGGCCGGCAATGCCAGTGCTCAATCGATGCGCTGGTACGCTGGCAGGGTGAGAAACTCGACGAACTCGTCGCTGGTCGTGATGTCGTCGAAGAGTTCGGCGGCCTCCTCGTACTTACCCTCGGCGTAGGCGGGGCCGAGGATCTGGCGCACCTTCGCAAGCTCCTCGGGCAGCAGCTGGCGGAACAGCTCCACGGTGACCTTGCGGCCATCGTCGAGCACGCCCTTGGGACTGCGGATCCATTGCCAGATCTGGGCGCGAGAGATCTCGGCGGTTGCGGCGTCTTCCATCAGGTTGAAGACCGGGACACAGCCGTTGCCGGCGAGCCAGGCGCCAAGGTATTGGATGCCAACATTGATGTTGAGGCGCAGGCCGGCCTCCGTGATCGGCGCCTCAGGGCCGAACTTCAGCAGGTCGTCGGCAGTGACCTGGACATCCTCGCGGCTGCGGTGGATCTGGTTGGGTGTCTTCATCACCGCATCGAAGGCCTCGAGCGCCACCGGCACCAGGCCGGGGTGGGCCACCCAGGTGCCATCGTGGCCATCATTGGCCTCACGCTCCTTATCGGCGCGCACCCTGGCCAGGGCCACCTCATTGGCCGCCGGGTCGCCCTTGATCGGGATCTGGGCCGCCATGCCGCCCATCGCGTGGGCGCCACGGCGATGGCAGGTCTTGATCGCCAGCAACGAGTAGGAGCGCATGAAGTGGGTGGTCATGGTGACAAGCGCCCGGTCGGCGAGGCAGAAGGTTGGGTCATTGCGGAACTTCTTAATGCAGGAGAAGATATAGTCCCAGCGGCCACAGTTGAGCCCGGCGGAATGCTCGCGCAGCTCGTAGAGGATCTCGTCCATCTCGAAGGCGGCGAGGATGGTCTCGATCAGCACGGTGGCCTTGATCGTGCCGCTGGGCAGGCCGAGGGCGGCCTGGGCAGCGAGGAAGACCTCGTTCCAGAGGCGGGCTTCGAGGTGGCTCTCCAGCTTGGGCAGGTAGAAGTAGGGGCCGCCCTGCACCTCGATCGCCTGGCGGGCATTGTGGACGAAGTAGAGCGCGAAGTCGAAGATCCCGCCGGAGACCGGCTCACCATCGACGGTGACGTGCTTCTCATCGAGGTGCCAGCCCCGCGGGCGCACGAAGAGCACGGCGGGGTTGTCGATCAAGGCATACTGCTTGCCCTCGGGGGCCTGGTAGCTGATTGTACGGCGCAGCGCATCGCGCAGGTTGAGCTGGCCGCTGATCTGGTTATCCCAGGTGGGGGTGTTGGCGTCCTCGAAGTCAGCCATGAACACCTTCGCACCGGAGTTGAGCGCGTTGATCACCATCTTGCGGTCGACGGGACCGGTGATCTCCACGCGGCGATCATTCAGCTGGGGCGGGAAGGGGGCGATCTGCCAGGTGCTCTCGCGGATCTGGGCAGTCGCGGACAGGAAGTCGGGGCGCGCGCCGGCATCGAGCTCGGCCTGGCGCGCCTGGCGGGCAGCGAGCAGGGCAAGGCGGCGCTGATTGAAGCGGCGGTGCAGCGTGGCCACCAGCTCCAGCGCCTCGCGGGTGAGCACCTCGGTGTACTCCGGGGTCACGCGCCCGCTGATCGTCATGCCGGCGGGCAGGTTCAGATCGGCCATCGATCTCCTCATTTCTTCAGCATGCTGGCCAGTGCCATGGCACGGACCGCAGCGAGGGCCGGCCCCCGCCGCGGCCTGCTGCAGCCTGGGCATGGTTAAGGATCGGGGGTTCTCGCTTGACTATTGCTCCACACCCCCACAGCTCCACACCGCCACACAGCCGGTCTGGAGCGCTGGAGAGCTGTGGAGCTGAAAGCTGGATTGTCAGGCGGTTTTGCCCCATGTCTTATACCAAATCCAGTTGGCAGTTCCGCATTGTCGTTGCCGTCATCGCTCATCGTGACGCCATGTGCGGCAATCTGCAATCCAAAATCTGCCATCGGAAATGGTATTAGTGGAACTGCTCCGCCTCGGTGGAGCCGGCGAGCGCAGTGGTCGAACTGGTGCCGCCGGAGATGACCATGCTCACCTCGTCGAAGTAGCCGGTACCGACCTCGCGCTGATGGCGGGTGGCGGTGTAGCCATCCTTCTCGGCGGCGAACTCGGCCTCCTGCAGCTCGGAGTAGGCGGCCATGCCGCGATCCCGGTAGCCGTGGGCGAGGGTGAACATGCTGTAGTTGAGGCTGTGGAAGCCGGCCAGGGTCACAAACTGGAACTTGTAGCCCATCTTGCCGAGCTCCACCTGGAAGCGCGCAATGTCCGCGTCGCTGAGTTTCTTCTTCCAATTGAACGAGGGCGAGCAGTTGTAGGCCAGCAGCTTGCCCGGGAACTTCGCGTGGATGGCATCGGCAAAGCGCTGCGCCTCAGCCAGGTTGGGCTCGGCCGTCTCACACCAGACCATATCGGCGTACTCGGCATAGGCCAGACCGCGGGCGATGGCCTGGTCGAGCCCGGGCTTGACGTAGTAGAAGCCCTCGGGCGAGCGCTGGCCGGTGAGGAAGGGGTGGTCACGCTCATCGACATCGCTGGTGAGCAGATTGGCGGCATTGGCATCGGTGCGGGCGATGATCAGGGTTGGCACGCCCATCACATCGGCGGCCAGACGCGCCGCCACCAGGTTGCGCACCGCCTGCTGGGTGGGCAGCAGCACCTTGCCGCCCATATGGCCGCACTTCTTCTCGGAGGCCAGCTGGTCCTCGAAGTGGACACCGGCGGCGCCGGCCTCGATCATCGCCTTGGTGAGCTCAAACACATTCAGCGGGCCACCAAAGCCGGCCTCGCCGTCGGCCACGATCGGGGCAAACCAGTAGGTGTCGCCACTGCCCTCCGAGTGCTGGATCTGGTCGGCGCGCTGCAGCGCCTGGTTGATGCGCTTGACCACGTGGGGCACACTGTTGGCGGGATAGAGGCTCTGGTCGGGGTACATCTGGCCGGCGAGGTTGGCGTCGGCCGCCACCTGCCAGCCACTGAGGTAGATCGCTTTGAGCCCGGCCTTCACCTGCTGCACGGCCTGGTTGCCGGTCAGCGCGCCCAGGGTGTTGACGAAGGGCTCGGTGTTGAGCAAGTGCCAGAGCCGCTCGGCGCCCATGCGCGCCAGGGTGTGCTCGATCTGGATCGAGCCGCGGAGACGGTAGACATCTTCGGCAGAATACGGGCGGGTGATGCCCTGGTAGCGGGGCGTGTTCCAGCTTGCGGCGATGCTGGCGATCTCCTGCGCAGAGGTCATGGTCTCTGTCCTTTCCTCAGGGACGACGGTCTGACCGCGAGGCGTGCACGCGGGCAATAGCGCATCGGCAGCTTCGGCAGTGACGACCCCACACGTGCGGCAGCAGCGGCCGCGGATGGGGGCGTTGCACGGAGAGGGAAGGGGGACAACCGGGGAACACGGGAGTGGGACCAGGGGTCGCCACTGACCTCGGCTGCCACGCTGCCCGCTACACAAAGAATGCACAGGCCTCTTGCCGTAATTATAGCGTGTGTGCAGTTACATCGCGGTTACAAATTCCATAAGACGGGGGAATTTTCCACAAAGTGGAAAATGCCGGGTGCGGTAGCGCAGCGTGGCGGACCGCAGGCGCTGGCGGCAGCTGCCGTCGCTGACCGGTCCGTCCTGGGATCTACCGGGCGCCCTGCTTATTGCCAGGTACGGCCGTAGTTCTGTTCGAGCTTGGCGAGGATCGCCTGCTCGAGGTCGATGTCGAGTAGGTAGGCGAGCTGGAACAGGTAGTTGGCCACATCGGCCAGCTCGCCGGCCAGCTCGCCGATATCGCTGGGCAGCTCGCTAAACTGGAAGTGCTCAAGCAGCTCGGCGGCTTCTACCGCGACCGAGATGGCAATATTGCGCGGCGTCTGGGGGAAGATCGAGTCGGCGGCATACCAGCCCTTGTCGGTGACAAACTGGTTGATACGGTCGGTTAGCTGCTTGATGTCCATGGTCGCTCCCTCCATCGTCTCGAACACCACCCACAACGGTGCAGCCACAAGCGTAGCATAGGTGCTCGCCAGCCGCCCCTGATGGTTATTGAGAAATGAAACCGGTATGCCGAGCTGGCCGTGGGGCGAAAGCCCTCGGCTATCGGATGCGAAGCCCGCTTGCGCGGGCGAGAGCGGATTCATGTCTCAAAGACCATCAGGGGTTGTGTCGCGGGGCCAGCGGGGCGTGGTACAATACGCGCGCCGTGGCGCGCTGCTGCGCCGCAGCACGAAGCGGAGGAGGTCCTATGCTCACCATCGAGCAGCTTGTGGGCTACTGCGAGCGCACGATCGCCGAACGACACCTTGCCGGCGACCGCGAGGGGCTGCGCCGGGTGCAACTGGCCCTGGCCGTGCTGATGGAGGCTGCCCAGAGTGCTGGCGATAAGGAGACGGCACGGCGCTTGCAACTGCTGGCCGCCCGCTCGGCCAATCTGCAGGAGCAACTGGAGGGCGAGGGCGCCTGAGGGCTGAAGGCTGAAGGCTGAGGGCTGAGGGCTCCTGAAGGCTGAGGGCTGAGGGCGGAGGGCTGAGGGCTCCTGAAGGCTGAAGGCTGAGGGCTGAGGGCGGAAGGCTCCTGAGGGCTGAGGGCGGAAGGCGGAGGGGTGATGACACTCGCGATCACGCTTGCCGACATTCAGGCGGCCCGGAGCACCATTCGCGAGGTGATCGTGGCCACGCCAGTCCTGCCGGCAGCGCTGCTGTCCAGTGAGCTGGGCGCGCAGATCTACTACAAGGCCGAGAACACCCAGTACAGCGGCTCGTTCAAGATCCGCGGCGCCTACAACACCATCGCCCATCTGAGCCCCGCGGAGCGGGCGCGGGGCGTGATCGCGCCCTCGGCGGGTAATCACGCCCAGGGAGTGGCCATGGCCGCGCAGCTCCACGGCGTCCGGGCGGTGATCGTGATGCCCGAGCGCGCGCCGCTCACCAAGGTCGTGGCGACCCGGCGCTTTGGCGCCGAGGTGGTGCTGCACGGCGCCAGCTTCGACGACGCGGTGGCCCACGCCCGCGAGCTGCAGGCCGCGCATGGCTACACCTACATCCACGCTTTCGACCATCCGCGCGTGATCGCCGGCCAGGGCACGATCGGCCTGGAGCTGGCCGAGGCCCTACCCACGCTCAGCACCCTGGTCGTGCCGATCGGCGGCGGCGGCCTGATCGGCGGCATCGCCGTGGCCCTGAAGGCGCTGCTGCCCGCGGTGCGCCTCGTCGGCGTGCAGGCGGCCGGCTGTGCGCCGGTGCCCGCCTCGCTGGCCGCCGGGCGACCGCTACCCGTGGCGGTGGCCCACACGATCGCCGACGGAATCGCCGTCAAGTGTCCGGGCGAGTTGACCCTGCCGCTGATCCAGGCCCTGGTGGACGAGGTCGTGACGGTCGACGACGAGGAGATCGTACGGGCCATCGCCCATGTGGTGCAGAACAGCCGTCTGGTCGTCGAGGGCGCAGGCGCCGCGGGCGTGGCGGCCCTGCTCGCCCGGAAAGTGCAGCTGCGCCCCGGCGAAGTGGCGGCGACGGTGCTCTGCGGCGGCAATATCGACGACAATCTGCTGGCGCGTGTGCTGGAGACGGCCATGGTGCGCCAGGGGCGCTACCTGCTGATCCGCACCAGTGTCGAGGACCAGCCCGGCGGCCTGGCGCGGCTGATCAACCTGGTGGCCGACATGGGCGCCAGCGTGCTGGACCTGTTCCACCGGCGCGCGATGTGGCGCGTGCCGATCACCAAGGCCGGCGTCGAACTGGTGCTCGAGGTGCGCGACGAGGAGCACGCCCAGACCGTGCTCGACGCCCTGCGCGACCATGGGTACCACTGCGAGCGCGACGGCGTCGGACCGTGGCCGGGGTAATACCAATTCCAGTTAACGGCTCCGCAGAACGGCCTGGCACCACCCCACAGTTCTCCAGCGCTCTAGAGGGCGGTGTGGCGGTGTGGTGGTGTCGAGATGATCGCACCCCTCGGCGGGGTTGCCACTGGCGAGCGATGGCACTCAGCGCTCATCGTCGAGCGGGCTACGCACCCCACGTCCGCCGCGATTGAGCGCACGAGTGGAGATCATGGTGGTCTTCACGTCCTGCTGGCCGGGGAGCTCCGGGATCGCGCGAAGATCGGAGCCGTCTTCAAGCAGATGGGTGGCGAAGCGATGGCGGACGGTGGGGCAGCCGGCGTGTTTAGCAACCCCCGCCGGGCGGATGGTGCTGCTGGTGGAACAGGATCACGCGGCGCATCCGGTAACACCTCGCGCGTATCGTCCAGCACGTTGGGGGGTGGGCCTCGCGCGACTCCGGGAAGGATGTGGCAACCAGCAGGGTCAGCGTTCAGCAGACAGCAGACTCGTCTTCTTGTAATCCGCGTGTGCTACGATACGCGCAGTGGCACGCAGTCGAACATCCAACCCGGGGAGCTTCGCCTGCGCCCGCGCACGCGAAACCACTCACACAGGGCAGATAGACTGCGTGGACGCCAGGCGCGCGCGGGGCGTTTAGCCTGCGGAGACGCAGTCCATTTCGGAGTTAGCCCGTTTTTTTACGAAAGAAGTCGCCGATAATCATGGATAAAGAATACGAGATTGTTCAGGTTGATAAGCCCGAAGAAGCCGCATGGGGAATCATCGGAAAAGGTCTCCAGAACTTCAATGTTCAACAAGCGGGTGAAGAAAAGTTTCAACGCCTGTGCTTCGTTCTTCGCTCTCCCGATCAGGAAATCGTAGGAGGCGCTCTAGGAGAAATCTACTGGGATTGGCTGCACCTGGATCTCATGTGGATCAAGGATGAGCTTAGGGGTCTCGGATACGGCCATCGTCTCTTGTTGGCTATCGAAGACGAGGCTCGAAAGTGTGGCGCGAAAAATGTATTCCTGGATACATTCAGCTTCCAGGCACCCGAATTCTACATACGGCATGGCTATCGAGTCTTTGGTGAATTGCCAGGTTTCCCTTCCGGGCATCAACGACTCTTCCTTACGAAAGGGCTTTGAAGCAAGAGTAAAATACCAGCATCCCAAAACGGGCTAACACCGGCTCCACCGGACGCTCCGCCTGCGGCGTCGCGCCGGTGAGCCAAGCCGTTAGACGCCCCCGAACCACGCCCATGCACGATCGTCTGATGAGGTAGACCATGGCGAAACGAAAGAACAACGCACAAGTCTCAGACAGCAACGGCGCCACCGTCGGCTACGAAGC
>JACAEO010000358.1 GCA_013388805.1 Chloroflexota bacterium
CCCCCCCCCCCCCCCCCCCCCCCCCCCCCCCCCCCCCCCCCCCCCCCCCCCCCCCCCCCCCCCCCCCCCCCCGGGGAGGGGGGTGAGGGCAAGCAGCGCATCAGGACGCCATCCGCCAGAAACTCTACCCCTGAAAGCCTCTAGCCACCCCCGGGTAGGGCTGCGGCAGCGCCCGCCTGCAACGATGGCGTTGGGGACAGGTTTTCACCCAGGGCTGGAGCAACGTCCGCCTCCAGCAGTGGGGCATGGGCCGGCTACGCCGCCCCGATGGTGGTGTTTCGGGTGTGTTTGGCGGCTACGCCGCCAAACACACCCGAAACGCAGTTGACGAAGTGCGCAGAACGGAGTACTATACGCGGAAATCCCGAGAGAAGAACCGTAGTAGCCGTGGCAGCGTCGCCCGCTCAGCTCTCTCCGACCTCTGTATCCAGATTCGGCAGAAGGCTATCCTGACGCACCATGCTCACCGAGCACCGCGCGCGCACCAACGGCCACTCGCTCTTTGCTACGTACGATCTCGGCGACGCCTACGACGAGATGTTCGACGTGGCCGGCGATCCGCGACCCCCGTTTCAATTCCTCTACCAGCGGCTGCTGGAGCTCTCGGCGCGTGATCTGCAAGCACGCCAGAGCTACGCCAACCACAGCTTTCTCAACCAGGGTATCACCTTCACGGTCTACGGTGACGATGAGGGCACCGAGCGCATCTTTCCGTATGACCTGCTGCCCCGCATCCTCACCGCCGCCGAGTGGGCGGTGATCGAGCAGGGGTTGAGCCAGCGCATTCGCGCGCTCAATCTGTTCCTCGACGACATCTACCATGAGGCGCGCATCCTCGCCGATCGGGTCATCCCTCGTGAGTTGATCTATACCTGCCAGCACTTCCGCCGCGAGATGCGCTCAGTTGAGGTGGCACACAAGGTCTATGTCGCGATCGCCGGGACCGACCTGGTGCGCCTGCCCTCGGGGAGCTTTGCGGTGCTGGAGGACAACCTGCGCGTGCCGAGCGGCGTGAGCTACATGCTGACGAACCGCGCGGTGATGAAGCGCGCCTTCCCGCGGATCTTCAGCAACTACGGGGTGCGCCCGATCGACCAT
Source organism: Chloroflexota bacterium (assembly GCA_013388805.1). GTDB lineage: Bacteria > Chloroflexota > Chloroflexia > Chloroflexales > Chloroflexaceae > JACAEO01. Next base: position 1,099 of record JACAEO010000358.1, read on the forward strand.
TATGGCCAGGCGCTGCTCACCACGCTCCGCGCTCTCGCGCCGGCCCACCGCCCCGAGCCGACGATCGTCGTGCTGACCCCCGGGGTCTATAACTCGGCCTACTTTGAGCATACCTTCCTCGCCCGCCAGATGGGCGTGGAACTGGTCGAGGGCCGCGATCTGCTGGTCCACGATAATGTGGTCTATATGCGCACCACCGCCGGGCTGCGCCAGGTTGATGTGATCTACCGGCGGGTCGATGACGATTTTATCGACCCGCTGGCCTTCCGCCCCGACTCGACGCTGGGCGTGGCCGGCTTGTTCAACGCCTACCGGGCGGGCAACGTGACCCTGGCCAACGCGGTGGGTACGGGGGTGGCCGATGACAAGGCGGTCTACGCCTACGTGCCCAGGCTGATCAAGTACTACCTGGACGAAGAGCCGATCCTGCCCAATGTGGAGACCTATCTGTGCGATAACCCCCGTGAACGGGCCTATGTGCTCGAGCACCTGGACGAACTGGTGGTCAAGGCGGTGGGCGAGTCGGGCGGCTATGGCATGCTGATCGGCCCGCACAGCAGCGCAGAGGAGCGGGAACGCTTCCGGCGGCTGATCGAGGCCAACCCGCGTAACTACATCGCCCAGCCGACGTTGCAGCTCTCGCGGGCGCCGTGCTTTATCGACGGGCGGATCGAGCCGCGCCACGTGGACCTGCGGCCCTACATTCTCAACTGTGGCGACCAGATCACGATCGTGCCCGGCGGGCTCACACGGGTGGCCCTGCGCAAGGGCTCGCTGGTGGTCAACTCGTCGCAAGGCGGAGGCAGCAAGGATACCTGGGTGCTCTTCGATTGAGGCGCGCTGAACACACCTACACCGCTATGCTATCACGGGTCGCCGATGGACTGTATTGGATGAGCCGCTACCTCGAGCGGGCCGAGCACACGGCGCGCCTGCTCGCGGTGGGGCTGAACCTGATGCTCGATCAGACGCCCGACTCGGCCGAGCCACGCTGGAGCCGGCTGCTTGCAGCCCTGCACACCGCACCGCCACCCGAGGGTGCCGCTGATACCTATGCGATCACACGCGAACTCACATTCCAGCACGCCAATGCCAATGCGATCGTCAGCTGTGTGGCCCTGGCGCGGGAGAATGCACGACAGGTGCGCCAGCAGATCAGCTCGGAGATGTGGGAACAGCTGAACCGGCTCTATCTGTTCGTGCGGGCAGCGAGCGTTGAGCAGATCTGGCAGGGTGAGCCGATCGAGTTTTACCAGGCGATCAAAGAGGGCGCCCATCTCTTCCAGGGCGTTACCGATGCGACGATGACCCACGGCGAGGGCTGGTACTTCATTCAGGTCGGGCGCTACCTGGAGCGGGCCGGGGCCACCGCGCTGCTGCTCGATGTCCATTTTCGGCCCTTCCTGGACGCCTCGAGCGATGATGCGACGCTGCTGCTGGAGTACAACGACTGGGTTGGCCTGCTCAAGTGCTGCACGGCCTTCGAGGCCTACTGCAAGGTCTACACGGCTGATGTGCAGCCCAAGACGGTGGCGGAGTACCTGCTGCTCGACGGCGAGTTCCCCCACTCCATCCGCTTTGCCGCCGATCGCATTGAGCGGGGGCTGCAGGCGATCGCCCAGAGCACCGGCTTGCGCAGCGCGGGTCGCGCCGAGCGTCTCGCCGGGCGGTTGCGCGCCTCGCTCGACTACGGCCAGGTCGACGAGATCATGGCCGAGAATATGCACGCCTACCTGGATGGCATCCAGCGCCAGTGCACCGCGATCCACAGCGCGATCTACCAGACGTATGTGAGCTACCCCGTCGAGGCGGTCCTGGCCCGCTAGGCGGTGCATCCGGCACGTTCCATGTCACCCTAAGCCCTTCGGCTGCGCTCAGGGTACACCCTTCGGCTACGCTCAGGGTACACCCCTTCGGCTACGCTCAGGGTACACCCTTCGGCTACGCTCAGGGTACACCCTTCGGCTACGCTCAGGGTACACTCCGCGAAGGGTCTACCGTATCAGGAGTCGGACGATGCTTCGCGACGCTCAGCGTGACAAACGACGTGGCGGATGGGTCGCTAAGCACCGGGGGCCCGGCATGGCAATCGCTTATCGGTCATTCTGACCCACAAGGCTGCATGTACTACTCGATTCTCCACAAAACACGCTTCCGCTACAGCGCACCGGTCAGCGAGGCCGTAACCGAGGTGCGTATGCAGCCCCGCTCCGAGGGCAACCAGCGCTGCCTGAGCTTTCGGCTGACCACCGCCCCGCCCGCCCGGGTGAACAATTACACCGACTGCTATGGCAATACAGTGCATCACTTCGACATCCCGGCGCCCCACCGGCTGACCACGATCACCGCCGAGGCAATCGTCATCCTGCAGCCGCCACCACTGCTCCCCGATCGGCTCGACCCCGACGCCTGGACGGCACTCGATGCACTGACCGACAGCGAGGACCACTGGGATTTTCTCGCGCCCAGCGCCTTCGCCCATCGGACGCCCCTGCTCGACGGCCTGGCCCATGAGCTCGACCTGCGCCGCCGCGACGACCCGCTCTCGCTGCTGACCGAGCTGAACCAGCGGCTCTATGATGCCTTTGCCTATGACTCGGAGCATACCGACGTCGACTCACCGATCGACGTTGCCCTGGCCGCGCGCAGAGGCGTCTGCCAGGACTTTGCCCACATCATGATCGCCCTGGTTCGCTCACTGCGCATCCCCTGCCGCTATGTAAGTGGCTACCTGTTCCACCAGGTCGAGGATCACGACCGCTCTGCGGAGGACGCAACCCACGCCTGGGTCGAGGCCCTGCTGCCGGAACTGGGCTGGGTTGGCTTTGACCCGACGAATAACCTGATCGCCGGGGAGCGACACATCCGCACCGCCGTGGGGCGCGACTACGCCGACGTGCCGCCGACCCGCGGGGTCTACAAGGGCCGGGCAGAGGAGATCCTGGAGGTCGGCGTGAAGGTGGTGCCCACCGAGGCGCCCATCCCCGACGATGAGGTGTTGCCTGTCCTGGCGAGCGTGGCGACCCCTGCCGAGGCGACCGAAGGGCTGCTGGGCCAGCAACAGCAGCAGCAGTGAGCCCGGGTGCGCGAGCAGCATGCCCGCATCCGGCGTAGTGGCCGGGACGCCCATACGCATCAAGATACGCCCCTGGCAGGGCGGCGGCTGCCACGCGACAGGCGAAAATGTCGTTGTGTTGGCAGTTTC
>JACAEO010000273.1 GCA_013388805.1 Chloroflexota bacterium
AGCCTGGCCGAGGCGCTGGCTACCGGCGCCACCTACGTGGGCGACGATGCGTCCGCGCTGATCGCCGCCGATGGCCTCGACCTGGTCGTGGAGGCCACCGGCGTGCCCGCCGCAGGTGTGGCCCACTGCCTGCTGGCGATCGACTATGGCCGCCACATCGTGATGGTCAATGTCGAGGCCGATGCGCTCGCCGGGCCCATCCTGGCCCGGCGCGCCGCCGAGGCCGGCCTGGTCTACTCGCTGGCCTATGGCGACCAGCCCGCCCTGATCGCCGAACTGGTCGAGTGGGCGCGTGCCGCCGGCTTCGAGGTGGTCTGCGCCGGCAAGGGCACAAAGTATCTGCCGATCTACCACCAGTCAACCCCCGACACGGTCTGGACGCACTATGGCTTCAGCCCCGAGCAGGTGGCCCGCGGCGGCTTCAATCCGCAGATGTTCAACTCCTTCCTCGATGGCACCAAGTCGGCGATCGAGATGGCCGCCGTCGCCAATGCCTGCGGGCTCACCCCCCAGCCCGAGGGGCTGCGTTTTCCCCCCTGCGGCGTCGACGATCTGCCGCACATCTGCCGTCCGGCGGCCGAGGGCGGGCAACTGGCCCACGCCGGCACCGTCGAGGTCGTAAGCAGTCTCGAGCGCGACGGCCGCCCGGTCTACCGCGACCTGCGCTGGGGCGTCTATGTCACCTTTGCCGCCCCGGACGAGTATGTGCGCCAGTGTTTCGCCGAGTACGGCCTGCTCACCGATGCCAGCGGGCGCTACACCGCGCTCTATCGTCCCTACCACCTGATCGGTCTGGAACTGACGGTGAGCGTGCTGCGGGTCGGGCTGCGCGGCGAGCCCACGGGCCGCCCGGCGGCCTTTCGCGGCGATGTGGCGGCGGTGGCCAAGCGCGACCTGGCCGCGGGCGAGCACCTCGACGGCGAGGGCGGCTACACCGTCTACGGCGCACTGGTGCCCGCCGCGAGCGCGCTGCAGCGCGGGCTGCTCCCGATCGGATTGGCCCACGGCCTCACCCTGCGCCACGCCATACCCGCCGGCCAGGCCCTCTGCTGGGATGATGTCTCCTACGAGCCCACTAACCCGACGGTGCGTATGCGCCGGCTGATGGAGCGCACCTTCGCGGCTGGGTAGACACGGGAGTGGTGCAGCGTGATGCGTGAGACGCCAGCTATCGCGATCCTCGGCCTGGGGCTGATGGGTCGCCCGATGGCCCGCACGCTGCTCCGGGCGGGCTACCAGGTGCGCGGTTGGAACCGCTCGCCGCTCGCCGCGGAGCTAATTGCCGACATCCCCTGCTGCACGAGCCTGGCCGAGGCCGCCGCCGCCGACCTGTGCCTGCTCATGCTCGCTGATGCAGATGCGGTGGCCGAGGTGCTCGCCGCCCTCGAAGCCTGGCTGCGGCCCGGCCAGCTGGTGGTCGACCTGGGCAGCTCCGACCCGCTGCGCTCGCAGGATCACTCCGCGCGCCTGGCAGCGCGGGGCATCGGCTGGGTTGACGCCCCGGTCTCCGGTGGCCCCGAGGGCGCCGCCAGCGCCAGCCTGGCGATCATGGCCGGCGGGACCGCGGCTGATGTGGAACGGGCCCGCCCGGTGCTGGAAGCGCTGGGCCGGCTGGTACGGGTTGGCGGCCCGGGGGCCGGCCACACGGCCAAGGTGATCAACCAGCTGATCGTCGGCCTGACGATCGAGGCGGTGGCCGAGGCCCTGGTGCTGGCCGAGGCCAGTGGGATCGACCCGGCGCTGCTGCGCCAGGCCCTGGCCGGCGGCTTCGCCGACTCGAAGATCCTGCAGATCCACGGCGCGCGTATGGCTGCCCGCAGCTACCTGCCGGGCGGCCGCGTCACCACTCAGCTCAAAGACCTGCGCCTCGCCCAGGTACTTGCCACCTCCGCGGGGCTGCGCCTGCCGCACCTCGCTGACACGCTTGCCCGCTATGAGCGCCTGGTGGCCCACGGCGACGGCGCGCTCGATCACTCGGCCCTGCACAAACTGCTGCTCGAAGAACAGGACGCTGCCGGCCACGCGCCAGCGGAGGACGCAGCACAGAGGAGAGCATAGCGGCATGATGAAAAGCATCCAGATTGCCCAGATTGGCCTTGGCAGCGTCGGACGGGAGCTGGCCCGCCAGGTGATCGGCCAGCGCGAGGCCATCACCCGGCGCTATGGCTTTACGATTGACTACCTGGCGATCGCCGACAGCACCGGCATCATCTTCTCCGGCACCCCGATGCCACCCGACATGGTGCTGGCCACGATCGCAGCCAAGGAGGCCGGCCGCACCCTCGCCGAACAGGGCGCACCGCGCCGGGAGGGCCTGGGCGTGCTGCCAATCTCCGCCCAGGGCATCGCCGTGGACGTCTCGGCCTATGCCGGCACCACCGTGTTCCTCACCGACGCGGTGCGCTTCGGCCACCGGGTCGTGCTGGCCAACAAGCAGCCGCTCTGTACGGCCTACCACGATTTCCTGACCCTGACCGAGCGGGGTGCAACCCGCTACGAGGCCACCGTCGGCGCCGGGCTGCCGGTGATCGGCACGCTGCAGGGCCTGCTCGACAGCGGTGACGAGATGCTCCGCATCGAGGCGGCGATGAGTGGCACGCTCGGCTTCCTCAGCGCGGAGTTGGAGGCGGGCAAGCTGCTCTCGACCGCCGTGCGCGAAGCCCACGCCCTTGGCTACACCGAGCCTGACCCGCGCGACGACCTGAGCGGCATGGACGTAGCGCGCAAGGCCTTGATCCTCGCCCGCACCTGTGGGCTGCCCTGGGAATTGTCTGAGATCCCGGTCGAGCCGTGGTTCCCGCCTGAATTCGCCCAGGTGAGCCGCGACGCCTTCATGGACCGCCTCGATGAGCTCAACGCGCCGTTCAGCGAACGCATCGCCGCCGCCCGGGCGGCTGGCGGCGTCTTACGCTACGTGGCCGAGATCTCCCCGGCGGGGGCCAGCGTTGGCTTCAAGATCCTGCCTGCTGACCATCCGCTCGCCAGCCTGCGTGGCCCCGACAACCTCTTCAGCCTTACCACAACCCGCTACAACGAACGGCCCCTGGTGATCCGCGGCCCCGGCGCCGGCCTGGCTGTCACCGCGGCTGGCGTCCTGAGCGACATCGTCGCGACCGCCCGGGAGATGCGGGGCTGAGGACGCCTGGTAATACCATTTCCGATTGCAGATTTTGGATTGCAGATTGCCGCACATGGCGTCACGATGAGCGATGACGGCAACGACAATGCGGAACTGCCAACTGGATTTGGTATAATCCTGCTGGCAAACGCCGTTTTGCCCACGCCGGGTGTGCGGGCGTCCCGCCCGCGTATCCGCGTTTGCCAGCAGGATCATTGCACCAGCCCGGTCCGTCCCCTTGCGACGCATTGACGCAGCGTGTTATGATAGCGCAAGGCGGCATACCGACGTGATGGCCCGGATGGTTGCAAGGAGAAAAGCGATGACGCTTGAGCCTGTTGAGTCTGATGTTCCCTATCACCGTCTGTACATCAATGGCGAGTGGTGCGATGCCGAGGGGGAGCGCACCTTCGAGGTCACCGAGCCGGCGAGCGGGACGCTGATCGCCCGCGTCGCCAGTGCCAGCACCGCCGACGTGGACCGCGCGGTGGCTGCGGCCCGCGACGCCTTCGACAACGGCCCCTGGCCCCATACGCCGCACTACGAACGGGCTCGTATTATCCACAAGATCGCCGACCTGATCGAGGAGCACGCCTTCGATATCGCCGAGCTTGAGTCCCGTGATGGCGGCGTACCCATCCGGAAGACCACCTATAACGACATCCCGCTCGCCCTGCACATGATGCGCGTGTTTGGCGATCTGGCCCGCCGCCCGCCCTACGAGCCGATGCCCTGGAACGATTTCCCGACCCTGTCGTGGAACTTCGTCTGGCGCGATCCCTTTGGCGTCTGCGCGCAGATCATCCCCTGGAACTACGCCTTCCCCATGGCGGTCTGGAAGCTGGGCCCGGCGCTGGCCACCGGCAATACGATCGTCTTCAAGCCCTCCTCGCTCGCCCCGCTCAGCGCCATCCGGCTGGTACAACTGATCGATGAGTCGGGACTGCTGCCCCGGGGGACGCTCAACCTGGTGACTGGCCCGGGCGGCGAAGTGGGCGAGTACATGGTCGGCCACCCGCAAGTGGACAAGATCGCTTTCACCGGCTCCACCGAGGTTGGACGCAAGATCATGGCCATCGCCGCCCCGCATATCAAGAAGGTCACCCTGGAGCTGGGCGGCAAGTCGCCGAGCATCCTGCTGCCCGACGCCGACCTGGACAAGGCGATCGATGGCGTGCTCTTCGGTATGTTCTACCACGCTGGCCAGCTCTGCGAGGCAGGCACACGCTGCTTCGTCCCCGCCACGCTCTATGATGAGGTCGTGGAGCGCCTGGTGGCGCGTACGCGCCAGTTGCGCCTCGGCGACCCGCTGGAGCTGGAGACGGACATTGGCCCGCTGATCAGCTTCAAGCAGCGCGAGCGTGTCGAGAGCTACATCAAGCTCGGGCGCGAGGAGGGCGCGCGCCTGGCGATCGGCGGTGGCCGCCCGGTTGGGGAGCTCTACGAGCGGGGGCCCTATCTGGAGCCGACGATCTTTACCCACGTGGATAATCGCTGGCGCATCGCCCAGGAGGAGATCTTTGGCCCGGTGCTCTGCGTCATCCGCTACGAGGAGCTCGGCGACGCGATCAGTATGGCCAATGATACGATGTACGGCCTGGCCGCCTCGGTCTGGTCACGCGACCTGCAGGCGGCAATCGAGGTCGCCAGGCGTATCCGCAGCGGTACCGTCGGCATCAATGAGCACCACGTGCTCAACCCCCACGCGCCCTTCGGCGGCTTCAAGGAGAGCGGTATCGGCCGCGAGATGGGCGTGGCTGGTCTGCTCGAATACACCGAGCCCAAGCACATCCACGTCGACTTCCAGCAGAAGCGCTCGGGCAAGATCTGGTGGGACGCCCTGCTTCCGCCTGAGAACGAGCATGAGTAGTCCGGTCCAGTGGAGCTGTGGAGCAGCCGTCAAGCGGCCCCAAATCTGAAGCAGGTCACAAACCTGCCTGACCATCTGGCCTTCACCTCCACAGCTCTACAGCTCTACAGCTCTACAGCTCTACAGACCAGTTCTGTGGAGGTGTGGAGCTGTGGAGGTGTGGAGCTGTGGAGGTGTGGAGCTGTGGAGGTGTGGAGCAACAGTCAAACTGGCATGGCCGATTCTAGACCATGCCTTCGTCGCGGAGGGCCGCGACGATCGTCAGGATCCCGCCGACAATCGCGAAGCTGCCGAAGACGAATGGCAGGACGACCACACCCGCCAGCGGGTTCAGCAGCAGCCAGCCCGCCAGCAGCACGGTGATCACACCCCAGATGGTCACGCCCCAGCCGGCGCCCTGGAAACCCTGCACGACCCGCGCGACGCCGAGCACGATCCCCGTGATCGCCATGATGATCACATAGACGGTCGGCAGGAGCACCGCGCCAAGCAGTGGCTGGCCCAGCAGCACCAGGCCCGCCCAGATGCCGATCACCCCGGTGATGATCGTCCACACCCAGCGGCTGCGGTCCCGGAAGAGGCTGATCAAGTCGACCACGCCCGACACGAACCACGAGGCCCCGGTGAAGATCGCGATCGCGATCAGGCTCAGCACCGGGTTGAACAGCATGAAGATCCCCAGCAGCACGTAGGCGATGCCCAGCACCAGCACGAGCCAGCGCGGCACCGAGCCACGCGACGAGACGGCGGTTGTCATCCTCTGCTCCTTCCAGATGATCGGGCGCAGCGCCTGATCGCCAGGCCAGACGCCCGACACAAGCTTGCGAAAACCACACGGTTTTCCGATGATAGCACGGTGCCGCTGCGCTGTACCTATCCCCATGGACCACTGGCGTCTCATCTCCTGGCGGGTGGGCAGGCGCCCGCCCGGCCCTGAAAACGGAACCCTGCCTCCGCTTCGGGTCGTTCCGTGCTATACTGCCAGCGGCCAGCCGAGATGGAGCAGCGTATGAGCGGATCGGGCGCAGCGGGGCGGCGCGAGCGCCGCGATATGCAGCGGAACATGGAACGGGTGCTGCAGGCTGCCCGCGAGCTCTTCGCCGAGCGCGGCGCCGCGGTGACGGTCAGCGAGGTCGCCGAGCGGGCCGGCGTTGGCGTGGGGACGATCTATCGCCGCTTCTCGAGCAAGGAGCACCTCTTCACTGCGGTGCGCCAGGCCGCCTGCAGCGATGCGCGCCTGCAACTGGCGGCGGCGGCCGCAACAACCCACGACCCGGTGAGCAGGCTGGGCGCCCTGATCGTTGCCCTCTACCGGCAGAGCCTGCATCAGGCCGCGCTGCTCGACAGCCCGCGCTCCGGCGCGGGTATCCCCGACGACGCGCGTCACGGCCTCTACCCGGCACTCCACACCCTGCTCAGCGAGGCGATCGCGGCGGGCCAGCAACTGGGCCACCTGCGGCCCGGCGACCCGGCGGTGCTCGCGACGCTCACCCTCGAACTGCTGCGCCCCCCGGCGGTGCAGCGCATCAGCCAGGCCACCGGCGACTGCGACGGCGCGGCCGAGCAGGTGGCCCGCTTCGTCCTCGATGGCCTGCGCGCCAGTGACTCGTAGTCTGACCAGTCATATCCCCATACCACCTCTCAGGTGGAGGGTTTTTGGGAGTTGCGCCCCCAGGCCTCGTATACCCCACCCCCCTACCC
>JACAEO010000329.1 GCA_013388805.1 Chloroflexota bacterium
CCCTGCCCCTCGACAAGCTCGGGAGCCGCGCAGCCGAAGGGCTCGGGGTGACATGGGTTGCGCCCGGCGCCACTGGCCCGTCGCCGGGCCGTCAGGTACTCTGCAGAACCAGATGGTTCATGTCATTCCGAACGGAGCCACAGGCGGAGTGAGGAATCTGGCGGTGCCCATGCGCCGCAAGACCCCTCGCGGAGCCTGCCCTGAGCGCAGCCGAAGGGCGAGGGGTGACATGGGTTGCTCCCGGCGCCACTGGCCCGCCGCCGGGCCATCAGGTACGCGGAATGACATGAGGGTGGCGCTGAGGAGCCCTTCGGCTCCGCGGCTCCCGAGCTTGTCGAGGGGCAGGGTACACGCAGCGCGGGGTCTACCGCGTCAGGAGGCGGAAGATGCTGCGCGAAAGCATGACAGGGCGGAGCATTCCAGAAGACGTCGTTGACAGACGAATCAGCCCGACGGAATGCCGTGCAAGACGATGCTCCTGCTGGCAGACTCGCGTACCCCGGGGGTTGGCCAGCAGGATCATTGCACAAGCCCTGGGGGGCAGGTGCCCAACTTGAGCGCCGGGGCGGGATCTGCTATAGTCTACCCTGTGAGCGAACCCACACACAATTGGCGCCCGGCAGCGCTGGTGGGGCTGCGGCTGCGGCGCGTCGCAGTGCGCTGGTGGCCTCAGGCTGTGGCGTTGCTGATCGCCCTTGAGCTGGGGCTGCTCAGCCCGCTCAGCTGTGTGATCCACTGCGCCATGCAGCGCATGCTCGCCGAGCGCCCGGCGCTGGCCTTCTTCCTCTGTGGCGAGCACGGCACACTGGCCGCCCCCGCCACCCCCGACATTCCGCCCGGATCCACGCCACGGGCGAGCTACGAATTGCTGCAATACCCTCTCATGCTGCTGATGGTGACGAGCCTGCTGGTGGCCGTGCTGGCGCCCTGCCCGGTACAGCGATGCCGCCCCGTCACCCTCCCACCGCCCACGCCGCCCCCGCGCCCGACCCACGCCTGAACCGGCCAGTGACGTTGTGTGAGCCCCGCCCACCCGGGGCTGCCGCGCCGCGTCGCTGTGCTATCAACCCCTCCCGGCTTGGTTATGACCCGGTGTGAGCGATGATCCGTTGTCTGACATGGAAAGGAGCGCTCGTCATGCGCTTGTTTGCCCTCCTGACGCTGCTCTGCGCAGCATTGCTGGCTGGCTGTGGCGCCAGTGCGCCGCAGGTGACCGTGAACGACCCCTGGGTGCGCGCTGCCGTGACGACCGGGATGAATGCCCAGGGAGGCATGGCCGAGGCTACCCCGATGATGGGCCACGGTGGTATGATGTCCTCGGGCGGCACCAGCGCCGCCTACATGGTCCTCGTCAATCGTGGCGGCACGGCCGACCGTCTCGTCTCGGCCAGTACCGACGTTGCCGAGATGGTCGAGTTGCACGAGAGCAAGATGGTTGACAATGTGATGCAGATGGCGCCGGTGGCTGGCGGTATCAGTGTCCCGGCCAACGGCCAGGTCGAACTGAAGCCAGGTGGGCTGCACGTGATGCTGATCGGCCTGAAGCGCGATCTGGCCGCGGGCGAGACGGTGCGCCTGAACCTCACCTTCGAGCGGGCCGGAACGATCAGCATCGACGCCCCGGTGCGTATGCCGTAGGGGGGATGGAGGGGCTGTGCCCATGCGCTGACCCTGCGGACGACAGGAGCTGTTGCTGGCTGTGCGCTACTGGCTCTCACCTCCCGTCCTCCCCGCCCGCACGCGGGAGCGGAGGAGCCACGCCAGTCGCGGGGGGTGAGGGCTGGTGCCGCAGCTGCCGTCGGGAAGCATGGAGGCACAGCAACAGGCCAGACGGCGAAGGCCCATTCGTGGATCTGTTTGCCTTGCAACATTGAGGAGCCGGAGTAGCTTATGGTTCGCTCTCTTGCGCTGGTTGTCCTGACGATCGGCCTGGCACTGCTGGGCGGGTGCGCGCAGTCCGCAACCAGCACCACGCCCGTCCCGGCTCTGGAACAGGGGACGCGGATTGACCCGCCGCTGCCGCTGAGCGACTTCACGTTGCCGAGCAGCCTGGGGCGCCCGCTGAGCCTGAGCGAGCTGCGCGGCAAGCCGGTTGCGCTCTTCTTCGGCTACACCTTCTGCCCCGATGTATGCCCGCTCACCCTCTCGGAGCTGAAGCGCGCCAGGAGCGCGCTTGGCGCCGCGGGCGATCAACTGCAGGTGTTGTTTGTGAGCGTTGACCCGGAGCGGGATACGCCCGAGGTGCTGGCGCGCCACCTGAGTAATTTCGACCCCAGTTTCATCGGGATGCAGGGCGATGAGGCGGTCCTGCGCCAGATCGGTAAGGAGTACGGGCTCTACTACAAGAAGAACACCCCCGAGGGCACCAGTGCCGCCTATCTGGTGGACCACAGCTCCGCCCTCTACCTGATCGACGCAGAGGGGCGACTGCGGATCATCTACAGCTTTGGCACGAGCCCGGAGGTGATCGCTGCTGGCGTCCGCGAACTGTTGGAGCAGCAGTAGTGGCCGCGGGCTGGCTGCACGCCCCGCGCTGGTGGGTGATCCCGCTTGTTGCGCTCCTGGCGCTTATCCTGAGCGCCTGTGGCGGCGGCCTGCCGGCGCTCGCCGGTGATCAGGTGCGGGCCCAGCAGACGGTGGATGGCGTCACGATCACCCTGGATACGCAGCGCGACCCGCGCGTCAACCAGCCCCAACGTTTCCGCGTGACGCTGACCGACCGCCTGGGCCGGCCGATCGACGGCGCCGAGGTCTACCTCGACCTGGACATGGACATGCTCTGCCTCAGTGGTGCCAGGCCAATCGCAACCCCGCGCGGCCCGGGCCTGTACGAGGCCCGTTCCGTCTACCAGATGGCCGGCGAGTGGGAGGTGACGGTCTACACCGAGCTGCAGGGCCAGCAGCGGCAGGCGCTGTTTCGCATCAGGGTTGCTGATAGCGAGGGGGCGACGGTGTTCGGCCGCCGGCAGGGGTGGTGAGTAACGAGGCGCGTGGTTCGCAGCACCGGGTAGCGCGGTGCCTACCGGGTGATCAGCGACTCATCCAGGCGTAGCTGGCGTGTCGGGGCCATCCAGCGTCGCGAGGAACGCGCGGGTATGGACGGCCACACCGGGCGGTGCGCTGCGCAGTTCGGCGCGCAGCCGCGTCAGTTCAGCCACGGTGTCGACATCGTACCAGGGCGGGAGCAGGGCTACCTGCAGCCCCAGTTCAGCAGCGATGGCCAGCGTGTCGCGCAGCACTGTGGGAGTGCTCATCGTAACCTCGCGCAGCAGCCGGGGTTGCGGATGGCGCAGGCCGATCAGGTAGTAGCCGCCGTCGTCGCTGGGGCCAAGGACCAGATCGTGGGAGGTGAGCAGCGCGAAGGCCCGGGCCACGTAGGTCGCGGGCAGCGTCGGGCTATCGCTGCCGATCGCCACGGCGGCCACGGCGCCCGCCGCCAGCGCCGCCGTGAGCGCATGGTCGAGGCGCGCGCCGAGGTCGGCGCCGCACTGCACGCTCTGGGCCATATCGGGGGCGAGTGCCTGGAAGTAGTCGGCGGCCGCGGTGGGGAGATAGACGATCTCGTGGCGCACCGCCGGCACCTGGCGCGCAAGCGCGAGCGTATCGCGCAGAAAGCAGGCGTACAGCGCCGCTGCCGTCTCGGACGTGAGGGGCGGGCAGAGGCGCGTTTTGCTCTGCCCGGGGATGGGCTGTTTGGCAATTACGAGCAGTGTGGGCGACATCGGGGCCGACCTGGTGCGATTGCAGATTGCAGATTGGCGATGGTAGATTGGGCGCGGCGCAGCTGGACACGGTCGAGGTCGCGCTGATGCCCAAACAGGTCGCCTGGAACTGCACTAGAGATAACGCGGCACCATCTGGCGCCAGTCGGCAGCACAGTGGGCCTCGCCGGGCCAGACGTGCAGAGCGTGCCATATGCCCTTGTTCCAGAGGATCTCGCTGAGCCGCCGATTGTTGGGCAGGAAGACGTCGCTTTCGCCGACCGCCAGGATGATCTCGAGGCGCCGGAGCGCATCGAGGAGCAGCGGGTCGGTCAGCGCGGGGAGGAAGTGACAGGGCATGTGAAAGTAGATCAGTTCATCATAATGACCATCAAAGAGGTCGCGGTAGCTGCCGACGGGCGTTGTCAGGTCGTAGCGCCCACTCAACGCCACGACCTTGCGGAAGCGTTGCGGATGGCGAAAGGCCAGCGCTGCGGCGTGATAGGCCCCCAGACTGCAGCCGTGGGCGATCAGGTGGGGGCCAGGGTTCCGCTGCTCCGAGAATGGCACCACCTCTTCGAGGATGTAGGCCTCGTACTGCCGGTGGCGCGCGATGCGTTGCCAGGGCGGGCTATCGGTAGCGTAGAGGCTCTCGCGGTCGATACTATCAACACAGTAGAGCTGGAGATAGCCCTGCGCGATCGCGGGCTGCAGCGACGCGACCAGGCCCCAGTTCTCGTAGTCGTAGAAACGACCGCTGCGGGTCGGAAAAACCAGCACGCGGGCCCCGGCATGGCCGAACACCAGCAGCTCCATCGTGCGCTGCAGGCATGGACTCCACCACGCAACATACTCCCGGCGCATGCACGATCCTCAGCGTCTGTCGAGCTTTCCCGGTGATCCTGGCCAGCGAGTCGTCCCCCGAGCGGTGAGTCGCCCGGGTGGATAGCATGGCCCGGCGCGGTACAGACACGGTACGGCAGGCCGGTTAACCGGTTGTTAAGCGCAGGTGGACGTTCCGCCATAGGGAGTTTAAGAGCCGATCCGTGCCAGGCGGATCAGCGATGGTGGGCCGCCGCCTAGGCTGCGAAGAGCGGGAGCCGGTAGGTACGCACGATCTCGGTCCAGAGGCGATAGCCAGCGGCACTGAGGTGCAGGCCATCGTCGGCGAAGAGGGTGGGTTCCGGCTCACCGTTGCGGCCGAGCATCGGCTGATAGACATCGATAAAATAGCCGTGCGGGCGAGCCAGCAGTGCGCGGCGGGCGGCTTCGTTGACCTGGCGGATGGCCCGGCGCAGGCCCCAGCGGGCCGGGCTTGGCTTGATCGCGATGAAGGCGACAGGGATGGGTGCGAGCAGCGCATCGACCCGGGCCAGCAGCGCGCTGAGCGACGCGATCACCGCCTCGGCCGGCTGGCCATCACCCAGATCGTTGTCGCCGGCGTAGAGCACCAGGCTCTGCGGTGCGCAGGGCGGCACCAGGCGCTCAAAAAAGTGGACGCATGCGGCCAGGGTCGCGCCGCCAAAGGCTCGATTGACGACCGGCCAGGGCGCCAGATCGTCGGCCAGGCTGGTCCACAGCCGGAGTGATGAACTGCCGTAGAACACGATCGCCCCCCGCGGCGGCGGGGCCAGGGCGTGGGCGCGCTCGATGGCCCGCACCTCTTCCTCGTACCACTCCACCAGGTCGCTCCTGATCATCCTGGTCCCACCGGATCACCACTGAGCGCGCGGCCGCGCGGCAGCGGTCCGGGGGACAGTCGCACCAATGGGCCACTATTGTACCACGCGCGAGCGGTGAGCGACCGGGTCGTTTGCGCCGGGGCGCTGATGTAACGTCGTTGCGGCCCCCCCGCTGGCGGGCGGCGCAGCTACAGGTCCCGGCGTTGCCGCCCGATCGCCCAGCCCAGGGCCAGCCCGCCCAGGGCGAAGAGCAGCGCGCCGCCGGCCAGGCCCACCAGCAGGTGGTGCCAGCCCAGCGGCCCGCCCAGCAGCCACCAGGCCAGCAAGGTTGGCAGGCCGACCAGGGCCAGCGCCGCCAGGGTCAGCGAGAGCGCCGCGCGCACAACGAGCATCAGCCGCTGCAGCGGGGTATTGGGAGGCATAGGCGCCTGCCGCCCCGGTCCTAGGTGAGCGCCTGCAGCTGCGTGATCAGCGCCTCGGCGAGGACATCGTCCTGCACGCCCAGCACGTCGCGGGCGACGAGTGAGAGGGCGTCGACCATGGCCGCCGGCTCGGCGCCGCCCAGCGCCTGTACTACCTGGTCAGTGGCCGCCTCGTCGCCGCTCAGCGCGGCTGCGGCCGGGTCACGCACCTCGGGCGTGGCGCTGCCCAGCACCGTCGCGACCGGGTCGCCCTCGGCGCCGCCCAGCACGACCCTGCCGCCGACGGCGGCGCGCAGCTTTGCCACTGCGTCAGCGGCAGTGGCCTGCGCATCGAGATGCACGTCTGGAGCGGTGAGCGTGTCGGTGACCACCACCTCGTAGAACAGGTCGGTGCCGGCGGCGACGCGGCCGTGGACGGTGCTGATCTCGGTATTGATCGGCGCCGTTGCCGGCATCGCCGCTGCTCCTTCGGCGCCAGCGAGCACGGTGACCCCCGTGGCGCTGATGATCATCGCGCCGAGGGCCAGCGTTCCGGTGGCGGTGCCATGGAGCTGTACACGGTAGGCGCCAGCGGGCGGGTTGGCGATCACGGCGATATTCAGATGCTTCCCGCGATGGCCATGGTCGCGCGCGCGCACGCGCCGCCGGCGTAGCGGGGTGGCGGGCGCCTCCGCCTGCGCGCCGAGCACGCCAGGCGGAACGATCGGCGCCCCAGCCGGGGTCTCGACGCTCATCGTCACCGGCGAGGCGGTGAGCAGCACCAGGCGTGTGGGCTCGACCGGCGGTGCGCCGAGCGGTGGCGTTTCGGCGCCGAGCTCGGCGAAGACACGGCCAAGCACCGTGGGGTGATCGGGCAGGGCGCCGTGGCTGGCGCCCGGCAGGGGCCCCAGGTTGTTGACCGCGGGGTGGCCAAGCCGGGCGCTGCCGGTCAGCACCGTACCGTCGCCGGCAGGATCGACCTCATCGCGGAGCGGCTCGCCATCGGGGTAGCGGGGCGGATCGCCGGGCGGGATTGGCGGGCCGCCGACGACGATCGCTTTGATCGTGGGGAAGCCATCGCCGGCGATCGTCGTAACCGGTACACGCCCGACGAGCAGATCGAGGTGGGCGGGCTGGTTGAGCAGGGCGCCCACCAGGTTGCGTTCCAGGTGTAGCGGCTCGGGCCGGGGCCGGTCGGCGCCGAGGTCATTGAGCAGGTAATTGTCGATCGGCAGCAGGTCGCGGATGCTCGGCACCTGGGTGCGGATCGTCCGCAGGCGATTCAGCTGCGTCTGGAACGGGTGGGCGTTCTGCAGGTACCAGAGGTACACATCGAGCACCGCCTTGACCGACGGGTCAGAGCGGGGCTCGCCGCCGCCCCAGGTGTAGTAGGCCTCGCCAGCGCCCCGGTGGGGTGTGCCCAGGGTGATCAGGCGCGCCACATCGTTGGCATAGTCATTGCTCTGGATGTAGCTGCGCGCCACCAGGCCGCCCATACTGTGGCCGACCAGGATCACGCTGCTGGCGCCCGAGCGCTGCTTCGCCCGCTCGATCCAGGGCTTGAGGTAGAGGCGTGCGCTATCGCGCACTGACTTGCGCCAGTCGTAGAAGGCCACAAACAGATCGCGCTCGCGGCGATAGCCGGCCTCTTCGAACGCTTCGAGGAACTGCTTACCGTAGCTGATGAAGGGTGGGAAGCCCCAGCCACTCAGGGTCGGACCACGCCAGTCGAGCAGCACCATGAGGTTGAACGATCCGCACAGGCCGGGCACGAAGATCACAGGCGTGCGTGCCATACGGGACTCCCTTCCGTAGTGTCGGACCAGCGCTGAGGCCAGGTTGATCATAGGTGCCCTTTCGGGTCGCGTCAAGGGCCGTCTGGCCCGCATAGGTTGACGCAGTGTGCCAGAGCGGGGCCCGTTTTGCGCTCGCTTGCTGCAACGGCGCACCAGATTGGTGGTATAGTACAATTATCAACGGTTTTTAAAGAATTGCCCTGGCGTATGACCGTGGTGTCAGCCAGGGCACGACCCGGTGGTCGCGCTGCTGAAGCTCCATCATGAGATGGGCGTCGTGCGCGTTGCAAAGGAGGTGAAGATGCTCAATGGCGTGATTGTGCTGATCGTGATCGCGGTTGCGTTGCTGCGGGGCGGGTCGTTGCGGAATCTGGTGGCGCTTGAGCTACGCTGGCTGCCGCTGGTGCTCGGCAGCCTTGGCCTGCAGGTGTTGATCTTCACCCCGTTCCGCGCAGAGCCGCTGATCCCGGTTGCGACTGCGCCGCTCTACGTGCTCTCAATGGCTCTGCTGGTCATCTGGGTGGTGCTGAACCGCCACATCCCCGGCATCATCTTGATCGCGGCCGGGGTGCTGATGAATCTGGCGGCGATCGCGGCCAACGGGGGCTACATGCCGGTGGCGCCTGAGGCGGCGCAATATGCAGGGCGTATCGCCAGGTACGCCGCCGATGGGCTGCCGATCGCCAACAACTCGCTGGCGATCGCGGACAACGTTCGCCTCTGGATCCTGACCGACATCTTTCCCATCCCCGCCGGTATTCCGCTGGCGAACGTGTTCAGCCTCGGTGATGTGCTGCTCACCACGGGTATCGCCATCCTCTGCTACCGCGCGATCCGTGGCCTGGCGACGGCTTCGCCGGCGCGCGCAGAGCAGCCGGCGGTTACGCTGAGCCGTCGTCTGCCAGTCGACCAGTAGTCGCGTGTTGCCCGACTTCGTGATGCTGTTCGCACAACGTGTGTGTGTCGTTGCGTCGTGGGAGGAACCAGTCCAGTCATTATCCCGGGAGGCTTGACAATGACCGCAGAGGCGTTCCAGTCCAGGCAAGAGGTGCTTGAGCAGCTGATCTACCAGGTGCGCGGGGTCCATGCCGCCCGGCTGATCACCGATCCGCAGGGGCAGATCAACGAGGTGCACGTGGTCGGCACGCCGCAGCGGAGCCCGAAGCAGATCGTGCGCGACATCGAGTCGATCCTCTATGTGCGGGGTGGTGTACGCCTCGACCATCGCAAGATCAGCCTGGTGCAGGTTGCCGAACGGGCGCCGCACGCGGCCGCGCGCCGGCTGCAACTGGTTGAGGTGACAGCGCGCAGCGATGGGGCCGGACCGAGCGTGAGCGTCGGCCTGGCCCTGCAGGAGCAACGCTTCGAGGGCCTCGAACGCGGCAGCGGCGAGCCCTGGTCGGCGCTGGCGGCCAGCGCGACGATCTATGCGCTCAATGCGGCCGTCGGCCCGCGTGGCAACTTCCGGCTCGAGCACCTGCAGCGCCAATCGCTGGGGACGCTCGAGATCTTCCTTGCCCACCTCTCCTTCGTGCTGGACGGCGGCTTCGAGTCCCTGCTTGGGGTGAGCGTGGTGCGCGAAGACGAGGCCACGGTGGCCGCCCGGGCGGTGCTCGACGCGGCGAATCGCCGGGTTGAACGTCTGCTCGGCGAACCTCTCGGCTGAGCGGCTCGCTACCGGGTCGATCGGGCGGGCGGCGGGACACCCCGCTGCCCGCCCAAAGCGTTAATTTCAAGTTTTTGTCAGCGATTTGTCATTTCTGTTCTGATCGTGGTGTTTGGATTAGTGAGCTTGATCTGGCGTTCAGAAGCTATCCATCTGAAAAACTGCTTGACACTTTGTTGCGGTCAACGCGCTTGCCAAATCGTGAAGGATTTGTTACACTACGCAGCGGACCGAGGGGTTGCAGGAGATCGATCGCTGGACGAACGGGGCTTTGTGCCCGAAGCGGAGCGGAGGGAACCCGAGTGTCACCCTGTGGATCAATACCACAAGCGAAGAAAGGGGTTTCCCGCCATGAAGTGGAATGCCGTCTACGTGAAGGTTACGCTGCTGATGGGCTCGATCGCCTCGCTCCTTCTGGCTGCGAGTGCGGCTGGTAAGTGGGTCTAAGCTCGTTTTTCTCGGTCCAGAGGAACAGGAGGGTTACCACCCTCCTGTTCCTCTTTTTGTGCCCCGTGCGGTTGTATGCTTCATTCCGGATCGAATCACCGGTTATACTGAGGACGACGGACGTAGCGCACCAACGTTGATTGGAAGGGTCTGCCGCCGGCCACTTAATGGCCCCCGAGTCGCGGCTGCGCCCCTCGCAACGATAGGGTGCGGCGATCGGAGCCTCGGAGCCGTCGACCGCCACGCTCTGCCAGCTACTGCAGAGGAACCGATGAGCACGCTACCGCGGGCCGCGCGCTGCTATATCTACGCACTCTGGGCGACTGCCCTGGTTGCGATCGCCCTGGCGTTGCGGTGGAGCTCGCTGGCCCCCGCAGGACTGCTGGTGAGCCTGGTCGCGTTCGTCGCGTACGTCCTCGCCGACTACTTCGAGGTTGACTTCGGGATCAATGGGCGTGACCGCGTGGCCATGACCGTGGTGGACGCACCGACGATCTTCCTGGTGGCCGTCACTGGAGCGTATGGCGTGCTGGCCGTGCTCTTCGGCAGTCTCCTGGTCGATGCGTTACATCGGCGGGACTGGTACAAGGGCTTATTCAACGCAGCCGAGCGCAGTATTATCTTTCTCCTGATGGTGGTGGCCTATCAGACAATCACCCTGCCCGGTGCCCCGCCCTTCAGTGGCCCGCGCGGGCTGCTGGCCTTTGTCGTGATAGCCGGTGTCTACTACACGCTGAATACACTGCTCGTTTCCACCATCGTCGCGCTGGCCAGCGGCCAGCCGTTGCTGCAGGTCTATGTCGACAGCTACCGCCAGGTCAGATGGGTCCATTTCATCACCCTGCCCTTCGGCGCCATCCTGGCCTATTTCTGGGTCACGAACCCCTGGCTGTTCATCGTTGCTGCCATCCCGCTCATCATGGCCCACCGCTCGTTCCGGGCCGTGGCCGCCTGGCAGGAGGAGAGCCAGCGCAGTAGGGAGCTTGCCCGCCAGGCCACCGGTCTGCTCGAAGAGTTGCGCGCCAAACAGGATGAGCTGGTCCGCTCCTCACAACTGGCTGCACTCGGCACCTTTGCTGCGGGGATCGCCCACGAGTTTAACAACCTGCTCACCGCGATCCTCGGCTACGCCCAGCTCGGTTTAAGTAGCAGCGATGTCAGCGACAAGGATGAGGCGCTTGAAGTGGCGCTGCGGGCCTGTACCCGTGGCCAGAGCATCACCGGCGGGCTGCTCACCTTTACGCGCCGCCGCGACCCGAAGCGTGAGCCCTGCCAGATCGATGACCTGGTGTTCGAGACGGTCACGCTGCTGCAACCCGAGTTTGCCAGAGTCAATGTGCAGATCGAACAACGGCTGGGACCGCTGCCCACGGTTGTCTGCGATGGCGGGCAGATCGCGCAGGTGCTGATCAATCTGCTCACCAATGCACGTGATGCCATGCGCGAACAGGGCGGCGGGCGGATCACGGTCAGCGGCCAGGTTGTGGATGGCCAGCTCGAGCTGGCGGTGCAGGATACCGGCACCGGTATTCCCGCGGAGTTGCTGCCGCAGATCTTTCAGCCCTTTGTGACGACCAAGGGCGCGATCGGCGGGGGCAAGCCCTCCGGCACCGGGCTGGGCCTGGCGATCTGCCATACCATCGTGGAGAGCCACGGTGGGACGATCAGCGTCCAGAGCACGCTGGGCAAAGGCACCACGATGACCATCCGCATTCCGTTTGCGGCGCAGGCCAGCCCGTCGCCGGATGGGGGGGGTGAGGGCGCACACGCGCCGGGCGATGCGGCGCCCCTGCGTGAGCGTAGTCTGGAGGCACCGAGATCCCTGGTATAATCGGGCGTGATGTGTAGCCGCTCCTGCGCCCTGCTGTGCCTCTGGCTGCTAGTCGTGCTTGCTGCCTGCGCCCCTGGCGGCGCCGACCCGGGCCAGCCCGCGCCCTATGGTCTGGTCGAGCCGTTCCTCAGCGCCTGGCGACGGGCCGGCGCTGAGGCCCTCGGGCCGCCCCGCACTGCGCCCCTCTGGATCGATGATGCCCGGGTCCAACTCTTCGACCGCCACATGATTACCGCCGTCGATGATCGGCGCGCGGTGGTCAGGCCGCTGGCGCCGGATTGGCAGCGCCACTACCCTGCCGATCTGCTGAGCTTGCCTGCCGCGACCTGGCGCGCCGTGCTCGCCCTGGGCGATGGCGTAGACCACGTGGCGCGCCCGCTGGCGCCCCTCCTGGTCAGCATACAGGTGCCGGGCTACAGCGGCCCGCTTGAGCTCCGCCTCTACGATGCGACGCTCCGGCCCGTGGGCAGCACGGCGCTCAGTGTACGCGATGGGTATGCCACGGCCCACCTGCTGCCCCGCGGTCACCTCGGCCCGCAGTGGGCCGTCGCGATCATCGACGGGCAAACGGCCGGCGCCCGCAGCGCGCTCTTCACCCTCGACGCGGTCAGTGAGCTCCAGACCGGCCAGCCCGATCTCGACGCGCTCTACCCACGGTTGCGTGACTTCATGGCGCAGGCGGTCGTCGCCTACGAGCTCAACGGTCGCCCGGTGCGTGGCTACCGCTCGCCCGATAACCCGCTGCTCTGGCTGCGTGACCACGTCTACCAGGGGCGTGGCTTCCGCTATTTCGAGCGCGATGTCACCAGTCTGCTCGACGCCTTTCGCGCCGCCCAGCGGCCCGACGGCAGCTTCCCCGATGTGATTGATTACCCCGCGCGCTCGGTCAGCGCCTTCCGGAAGGAGGTCGAGAGCGACCTGGAGTTTCTCTTCGTGCAGGGTGTTTACGAGGCCTGGCAGATGACCGGTGATGATGCCTGGCTCGAGCGCAACCTGGCGGCGATGCGCCGCGCCCTGGACTACATCACCAGCGACCCGCTGCGCTGGGACGCAGCGCGCGGCCTGGTGCGGCGCCCCTACACCATCGATATGTGGGATTTCGCCTATGGGCCGACCACCCTCAGCCCCGAGGGCCGGCCCGCCCCGCGCCACTGGATCGATGCCGCTACGATCTGGGGCACCTTTCACGGTGACAATACCGGCCTTGCGCACGCCCTGGAGCTCATGGCCCGCGCCGAGGAGCGGGTCGGCGATCCGGCGCGCGCGGCGCGCTGGCGCGCGCAGAGCCGTGCGATCATGGACCGTCTGAACCAGCTGGCCTGGAACGGGCGCTTCTTCACCCACTTCGTGCCCGAAGACCCTGCCTTCCGCCCGGCGGGCGTGGACCCCGATGTTCAGCTGAGCCTCTCCAACGCCTATGCGCTAAACCGTGGCGTGCTCGATGCGCACCAGGGCCAGCGCATCGTCGAGGAGTACTTCCAGCGGCGCGCCTTCAGCCGCGCCTTCGCCGAGTGGTACAGCATCGATCCGCCGTTCCCCGCTGGCAGCTTCGGCATGGCCGGTGGTAAGGGCGAGAACCCGGGCGAGTATGTGAACGGCGGGATCATGCCGCTGGTGGGCGGCGAGCTGGCGCGCGGGGCCTTCCGCTTCGGCCTGGAGCCCTATGGCTTCGACATTCTGCGCCGCTACGCCGCGCTCACCGCGCTCACCGGCGCAAGCTATCTCTGGTACTACCCGGCCGGCAATCCGGGCATCCAGGGACCCGATACGCTCGCGACCGACGGCTGGGGCGCCGGGGCGATGATCGGCGCGCTGTTCGAGGGGGCGGCCGGCTTCAACGACCGGGCCAGCCGTTTCAGCGACCTGATCCTTACCCCGCGCTGGGCAGCCGACCCGAGCTTCCGCGCGGTGCGCGCCGTGGCGCGCTACGCCGCCTCCGATGGCTACGCCGCCTACCACTGGCGGCGCGCAGAGCGTTCCATCGCCCTGACACTCACCAGCAGCGCCGCCAGCGCCTATGTGCGCATCCTCGTGCCGCAGGACATCGCCCCACTGCCCTTGCAGGTCACCCGCGATGGCACACCTGTACCGACCCGCATCGACCGGGCGGGGATGACCTCTTACGTCGCCGTGCCGATCAGCGGTGGTGAGGCCGAGATCGTGGTGAGCTGGTGAGCCAGGCCCGCGCCCGAATCCCTGACCCAAAGCTTCAGGAGTTGCCCGATGATTTCCACAACTCGTGAACCGGCCAGTGACCGTTCGCCGACACCCTGGGCAGCCGACGGTGCCCTCGCCGGCTTCGAGGCCCGCACGCTCAACATGCCGCCCGATGACGAGGGGCCAGTGGTGGCGACCCTGGTGCGGAGGCGGGCGGCTGTGCCCGCCGGCCGGGCGGTGCTCTACCTGCACGGCTTCAGCGACTACTTCTTCCAGGCGCACCTGGCCACAGCCTACAACGCCAACGGCTATGACTTTTACGCCCTCGACCTGCGCAAGTACGGCCGGTCGCTCCGGCCCGGGCAGACCCCCAACTACTGCACCGACCTGCGCGCGTACTACGCCGAGCTCGACGCGGCGATCGCGATCATCAGCGGCGAGGAGGGCCACCGCTGGCTGCTGCTCAACGGCCACTCCACGGGCGGGTTGATTGCCGCGCTCTACGCACACGCGGGCCAGCGGCGCGGGCAGATCAAGGCCCTGTTTCTCAACAGCCCCTTCTTCGACCTGAACCTGCCCTGGTTCAAGCGCCTGCTCGCCCGGCTGTATGTCCTGCTCGGCGCCCGCTTCCCGCGGCTGCCGCTCCGCGAGGATCTTGCACCGGCCTATACCGAGAGTCTGCACCGGAACTACCACGGCGAGTGGGAATTCAACCTGGCGTGGAAGCCAGTGGTCGGCTTCCAGAGCTATGCGGGCTGGCTGCGGGCCATTGTGGCCGGGCAGCGTCGCCTACAGGCCGGGCTTGCCATTGCCTGCCCGGTGCTGGTGATGCACGCAGCTCGCTCGCTCAACGCCCGGCGCTGGAACGAGGGTTGCATGCACGCCGATGTCGTGTTGAACGTGGCGCATATGCGCCGCTTTGGTCCTGGCCTGGGCCGCCACGTCACGCTGATCGCCATCGAGGATGGCATGCACGATCTGGTACTCTCGGCTGCGCCGGTGCGCGAGCGGGTGTTTGCGGAGCTCTTCGCCTGGTTGGAGCGGATTGAACCCCGAGCGCTCACCGGTCTGCCAGACTCGTGAGCGCCGGGTGGAACGCGAACGACACCGGTCAGACTATCGGCTATCGAACGTTCACATCAGGCCAAACAGCACGAAGGTGGCAACGACGCAGGTTGCGGCCAGGGCGAGGCCGGCCACCACCTGGAGCGGGGTGTGGTTTCGAGTGCGCACGCGGGCCCAGCCCAGGGCCAGGGCGCTCAGCCAGAGCGCCAGGCCGAGCGGTTCGGAGTAGAGCGCGGCCAGTGTCGCCGTTGAGCCGATGCTCGACGCGTGGACGCTGATCTTCCAGTACAGGTTGATCAGCCAGGCAATCAGGCTGAGCACGATGCCGGAGGCGATCATGGCCTGCATCGGCAGGGGCGCCTGCAGCAACCGCAGCACCACCAGCCCGATCGCCAGATTGACGATGCCGAAGAGGTACAGTTCGTTGCGCTGCGAGCGCACCGAGACGTCGTCGTCGCTATATGCGCCCTGGCGCAGACGGATGCTGAAAAAGATCGTTGGCGGCACGATCTGCAGCGCGGTGCAGAACAGCGCCCAGAGCAAGCCCGTGCGGCGTGGCTCGACGCCAAGCAGCCCGACGATGAAGATGCTCAGCACACCGAGGATCACCGGGTGGAACAGCTGCGAGATCCCACGGGCCACGGCATAGCCGGGGCCCGGAACGGCCCCGCGACGCAGCGCCTCGGCGGTCAGGTCGTTCTGTGATGACATGCGTGTTTATCCTCTGGCGTATCGGCCCGTGCGAAGGGCCTGGTAACAGTCGATCAGGGTCCGAGCGGACGTGTCCCAGCTGAAGCGGCGGGCCTGGGGCGGCCCGGCGGCGCGGAGCTGCTCCTGCTCGGCGAGTGCGCGGGCGATGCCATCCGCGATCGCACCGACGTCGTACGGGTCAACCAGGATGGCGGCCGTGCCAGCCACCTCGAGCAGACTCGAGCTCGCCGCGGTGACGACCGGCACGCCACATGCCAGGGCCTCCAGCACCGGCAGCCCGAATCCCTCGTAGAGCGAGGGGTATACGAAGGCCTGAGCAAGATTATACAACGCGGGAAGATCCTGGTCAGCGACAAAATCGAGGAATCGGACCCGATCTTGCAGGGCCAGCTGTTCGACCAGGGCAAAGGTTTCTTCGTAGAGCCAGCCGCGGCGCCCGGCGATCAGCAGTGTAAGCCCCGGGTGGGCCAGCCGGGCGAAGGCTTGCACCAGCCGGGGCAGGTTCTTGCGCGGCTCCAGCGTGCCGACGAAGAGCACGAAGGCCGCCGGGAGCCCCAGCCGCGCCTGGACTGGCGCCAGTTCGGCCGCAGGCAGGGGCCGGAAGCGGGCATCGACGCCGGGGTAGAGCAGGCGAACGCGCGGCCCGGTGACGCCGAGCAGGCGGGCCAGGTCGTCGGCGGTAGCCTGCGAGTCGACCAGCACCATGTCGGCCCGGCGCAACGCCCGCGGGACGGCGCGGCTCAGGTAGCGGCGCAGCCCGGCCTCGGCGCACTCGGGCCGCACCAGAAAGGTCAGATCGTGGATGGTGAGCAGCGTTCGGGCGCGCGTGGGCGGCAGCACGAAGTCGGGGGCGTGCAGCAGGTCGAGCGGGCCGACCAGGGCCTCGGCGGGCAGCGGCAGGCGCAGGCGCTGCCAGAGGATGGTGAGCAGCCGCGGGCTCAGCGGGATGGGATGGGCGGTGACGTTGCGGTGCGTGGCGCAGAGAGCCTGCAGTTCGGCGTGGTAGGGTGCGCTGGCCGGCAGGCCACGGGCCGCGTAGAACAGGCGAAAGCTGAGCTCAGGCGCATGGCCCACCGTGGCGCGCATCAGTTCGCGCGTGTAGCGCCCGATGCCCGCCCCCTGCCACACCGCCGCCGTGTAATCGACCCCGATGCGCATGCGCCCCTGCGGTCACCTGCGCTTGCTGAACAGGTAGACGATGAAGCCGCCGGCCACGATGCTCCAGAAGTTGATCAGCCGATCGAGGAAGGTGACCGCGATCCCCAGGTTCTTTTCGACGCCGAAGAAGGTGAGCACCACGGTGATCGTGCCCTCGACCACGCCGAGCCCCGCCGGGGTGATCGGCAGCGCGGTGAGCAGCGAGGAGGCCAGGGCGACGAAGATGATCGCCGAGAGCGAGAGCGTGCCAATCGCCGGCCCCAGGGCCTCGATCACAAAGAACAGCCGGAAGCCCTCGAGCAGCCAGACCCCGGCCGTCAGCACGACCAGGCGTGGCAGGATCGCCGGACTGAACGAACTGAGCGCGGCGTGCTCGAAGCGCCCGTAGAAATCGTGGAGTCGGCGCGGCATCAGCCGGCGCACCAGCGGGCTGAGCCAGCGCATCCCGGCCAGGCCGCTGAGGATGGCCACCACCAGCAGCGCGCCGAAGCCAAAGACGATCTGCGTCCCCTCGGGCATATGGGCGCCGAAGGTGAACCAGGCCGAGACCACCAGCATGCCGAACAGCCCGAGCATGTCGAGCAGCCGCTCGGCGAAGATCGTGCCGATTGAGGTTGAGAAGCTGACCTTGCCGTTGTGTTTGAGCAGGTAGGCCCGGTAGGCATCGCCGAGCTTGGCCGGCACGATACAATTGGCGAACCACGAGAGGTAGATATACTCGATCAGCGCGGGCAGCGAGGCCCAGCTGTTGCGCCCCGCGTCGATCGGCACCCCGGCATTGCGCAGCAGCATGCGCCAGCGCACGGCCCGCAGCGGAAAGGTCAGGTAAAAGACCCCGAGGCCGGCAAGCAGCAGCCACGGGTTGGCCTGGCGCATGTACTGCCATGTCTGACCCAGGTCGATATTGAGGCCGCGCAGGGCGAAGATGACGATCGCCAGGGCGAGGCCAAAGGAGATCAGCGTACGCGGGCTCCGCAGGCGATCCCAGAGCGAGAAGCCCTCACGGGCCACCTCGACCTCGGGGGCCAGTTCCGGCACGACTGGCTGCTCGCCGACCACCTGGCTTGTACCGTCATCAACCATCATGTCCGGCAGACCTCCATGGCGCGGCGCGGGCCGCATGATGTGTCGGGGAGTATACCGTATTTTGGCCAACTGCGCGGCTGACGCCTACCCGGTCACGGACGGCAGGACCTCGGCCTGGTACCACTCCCAGAAGCGCACCAGGCCCGTCTCGACGTTGGTGCTGGCGGCAAACCCCAGCATGCGGCCGGCCTTCTCGGTGCTGGCAAAGGTGATCGGTGGCTCGGTGGCGGGCAACGGCCGGGCCTCGATCAGCGCCTGGCGCCCGGTGATCTGCTCCAGCAGGGCGACGAAGCGTCGCAATTCCACCGGGTTGGCGTTGCCGAGGTTGTAGATCTCGTATCCACGAGCCTGGTCGAGGGCGGCGATCACGCCGGCGACGATATCGTCGACATAGGTGTAATCGCGGTAGAGCTCCACCCCGTGTTCGAAGAGCACGAAGGGCTGGCCCCGTACCATTCTATCAACAAATAGATACGGTGTCATATCCGGGCGTCCCCGTGGCCCGTAGACGGTGAAGAAGCGCACCACGCTCATCGGGAGGCCATAGAGGCTGTGGAAGGTGTAGCCGAGCACCTCGGCGGCTTTCTTGGTCGCCGCGTAGGGCGAGAGGGGGCGGTCGGTCGGGTCGCTCTCTTCAAATGGTAGCTTTGGCGTGCGCCCGTAGACCGACGAGGTGGAGGCGAGGAGGAAGGCTTCGACCTGGTGACGGCGGGCAAGCTCGAGCAGGTGCACCGTCCCGCCGACATTGACCTGCTCGTAGAGCGCCGGGTTGGCGATCGAGGGCCGTGGGCCGGGCATGGCCGCCAGGTGGGCCACGCAACGGGGGCGATGGGTGGCGAAGATCGCTGCGAGGGCCTCGGCGTCGCGGATGTCGGCCTCGACCAGGGTGAAGCCGGGCCGGGTGGTGGCCCAGGCCAGATTGCGTCGCTTGCGCGCCGGGTCGTAGTAGCTGGTGAAGTTGTCGAGGCAGACCACCTGCTCACCGCGCCGCAGCAGCGCATCGACCGTGTGGCTGCCGATGAAACCGGCGCCCCCCGTCACCAGATAGGTCATGGCTGGTTTTCCTCCACGAGCGTGAGCAGCGCCCAGATCGCGCCCAGCTGCAGACCCATGTTCAGGACGTGCAGGTTCTCAAACAGGTTGTGGGCTGCGACAGCCGCCACCACTGCGGTACTGCCGGCAGCCACGCCGCGCCAGAACCAGCTGCGCGCGCTGCGCCGCGCGCCCACGGCCTGGGCCACCACAGCGCCGATCAGCGCCAGGTAGGCCAGCAGCCCGAGTATACCGGCCTCGGCGGCCACGTGCAGGTAGTAGTTATGGGCGTGCCCGCGCGATTCGTACCAGGGTCGCACACTGAAGGGCGGCTCACCGGCACGGGGCGGGCGCTCGTACGCCAGGCTAAAGTTGCCGGGGCCAACCCCGAGCAGTGGGCGGCTGGCGACCATGTTCCAGCCGGCCTGGAGGTGGGCCATCCGCTCCACCACGGCGAAGTTGGCCCGGGTGACGTCGACGCCGCGCGGGTCGAAGAGCCGCAGATTGTTGACCAGGCTGCTGGCGCGCTGCGTGACCGTAGCGGGTAGCAGGCCGCCGCCGCCCAGGCCGAGCACCAGGATCGTGGCCGCCGCGCCGCCAATGAGCAGGCGCCGGGCCTGCGGGCGCAGATCGGCCGGCAGCAGCGCGATCGTGGCGATCGTGAGCGCCAGGGCGCCAGCGGCGCCGCCCACCCAGCCGCCGCGTGAGAAGCTGGCCAGCAGCGCCGCCAGCAGCAGCGCGGCGGCGCCACTCGCCCCCGCCAGCGCCCATCGGGTCGGGCGTCGTGGTGCGCCCGCCAGCAGGCCGATCGCGGCGAAGACGGCCAGGCCTGCCGCCAGCGGCCAGCTCTGGTTCATGTAGCCCGCGAATGAGTTTGGCTGCCCGATCGTGCCATAGGCGCGCACCCGCCCGCCACCGACGCCGAAGCTCTCCGGGCCGAGGCCCAGCCCGTATTGCACCAGGCCAACGATCGCGCTCAGCGTCGGGGCGAGCAGCAGGCAGGCCACCAACCCCCAGACGCGCCAGCCAGGGCCGCGCACCAGCAGCCCGCCCGCGCCGTGCTCGCCCTGCTCCGGCGCGCCGCCGCCCGCCTGGCTCAGCGCGCGCAGCGCGAGCAGGTAGACCAGCGGCACCGTTGCCCAGCGCGCCGTCTCGCGCAGGCCCTCGACGCGGCTGTAGGGGCTAAAGGCCGCCGAGAGCGCCAGTGTCCAGACGAAGATCGCCAGTGGTACGAAGAGCCGTCCGAGCCTCAGGGGCTGCGCGGGAAAGGCCAGCGTGTGCAGGGCGAGGCTCGTCACGGCGAGCAGCAGGGCGGCCTGGGTCACGCTCAGGCCGCCGGGCAGCAGCCACAGCTCCTGGACCGGCACCGAGAGCACCGCCAGGTAGAGCGCCCACACCGGGTCGAGCAGGGCCAGGCCAGCGGCGATGGCGCCGAGCACGAGCAGTGCTGCCAGTTCGAGTGGCAGCAGGGCGATGGCAAAGCCAGGCAGCGCAGCCAGCGCGAGGGTCGCCAGCCATCCCCCGTGTCCGATCCCACGCCTCCGGAGGACGCTTCCCGCGCGCTGCATCTACAGCTCGCCTCGCCGCTGGAGTTGCTCGCGGAACCAGGGGATGGTCTGCGCCAGGCCATCGGCCAGCGGCACCTGGGGCTCCCAGCCGAGCAGCTGGCGCGCCCTGCTGATATCGGGCTGGCGCACCTGGGGGTCGTCTCTGGTACGCAGATCCCTGTTGACGATCGGGCTCTGGCTGCCGGTCAGCGCAATCACGATCTCGGCGAACTCGCGGATGGTGAACTCGCCAGGGTTGCCGATATTGACCGGATCAACGACCTCGGAGAAGAGCAAGCGATAGACGCCCTCGACCAGGTCGCTGACGTACTGGAAGCTGCGGGTCTGCGAGCCATCGCCGTAGACGGTAAGCGGCTCGTGCTTGAGCGCCTGCTGGATGAAATTCGGCACTACGCGGCCATCACGCAGGCGCATGCGCGGCCCATAGGTGTTGAAGATGCGCACGATGCGCGTGTCGATGCCGTGGTAGGTGTGGTAGGCCATCGTCATCGCCTCGGCGAACCGTTTGGCCTCGTCATAGACGCCACGCGGGCCAACCGGATTGACATAACCGTAATACGTCTCCGGCTGGGGATGCACCTGCGGATCGCCATAGACCTCGGAGGTCGAGGCGAGCAGGAAGCGGGCGCCCTTGTCCTTGGCCAGGCCGAGCGCCTTATGGGTGCCGAGGGCGCCCACCTTGAGTGTCTGGATGGGCAGTTCCAGGTAGTCGATCGGTGAGGCGGGGGAGGCGAAATGCAGGATGGCGTCGAGCGGGCCATCAACATAGATATAGTTGGTGACGTCGTGCTTGATAAAGGTAAAATGCGGGTGTCCGGCGAGATGTGCGATGTTGTCGGTGCTTCCGGTGATGAGATTATCCATCGCGATCACGTCGTGGCCCTCGCTGAGGAAGCGATCGGTCAGGTGCGAGCCGAGGAAGCCTGCGCCGCCGGTGATGAGCACTCGCATAGAGAGATCCTGATTCAGATTAGCGATTGGAGATTGTCGCGCAACATGTCCAGGTGCGCGTTGACGCAACGCTACCTATAGCGTGTGCTTGTGACATTGGTATCAGTACGCGCCGCGCCCGCTGAGCACGACCGGGATGACCATCAGCAGGATGCGCAGATCCATGCTGACCGACCAGTTTTCAGCGTAGTAGATATCGAGGCGGACCTGCTCATCGAAGGACATATCACTCCGTCCGAGGGCCTGTGCGAGGCCGGCGCAGCCGGGCATGACCTCGAGGCGCCGGCGGTGCCAGGTCTCGTAGCGTGCCACTTCATCGGGGAGCGCGGGGCGCGGGCCGATCAGGCTCATCTCGCCGCGCAGCACGTTCCAGAGCTGCGGGAGCTCATCGAGGCTGCTGCGGCGGAGGAAGCGCCCGATGCGCGTGATCCGCGGGTCGGAGCGGATCTTGAAGAGCGGGCCATCGGCCTCATTGTGGGCCACCAGGTCGGCCTTACGCGCCTCGGCGTCGGGCACCATGGTCCGGAACTTGTAGCAGATGAAGGTCTGCCCGTCTTTGCCGACCCGCAGCTGACGGAACAGCACCGGGCCACGCGAGTCGAGGCGGACGAGTAGCGCAATCAGCAGGGCGAGCAGCAGCGTGAATGGGGCGGTGAGCAGCACCGTGGCCACGTCGATCGTGCGTTTGAGCACCAGGTTGCCGCCGCGCAGCCGGATCTCCTTAGGCCGGAGCAGGGGAACGCCACTCAGCTGCAGCATATCCACCCGGTCGAAGCTCAGCTGGTAGAAGTCTGGAGCGACCTGGTAGCCCACGCCCAGGCGCTGGCAGATCGCCACCAGTTCCGGCAGGCGGCCGTGCTCCCAGAAGGGCAGGGCCAGAATGACCTGCTGGGCGCCACTCTGGATGATCGCCTGCTCCAGCTCGTCGATCTGGCCGAGGTGGCGGTAGACGCGGGTGGCCCGGCCCTGTTCCACGATCGGCCGGTCGTCGACATAGCCGACGAGCGTATAGCCGAGGCCGGGTGAGGAGGCGATACCACTCATCACCTGCTGGCCGAGCCCGGTGCCGCCGACCACCAGCACGCGGTCCTGGCCGATCCCGTGGGACCAGCGCCAGTGGCGTGAGCCTGCCAGCAGCAGGCGCCAGCCGCCGAGCAAGATGAAGATGCTGACCGCGGCGAAGGCGAAGATCAGGCGCGAGTAGTAGAACGGCTTGTAGAGGAAGACGAAGATGATCAGCAGGGCCAGCCCGGTCACCAGGCTATTGAAGATGATCCCGAGCTGGTCGAGCAGACTCAAGCGCGGGGCGAAGCGGTAGAGGCCCCGGGTGGTGAAGCGCAGAGCCAGGAAGAGCATCAGTGGGAGAACAGATGGTAGCAGAAACGCACTGAACTCAACCTGGTTCTGGGTTGCGACCTCAAGCACGACCCGGCTGAAGGGCTCTGGCCAATCGGCGAGGTAGCGCAGCCAGTAGGCAAACGCGAAGCCGACGAAGATCAGCGTCTGGTCGAGCGCCAGCAAGCCGACGGCCGCCAGGCGACGATGGCGCTGGCCGACGCAGAGCTGTGGCTCGCTGGCCAGCGTTGGCCGGGCAGTTCGGTGGATGCTTCTCGCCATCCGGCTTCCCCCGCAGACCCGGCGGCTCGGAGCGTGGCCTCAATCTGCCTGTCGGCACAACCTGGCATGCGCGCAGCGGTGGGCCAGGACGATCGCGTAAGCCGGACAGGCGCTGCACCGGGTGTTGCTGCGGATTGTACCACAAAGCACGACTGCAAGCAGTTACGAATGCTCATCGCCGCGCGCGGTCGTCGCGCTCCGGCGATACTCCACATACACCGAGATCCCCGGCGCCGCCGAGATGAGCAACATCAGCGCCAGCAGGCCAAGCCAGGCCATACGTTGGTTCCTCCCTGAGGCATACACTGCAGGCCAGTTCATTGATCGAGACGGCGGAGCGGCCGTTTTCGACACTGGCGGATCGGCAACAGGCGCAGCGCTGGCCCTGTCGCAGGATGGCCCCGCGCCGTTGGGAGGCGCCCTATCCTACCACATCTGCTTCACGCTGCAAGCTGGTCACGCAACCCGGCCGGGTGTGCTACCATTGGGTGCGGCAGCAGTTCATCTGGAGGAGGAGCGCCCGATGAGTGACGAGTCCGGCTCCGGCGATCAGGGTAGAGCGGATGGCGCGTATGTGTTGTCCCGGCCCACCACCCCGAGCAGCCGCGAGAGCCTGATCGAGCAGCGCATCCGCGAGGCCGAGGCGGCCGGCCAGTTTCGCAACCTGCCTGGCGCGGGCAAGCCCTTGCGGCTCGACGACGACGACCATGTGCCCGAGGAGCTCCGCGTTGGCCACCGCCTGCTGAAGAATGCCGGCTATGCCCCACCGTGGATCGAGCTCCAGCAGCGCATCCGCGCGGAGCAGGCGGAGCTCGAGCGCTGGCGCAGCCGGGTTCGTGGGCGCTGGGCGCAGACGGGCGCGCTGGAGCGCGCGCGCATCCATGCCGAGCATGAGCAGCGACTGCGCGATCTGAACCGCCAGATCAGCCTCTACAACCTCATCGCGCCGCCCGCGGCCGGCCAGTTGCCGCTCTACCGGCCAGACGACCTGTAGGGCCGCAGCATTGGCTGCGCCAGTGC
>JACAEO010000302.1 GCA_013388805.1 Chloroflexota bacterium
CCCGGCACGGGCGCGGCCCCGCCGCCCCGTGGCACGACCAGCCGCCCGAGCAGCCCCCCGGCCCCCCGTGAGCGCGGCATACCCGCCGGCCCCCGCGAACCGGGCTTCTTCGCCGGCCAGCGCGTGCGCCACGGCACCTTCGGCGAGGGCGTCGTCGTCAGTAGCCGCCTGGTTGATGGCGATGAGGAAGTGACGGTGAGCTTCGCCGACCGCGAGCGCCGCCTGCTCGCCAGCTTCGCCCGGCTGGAGCGGCTCGCCTAGTGCAATTGCAGATTGCAGATTGGCGATGGTAGATTGGGCGCGACGCATCTGGACACCGTCGAGGTCGCGCTGATGCCCGAACAGGTCGCCTGGAACTGCACTAGCGCTGCAACTGCTCCACCAGGAACTCGCGCAGCGCCCGCGCCGCTGGCGAGGCCACCCGGTCGCCCCGCCAGACGATGCCCAGCGTACGCGTGAGCTCCTGATCCGTGACCCGCAGCGCCACCAGGTCCGGCGTGTTCTGCACCGCCAGCCGCGGCACCAGCGCAACCCCGATGCCTGCCGCCACGAAGCGCAGCAGCGTGTCCGTCTCGCCGCCGTCCAGCACCACCCGGGGGACAAACCCGGCCGTCTGGCAGGCGCTGAGCGTCGCCTCGCGCAGCTCGTAGTTCTGCGGCGAGAGCACCCACGGCTCCTCCCGCAGATCGGCGATCGCCACCGTCTCACGGGCCGTCAGGGCATGCTCTCGCCAGACGGCCACCACCATCTCTTCGCTGAAGAGCGGCACCACCGTCAGATGCTCATCCTCGACCGGCAGCGTCACGGCCGCAACGTCGATCAGCCCCGTCTCCAGCAGGTCGAGCAGGGTCTGCACCCCGGCCTCGTGGAAGCGCAGTTCGATCCCCGGATACTGCCGGTTGAAGGCCGCCAGCACCGGTGGAAGCAATTGCATCCCAAGCGTCGGCGGCGTCCCGACTGCGGCACGGCCACGACGCAGCCCGATCCGCTCGGCCATCTCGGCGCGCGCCGCATCGACCTGGGCCATTACCGCGCGCGCGTGGGGCAGCAATGCCTCGCCTGCCTCGGTCAGTCGCACGTTGCGGCCCACCCGATCGAAGAGGGCGATCCCGAGCTCCTGCTCCAGCTGGCTGATCTGCTTGCTCAGCGCCGGCTGGGCGATGTGCAGCTCGGCCGCTGCCCGCGTAACGTGTGAGTGACGCGCCACTGCTTCGAAGTAGCGCAGGTGTCGTAGCTCCATAAGCTCTAACGGCCTCAATCGGCTCCCGGCCTCGTCCCACGCGGTACGCGCGCGACCCGCCATGCGCCCCGTGTAGCCGCGCGCATTGCTTCAAGTATAACAGATTGACCATGGGCGCCATGCTATAATGCCGGCGAATAATCGATCTCGATCTTCCGAGGTATCAATATGCGTCGTCTGCCCCTGGTCTTCGCGCTGCTCCTCGGTCTGCTGCTCATCCCTGCGGCGCCCGCAACCGCCGCCCCGGGCTCGATCGTGCAACCCGCCCCCGGCAATGCCTTTGCCTTCTTCCCCGAAACCGGGCACAACATCGGTATGCCGATCAAGAGCTCCTTCGAGGCCAATGGCGGAGTTGCGACCTTTGGCATGCCGCTCACCGAGTTGATCGTCGACGCCGATGGCCTGCAGGTCCAGTACTTTGAGCGGGCCCGCTTCGAGTTCCGGCCCGGCGCACCACCCGGCGCACGGGTCAGTATCACCCGCGCTGGCGCCCTGCTCAGCGCCGGGCGGGCCGATCCGCCCTTCCAGTGGCTCGCCGCCTCGCCTGACCCGGAGCGGACCTTCTTCCCCGAGGCCGGCCATACCCTCGGCGGTGCCTTTGGCTGGTTCTGGCAGACCCACGGCGGCCTGGCCACCTTCGGCTACCCGATCTCCGAGGAGTTCGTTGAGTACGACCAGACCTCTGGCCAGGAACGCCTGGTCCAGTACTTCGAGCGCGCCCGTTTCGTCTATCAGCCGGAAAACGCCGGCACCGCCGATGAGGTGACGCTCAGCCCCCTCGGACGCATGCTGCTTGAGCAGGACCCCATCGCCCTTGCTGCGACCGCCCCCGCGCGCCCGATCGAGTTCCTCGGCGAGGCCTCGACCAGCTTCTCCACCTCGTCCACCGAGCGGGTCACCAACATCGCGCGCGCCACCGCGCTCGTTGATGGCTATGTGGTGCCCGCCGGCGCCGAGTTCTCCTTCATCGCCACCGGCGACTTCTCCGCGGCCAATGGCTTCGTCGAAGGCTATGCGATCGTCGGCGGGCGCCTCGAGCGCGTCCTTGGCGGCGGCCTCTGCCAGGTCTCCACCACGCTCTTCCGCGCCGTCTCCAACGCCGGCCTCGCCGTCACCCGCCGCGTGGCCCATAGCCACATCGTCTACTTCTACGACGATGTGATCGGCTTCGATGCCACCGTCTTCACCCCCAGCGTCGATTTTCGCTGGCGCAATGATACCGCCGGCCCCGTTTATATCGTCGGTATCACCGATACGGCCAACGCCCGCCTCACCTTCCAGCTCTACGGCAGCAGCGACGGGCGCAGCGTGCGCTACGAGGGACCGGTCAAGAAGAACTGGAAACAGCCCGGCGCCGCCGTCTGGCAGTACGATCCCGGCCTGCCCAGCGGGGCCGTCCGCCAGCTGGTCCACGGCCGGCCCGGCGTCGATGTGACCCTGACCCGGATCATCACCTTCCCCAATGGGCAGGTGCGGCGCGACCCCTACGTCACCCGCTATACGCCATGGGAGGATTTCTTTACCTACGGCCCTGGCGTCACCCCGCCCCGCGGTGTCACCGTTCTTGCACCCAGACGGTAGTACCAACCGCCATGACCACCTATCTTCCACCCCTGATCACCGAACGCAAGCTGGTCGAGCCCATCTGGGGCGGTACACGCCTCGCTGCCTGGCTGAATCTGCCCGAGCCGCGCCCGGCCCGCCTCGGCGAGAGCTGGCAGGTCTACGATACGAATCGCGTGATGGGCGGGCCGTTCGCCGGCACCACCCTTGGCGAGCTGGCCCGCGCTTACGGCGCGGCTCTGGTGGGCAGCCGTACCGTGGCCCGCTACGGCGCCGATCTCCCGCTGCTCGCCAAGTTCATCGACGCCGCCGACCGCCTCTCGATCCAGGTCCACCCCGATGATGCCTACGCCCATAGCGTCGAGGCCCATACCGGCTTCCACGGCAAGACCGAGGCCTGGTACATCATCGATGCCGTCCCCGGCGCGAGCGTCACCTACGGGCTCAAGCGCCCGGGCACGCGCGCCGAGTTCGCCGCCGCGGTCGCAGCTGGCACCGTCGAGGAGTTGATGGCCAGCCTGCCAGTGGCGCCTGGCGATGTGGTCTTCGTCCCCGCCGGCACCCTCCACGCGATCAATGCCGGGATTGTGCTCTTCGAGATCCAGCAGAAGTCCGACCTGACCTATCGCGTCTACGACTACGGCCGCCGCGACGCAAAGACCGGCCAGCCCCGCGAGCTGCACCTCGAGCGGGCGCTCGCCGTGAGCCGCTTCGGCCCGGCCCCCGACGGCGTGGTGCAGCCGCTCGCCCTGGCCGCCGGGCGCGACCTGCTGGTCGCTTGCCCCTCCTTCGCCCTCGAGCGCTGGCAGGTCGCCGGGCAGGTCAGGCTCAGCGTCGATCCCGGCAGCTTCGAGATCCTGACCGTGCTCGCGGGCGCCGGTTCGCTAACGCCAGATAGCCCGGGGAGCGAGCGCTGCGCGCTGCAGCGGGGTATCTCCGTCGTGCTGCCTGCCAGCCTCGGCGCATGCAGCCTGGACGGCGAGTTGACCGTGCTGCGCGCCTACGTGCCCGATCTGGATGGACTCACCGCCGCAGCCCGCGCCGCCGGTCACGGCGATCCGCGTATCGCTGACGTGATCCGCGCCGCAGCCGCACCATAGGGATGGCCATTCCAAACACCCGTCGCTTCTTCGTCGCACCCGAGCTGCTGCACGGCGATCAGCTGCGCCTCAACGATCCCGACCTGGTCCACCAGCTTGGCCGGGTGCTGCGTCTGTCACCCGGAGACCGGGTGCTGCTGCTCGATGGCGCGGGCACCGCGGCTGAGGTGCAGCTGCTGGCTATCCGGCGCGACGAAGTGACCGGCGCGGTGCTCAGCCGCGGGCCAGCGGGTGGTGAGCCACCCCTGGCGCTGACCATCTACCTGCCGCTGATCCGGCCAGAGCGCTTCGCGTGGGCGCTGCAAAAGTGCGTCGAACTGGGTGCGCAACGGCTCGTGCCGCTGCACTGCGCCCGCTCATTCGCCGCCGACCGTGCCGATGCCCAGCGGCTCACCCGCTGGCGCCGCATCGTGCGCGAGGCCGCCGAGCAGGCCTGCCGGGGCGTGCTACCCCAACTCGCCGAGCCGCTGCCCTTCGCCGCGGCCTGTGCCGCCGCGAGCCAGCACGGGCTGGCCCTGCTGCTCTGGGAGGGCCAGGCGCCCCATCTGCGCCAGGCCCTGCGCAGCCTGGCCGGTCAGCAGCACCCCACCCTCCAGCTGCTCAGCGGCCCCGAAGGCGGTATCACCGCCGAGGAGCTGACACTCGCCCGCCAGCATGGTATCATGCCCGTATCCCTTGGCCCGCGCACCCTGCGCGCAGAGACCGCCCCGGTCGTCGCGGCCGCCGCGGTTATGTACGAATTGGAGCAGTAGCATGGTTCGCACCTCGCGCGCGATCACCCTCGGGGCCAGCGTTGCGCTCCTGGTCGGCGTTCTCGCCTTTGCGGCCGGCTGGGCCGCGGCCCGCATCGTCGGCACCACACCCGTCGATACCGTCATCGCCAGCTTCTTCAGCCGCGAGAGCCGTCGTACGACCCCCGCAAGCGCGCGGGCCGACTTCGCCGTCTTCTGGCAAGTCTGGGACCTGGTCCAGGCCGAGTTCTACCGCCAGGAGCCGCTCGACCAGCAGCACCTGGTCTATGGTGCGATCAAGGGGATGCTCGCCAGCCTCGGCGACGAATACACCAGCTTCCAGGAGCCCGATCTCGCCGCCCAGAGCCGCGAGTCGATGCAGGGGCGCTTTGAGGGCATTGGCGCCTATCTGCGCGTGCAGGATGGCGCGATCATCATCGACAAGCCGTTCCGTGGCTCACCAGCCGAGCGGGCCGGGCTACGCGCCGGCGATATAGTCGTCGCCGTGGATGGTGAGCCCCTCGCCGCGCTGATCGCGGGCCTGAGCGACGGCGAGGCCACCGCCAGGGCCGCCAGCAAGATCCGTGGCCCGAAAGGCACCGTCGTCACGCTCACCATGCGCCGCCCACCGGCCAGCGAAACCTACGACGTGGCGATCACCCGCGATGAGGTGCCGATCATCACGGTGAATGGCCAGATGCTCGACAATGGCGTGGCCTACATTCAGATCACCGAGTTTAAGGCCACCACTACCCAGCTGCTCGATGAGACGTTGCGCGAGCTCATCCCGCAGCAGCCGCGCAGTGTCGTGCTCGATCTGCGCAACAACCCCGGCGGCTTCCTCACCACCGCCCAGGAGGTGCTCGGCCGCTTCTACGACGGGGTGGCGCTCTACGAGCGCGAGAACGGCGGCGTAGAGAAAGAGTTGCGCACCATCGTCGGCCCCGCCAACACCCGGCTCTACGACGTGCCCATGGTCGTGCTGATCAACAGCGGCTCGGCCAGCGCCGCCGAGATCGTCGCCGGCGCGCTGCGCGACCAGCGCCCCAATACCACCCTGCTCGGCGAAAAGAGCTTCGGCAAAGGCTCGGTGCAGAACATCCACCAGCTGGGCGATGGCAGTAGCGCCCGCATCACCATCGCCCACTGGTTCACCCCTAACCGCTCCGAGATCCATCGGATCGGCATCACCCCCCAGTACGAGGTCGCCGCCTCAGAGGAGGCCCGCTACCCGGTGCCCTGCGTCGCCGACCGCCAGCCCGCCGCTGGCCAGAGCACCTGCACCGATGCGCAACTCGCCTGGAGCCTGAACTTCCTCGCCGGCCTCGCCCCACCGCCACCGGCCAGAACGGGCGACTTCGGCCCGCAGCTGCCACGCCCCGCCGCCGCATAGCTCCAAGACGTTGCACATAAGCGCTTTGCCACCACTTTGTGCACGGCATCCTGCGCAGCGGCACCCTGGTGCTGCGCTGCCCCCGCGCCCCCGGGGCACTACGCCGCCTCGCTGCTGCTCACGGGACGCGCCGCCCCCGCGCCCCCGGCACCCCCCGGGGCGCTGCCCCGGCCCCATCACAGCCAGCGGGGCGCGCCGCCCCC
>JACAEO010000103.1 GCA_013388805.1 Chloroflexota bacterium
GCGCGACGCGCCGCCGCCCCCCGAGCAGCGCGACGCGCCGCCGCCCCCCGAGCAGCGCGACGACCTGCCGCCTGGCTCCGCTGACACCCCGCCGTCCCCTGAGCAGCGCGACGCCCCGCGCCCCGCTGCCGAGCACGAGCAGATCTTCACGGTTGGGAGCAGCTTCGCCGTGCGGCGCATCGAAGCGCGTAGGGACCGCGTCATCCGGCGCGGCTCGGGCCGGCGCTCGCGCACGCGCACGATGCGCCACGGCCGCTACATCAGGGCCGTGCCGAGCCGCGGCGGGCGCGACATTGCCCTCGACGCGACGATCCGGGCGGCGGCCCCCGAGCAGCCACACCGCCGGCCGCCACCCGGAATGGCCATTGCCATCAGCCCGCAGGATCTGCGCGAGCGGCTGCGCGAGCGCCGGGTCGGCAACGTTCTGCTCTTTCTCGTTGATGCCAGCGGCTCGATGGGGGTGCAGGCGCGCATGGTCGCCACCAAGGGCGCGATTATGGCCCTGCTCTCCGACGCCTACCAGAAGCGCGACCGGGTCGCTCTGGTCACCTTCCGCCGCCGGGGCGCCACCCTCGCGCTGCCGCCCACCGCCTCGATCGAACTGGCGGCGCGGCGGCTCCAGGAGCTGCCAGTCGGCGGGCGCACCCCGCTCGCCGCGGGCCTGGCCGAGGCTCTGCGCGTACTGCGGCTCCAGCTGGCCCGCGAGCCGACCGCTCGGCCAATCCTGATCATCGTCACCGACGGCAAGGCCAACGCCGCCCTCGCCCCGGGCGCCGACCCGCGCGTCGAGGCCATGCGGGTCGCCGGGCAGCTGGCCGGCGACCCGCGCGTGACCATCATTGTGGTCGACACCGAGGCTCCCGGCATGCTCAGCTTTGGTCTAGCCCGCGCGCTTGCCCAGGCCCTCGGCGCCGCCTACTACCTGATCGATGACCTGAAGGCCCGTGATCTGGTCGCCCTTGCACAGCAGAGGTAACGATGGAGCTTCAACCTTATCCATTCGCGGCGATCGTCGGCCAGGCGCAGATGAAGCTGGCCCTTATCCTCAACGTGATCAACCCGCAGATCTCCGGCGTGCTGATCCGTGGCGAGAAGGGCACCGCCAAATCGACCGCCGTGCGCGCCCTCGCCGACATCTTGCCGGAGATCGACGTTATCGCCGGTGATTCGTTCCAGACAGCGCCAGGCGACCATTGGCGCGGCTCGTACGACATGACAGCACCTGTCACGCGGCGCAAGGTGCGCGTGGTCGAGTTGCCCGTCGGCGCCACCGAGGACCGCCTGGTCGGTACGCTCGACCTCGAGCACGCGCTCAAGCACGGCGAGAAGCGCTTCGAGCCCGGTCTGCTGGCCGCCGCCCACCGCGGCATCCTCTACGTCGACGAGGTCAACCTGCTCGACGACCACCTGGTCGATGTGCTGCTCGACGCCGCTGCGATGGGCGTCAACACCGTCGAGCGCGAGGGCGTCTCGTTCGCCCATCCCGCCCGCTTCACCCTGGTGGGCACGATGAACCCCGAGGAGGGCGAGCTGCGCCCGCAGCTGCTCGACCGCTTCGGCCTCTGCGTGACCGTCGCCGGCATCAGCGGCACCGACGAGCGGGTCGCGATTATGGAGCGCCGGCTGGCCTACGAGGCCGACCCGGCGGCCTTCGCCCGCCAGTGGGCCGACGAGTCGCAGCGGCTGCGCGAGCAGATCGCTGCCGCGATCGCCCTGTACCCACAGGTCACCGCGGAGCGCGCCCACCTGCGCGCCATCGCCGCCCAGTGCCAGGAGCTGGGCGTGGACGGCCACCGCGCCGATATCATCACCCTGAAGACAGCCAAAGCCCTGGCCGCCTGGCACGGGCGGACGCAGGTGGAGGCCGACGACGTGCGCGCGGCCAGCGAACTGGCCCTGCCCCACCGTATGCGCCGGCTGCCCTTCGAGGCAGTCGCGGAGGTACGATGATGAAGCTTGTGCTGATCAGCGCCACCGGCAATGGCATCCCGGCTGCCCGCCAGGCCCTCATCCAGCTCGAGCAGGAGCACCCCGGCCGGTTCACGCTCCAGGCCCGCACCGCGAGCAGCCTGGCCGACCGTGCGGTCGCCGCACAGTTCTGCGATGAGCACGTGCGCACCGCCGACGCCCTGGTCGTCATCCTCCACGGCGGGGCGGCCTCCTGCCCCCACTTCGACCTGGTCCTGACCGCCGCGCGCGAGGGGCTGGCCTACTGCTACATCCACCCCTCTGACGAGGACGCCACCGCGATTTCACACGAGGTGTCGACCGACTTCGGCAGCCCCTTCTTCGAGCAGGTGCAGCGCTACGTGCAGTTCGACGGCGCGGCGAACTGGCGCAGCCTGCTCTGTCTGCTGGCGGAGCGCCAGGGGCTCGCCCTGCCCCACGACCCGCCGCAGGCCCAGCCGACCGAGGCGCTCTACCACCCCGACACTGGCATCGCCGCGACTCTGGCGGAGCACCTCGCCGCGCGCGGCACCAGCGTCGCCGAGTTGCGCCAGGCGGGACGGCCGGTGGTCGGGGTCTGCTTCTACCCCAGCTTCTACGACGATGGCAACTGCGCCTGGGCCGACGCGCTCATCCGCGAGGTTGAGCGCCAGGGCGGCTTCCCCCTGGTCTGCTTCTACATGCGCATGCCCGACCCCATCCGCAACAACCGCATCTCCGACTGGGTGGTCGAAAATTACTTTATGCACGCGGGCGAAGCACTGGTTGATGTGCTGATCAATACGATGCACTTTTCGATCCGGCTCACGACCCCACAGGCGGCCGACGCCTATGCCCACCTGGGCGTACCCGTACTCCAGGCCATGCTGATCTACCTTTCGTATGAAGAGTGGCGGGCGAGCATGCAGGGCACCACGATCATGGAGGTGGCGAGCAACGCGGCCCAGCCTGAGTTCGACGGCGTGCTGATCGCGCTCCCCGTCGCCACCCACGAGGCCCTGCCGCCCGACCCGCTCACCGGCGCGACCCTGCACGCCCACCTGCCCATCCCCGAGCGCGTTGCGGCCCTGGTGCGCCTGGCCCTGCGCTGGGCCAGGCTGCGGCTCACCCCGAACGCCGAGAAGCGCGTGGCAATCTTGTTTCACAACTACCCCGCGACCAACGCGCGCATCGGCTGCGCCACTGGCCTCGACTCGCTGGAGAGCGTGGTCAACATCGTGCGTTTGCTCGCCAGCGAGGGCTATGTGGTCGAGCGCGACTACGCCTCGGGCGAGGCGCTGATCGCCGAGCTGCTGGCCCACGCCACGAATGACGAGCGCTGGCAGACGCCCGATGCCCTGGCCGCCCGCGCCGTCGCTCTGGCGCCGCCCGCGCAGTACCAGCCCTGGGTCGAGGCCTGGCCCGCCGACCGCCGCGCCGAGATCGAGCGCGACTGGGGCGGCGCACCCGGCCCAATCCTGGCCCACGATGGGCGGGTGATTATCACCGGCGTCGTCAACGGCAACCTCTACATCGGCCTCCAGCCGCCGCGTGGCTTCGCCCACGACGCCGACAAGGTCCACGACCCGCTGCTGCCACCGCCGCCGGCCTACCTGCTCAGCTACCGCTGGATCCGCGATGTCTTCCAGGCCGACGCGGTCATCCACGTCGGTACCCACGGCACCCTGGAGTGGATGCCCGGCAAGGCCCTGGCCCTCTCGGAGACCTGCTACCCGGACCTGGCGATCATGGACCTGCCCAACATCTACCCCTACATCATCAACAACCCCGGCGAGGGCGTGCAGGCCAAGCGCCGCGCCTACGCTTGCGTAGACGACTACCTCATCCCGGCGATGACCAGCGCCGACCGCTACGAGCACCTGGAGACCCTCGACACGCGGCTGCTGGAGTATATGCAGATGGCGGCGATGAACCCGGCGCAGCTGCCCATCCTCGCCCGCGCGATCTGGGAGCTGACGACCGCCTGCAACCTCGACCGCGACATGGCGATCGACGAGGCGGCGGCCTTCGCCGACTTCGACGCCTTCGTCCATCGGCTGCACGCCTACGTGAGCGAACTGGCCGACGCGGCGATCAGCGATGGCCTGCACACCCTGGGCGAGCCGCCGCGGGGCGCGCGGCTGGTCGAGTTCCTGGCCCAGCTAGTGCGCCTGCCCAACGGCGAGGTGCCCTCGCTGCGCGAGCGGATCGCCCGCCAGTGGGGCTACGACTACGACGCTATGCTGCGCTGGCGCGGCGAGCGCGACCCGAGCGGGCGCTTCCCGACCTATGGCACGGCGCTGGATGCCGTCCACACCGAGGCGCTGCGCCTGCTCCAGGCCCTCTGCGACGGCGACCCCGGCGTCTGCGACGCTGGTCCGCTGGCGCCGACCTTGCGCTACGTGCACGACGTGCTCATTCCACGGCTGGCGCAGACGAGCGAGGAGTTGGGGGTGATCAGCGCGGCCCTGAGCGGGCGCCACGTGCTGCCCGGCGGCAGCGGTGCCCCGACGCGCGGCATGGCCGACGTGCTGCCGAGCGGGCGCAACTTCTACACCGTCGACCCGAACAAAGTGCCCTCGCCGGCTGCCTGGGAGGTCGGCGTGGCCCTCGGCGACACGATGGTCGAGCGCTACCGCGCCGAGG
Source organism: Chloroflexota bacterium (assembly GCA_013388805.1). GTDB lineage: Bacteria > Chloroflexota > Chloroflexia > Chloroflexales > Chloroflexaceae > JACAEO01. The sequence goes on from JACAEO010000103.1 coordinate 4,573, forward strand.
CCGGCACGCTGCCCGAGACGATCGGCATGGTCGTCTGGTCTACCCCGACGATGCGCACGATGGGCGAGGACATCGCCCAGATCCTCTACCTGATGGGCGTACGCCCGCGCTGGAGCCCGACCAGCGGGCGGGTCACCGGTGTCGAGCCCATCCCACTCGCCGAGCTGAAATTCCCGCGCATCGACGTGACCCTGCGCATCTCGGGACTGTTCCGCGACACCTTCCCCAACCTGATGGCCCTGGTCGACGACGCGGTGCAGATGGTGGCCATGCTCGACGAGCCGGCCGAGCGTAACGTGCTGCGGCGCAACGTGCTGCGCGACCGCGACGAGCTGCTGCGGCGCGGGCTCGATCCCGAAACGGCCCTGCGCGATGCCAGCTTCCGCATCTTCACCGAGCCGCCGGGCGGGTACGGCACGGGCGTGCCGGAGCTGATCGAGTCCCAGGCCTGGCAGGATCGCGCCGACCTGGCCGAGATCTTCATCAGCTGGGGCGGCTACGCCTACGGGCGCGGGGTCTACGGCGCCGCGCGTCACGAGACCTTCCGCCAGCGCCTGGCCGGCATCCAGCTGGTGGTCAAGAACGAGGACACCCGCGAGTATGACCTCTACTCCGACGACGACTGGGGCGCCTACCTGGGCGGCTTCGGCCTGGCGGTGAAGACCGTCTCCGGGCGCGCGCCCCTGGCCTACAGCGGCGACGCCTCCGACCCGCAGCGGGTGCTCTACCGCGACACCCAGCAAGAGAGTCGGCGCCTCTTCCGCACGCGCATCCTCAACCCCAAGTGGATCGCCGGGCTGCAGCGCCACGGCTTCAAGGGCGCGGGCGACATGGCCCACACGATGGACAACGTCTTCATCTGGAGCGCTGTCGGCGATGTCGTCGAGGACTGGATGTACGCGGACCTGGCCCAGCGCTATGCCCTGGACGAGGCCATGCAGCAGTGGATGCGCGAGGTCAACCCGCACGCCCTGCAGAGTATCGTGGCGCGCCTGCTTGAGGCGATCAAACGCGAGCTGTGGCAGGCCGACGAGGCGATGCAGGAGCGCCTGCGCCAGCTCTACCTGGAGGTCGAGGGCGATATCGAGGAGCGGAGTGAATAGCCGATAGCCGATAGGTAAGCAATGTCACGCTTAGCGCCAGCGAAGCGTCCCGGCGGTGGTGTGGATGCATGCCGGGACTCCTCGCTGCGCTCGGAGTGACAGAGATTTCTGCCGTATTGCAAAGGTTGCTATGCTTCTGGGAACATACTACAACGGCGTCGCGATCCACCGCGCCGAGAAGATCATCTACGCCCACTTGCTGACGCCGCACCGGGTCATCTCGACTTGCCGCAGCAGCGCGGGCGGGCTGCGTGACGACCTGGAGTACCTCTACAACCACCAGTCGTGCGAGCCGAGTGGGCATAACCTGAGTGACGAGTTGCACCACATGGCCGTCCATCACCCCGACGTGTACCGCGAGCGCATCGCCGCGCGCCACGGCCTGCCGGCCGAGCGCTGCACGACGATGGGCACGGCAGCCAACATGCAAGCTGCCGCCATCGTCCACGAGGCCTTCCGCGACCTGGAGGTCGTCGCGATCTGCACGGGCGGGGTCGAGACGAACGCAGGCCGTGCGGGTGACCCGGCCAGCTACCACGAGGAGGGCGGCGACTACGTGATGCTGCCCGCCCCGCACGCCGGCACAATCGTGATACTGCTCTGCATCAGCCGCGAGCTGGCCCCCGGCACCATGGTCGAGGCGGTAACGATGGCGACCGAGGCCAAGACGGCGACGCTCCAGGAGCTAAGCATCCCCTCGTGTTACTCGGACGGCCTGGCGACCGGCACGGGCACTGACCAGATCGGCATCGCCGCGCGGCTGGGCGGCATCCCGCTGCGCGGCGCCCAGAAGCACACGAAGCTCGGCGAGTTGATCGGTCGTGCGGTCCAGGCGGCCCTGCGCCAGACCCTCGCCCGCCAGAACGGGCTGACTCCCGTGGGCCAGAGCCGCAGCCTGGCCCTGCTCCGCCGTCTCGGCGCGCGCGAGGCCGGCCTGAGCGAGGCGATCCGCGCCCACCTCGGCCCCGACGACGCGGCGCTGCTGGGGCGCAACCTGCACGTCGTGCTGAACGACCCGCCGACGGTCGCCGCGGTGGCGGCGCTGCTGCACCTGCGCGACCAGTTCCTCTGGGGCGTGCTGCCGGCGAGCTGTCTGCCGGAGGTGCTGACTGGCTACGCCGCCCAGATCGCTGCAGCGGTCGCGGGCCGCCCGCAGCGACTATCGGCTTACCAGGAGGCCCTGGCCGTCGCCCCCGTGGCCCTCACACCCGAGGCCGTGCTCGACCTGGTCGCCCGCGCGTTTACCCTCGGCTTCGGCGAGAAGTGGGCGCACATGTGAATACCTGTCCCGCCACCCGCCACGCAAATGAGCGGCTGAGGAGCGGTGCCGGGACGGATGAGAAAGGAAGCAGCTCGATGACCACCGATCAGACCGCAGCGATCGACTGGCAGCATTGGCTCCAGCGTTGGGATGCGCAACAGACGCGCTATCTGCCCGAGCGCGAAGAGCGCTTCACGGTGATGCTGGATACACTGGACGCGCTCCTGTCGGTCGACTTCGTGGCGCTGGACCTGGCGTGTGGGCCGGGGGCGATCAGCCAGCGCTTGCTCGCGCGCTTTCCCGAGGCGCGCACCATTGCGCTGGACTACAACCCGGTGCTGCTCCATCTCGGCCGGCAGGCCCTCGGCACGCTGGACGGACGGATCAGCTGGATCACCCAGAGTCTCACCGAACCCGGTTGGGTCGAGCCAGTGCAGGTAGCCCTCGAGCAGCTTGGTCGGCCCCAGTTCGACGCCGTGCTGAGCACCACTGCCCTGCACTGGCTGCCGATCGAGCACCTGACCCGGGTTTACAACCAGCTGGGCGCACTGGTCCGGTCGGGCGGCCTTTTGCTCAACGGCGATCACATGGCATATCCGGCCGCGCTGCCGGCCTTCCGCGAGCTGGCCAGGCGCAGCGAGACGGCACGCCAGCAGGCGGTGTTTCAGGAACAGGGCGGCGAAGATTACCGCCAGTGGTGGGAGGCGATCGAGCAGGGCTGGCTCGCGGCCGACCCGACGCTCCAGCCGCTCTTCGACGCCTACCACGCCAACGAGCAGGTGCGCCGGCGCGAGTTCAGCGAGCCGATCCTGCCTGTGCATTGCGCCGCGCTGGCCGACGCTGGCTTCACCCAGGTCGACACGATCTGGCAGCGGTACGATGACCGCGTACTACTGGCGATTCGTGGCGAACCGACCGCTCTGGTCCAGAACTGACCGGCGTCGCTCCGCCAGGCTGGTGCTGGCCAGTCTCGCGCAGGCCTGGTACCGCGTCTACCACGTCGGCGGGGTCGACGCCGCCGGCCCACCACAGGCCGTCGATGACGAGCAGCAGCCCGCCCGGGCGAAGCAGGTCCTGCCAGCTGCTCAGAGCCCGCGGCGGGTCGCTCAGGGTCCAGAGCAGATGGCGGCTGATCACCACGTCGACGCTGCCCGTAGCACCGATGCCGCACGTCGGCAAGGCGCGCTGCAACGCGTCGCGTTAATGGTTTGCATTTCAGTATTGCGACATGCTATCGCTTACTGCGACGATTCGTTGATAGAATATCGCAGTAACGCAATTCCATCGCCATACACGCTGGTCGTGATCCATTCCAGGGAGGTTCAGATGCAACCGGGATTTCGTCTTGTCGTGGCACTGTCGTTCGTATTGCTCGCCCTCGCTGCCTGCGGGCAGCCGAACGCGGCGACGCCCACGACCGTCCCCGCCACCGCTCCTGCGGCCGCAACCGAAGCGCCGCTCCAGGTGATGGTCAGCATCCTGCCGCAGAAGTACTTCGTCGAGCGCGTCGGCGGTGATCGCGTGGAGGTCGCCGTCATGGTGGAGCCCGGCGCCTCGCCGGCCACCTACGAGCCGAAGCCGGAGCAACTGACGGCCTTGAGCCAGGCGAAAGCCTACTTCAGCATCGGCGTGCCTTTTGAACAGGCCTGGCTGGAGCGCATCCAGTCCGCCAATCCGGCGATGCTGCTGGTCGACACCGCTGCGGGCATCGAGCGCATGCCGATGGGTGCCGGCGGTGAGAACCGCGACCCGCACATCTGGCTCTCGCCGACCCTGGTCAAGACCCAGGCCCAGACCATCGCCGATGCGCTTGCACAGATCGACCCGGAGTACGCGACGGCCTACCAGAGCCGGCTCGATGGTTTTCATGCCGACATCGATACCCTCGACGCCGGCATCCGCCAGACCCTCGACGGCGTCAGCCAGCGTAAGTTCATGGTCTTCCACCCCTCGTGGGGCTACTTCGCCCGCGACTACGGGCTCGAGCAGATCCCGATCGAGATCGGCGGCCAGGAGCCGAGCGCGGCCGAGCTCGCCGCCCTGATCGAGCGCGCCCAGGCCGAGCAGATCAAGGTAATCTTCGCCCAGCCTCAGTTCAGCACCCGCGATGCCGAGACGATCGCGAGCCAGATCGGCGGCGAGGTGCTGCTGATCGACCCGCTCAACCCCGACTGGCTCGGCAACCTCCAGACGGTCGCCGAAACCTTCGCGCGTGTGATGAAGTAGTGAGCCAGTTCCATTTGCATAGCGCGAGCACGCACGGATAAACGGAAGCGCAGAGGGAATGTCACGATGGCCGTGGGGCATCTCATTCCCTCTGCGCTTGATGGTGTGCCGTGGCTGAAGCAGCGATGGCCCGACATGATGATGCAAGCGTCAATGAGTTGAAATGATGTGGTGAGCGCGTATGCAGAAACATAGTGCCGGCATGCCCGTAGTTGAGGTGCGCGGTCTCTGGGCCGGCTACGAGCGCGAGCCGGTATTGGAAGACGTAAACCTGACCGTCGTACCCGGCGACTTCATCGGCCTGATCGGCCCCAACGGCGGCGGCAAGAGTACCTTGATCAAGGTGCTGCTCGGCTTGCTGCCGCCCCTGCGCGGCGAGGTGCGTCTCTTCGGCCAGCCACCGGCCCATGGGCGGCGTATGGTCGGCTATGTGCCGCAGGCCTTCGCCTTCGACCGCGCCTTCCCCATTCGCGTCCACGAGGTGGTGCGTATGGGCCGGTTGAGCCGGCGCGGCCTGGGCCGCCGCTTCACCGCGGCCGATGATGCGGCAGTCCGTACGGCGCTGGATCAGGTTGATGCCTGGCGCCTGCGTGACCAACCCTTTGGAACGCTCTCGGGCGGCCAGCGCCAGCGCGTGCTGATCGCCCGCGCCCTGGCCGTCGAGCCGCAGCTGCTCATCCTCGACGAGCCGACTGCCAGCGTCGATCCCCAGGGCCGCGCCGATCTCTACGAGATCTTGCGCGTGCTGAATGCACACCTGAGTATCCTGCTGGTCACCCACGATATGCTGGCGATCTCGTCGTACGTTAAGACCGTCGGCTGCATTAACCGGCGCCTGGTCTACCACGGCACCCGGGAACTGACGCCCGCGATGCTTGATCTGGGCTACCCGTGCCCGGTCGAGTTGATCGCCCACGGGGCGCCCCACCGCGTCCTGGCAGCGCACCCGTCCGGCGAGCAGCGGGAGGAACGACCATGATCGAGGCCCTCCAGTTTGATTTTATGCGCAACGCGCTACTGGCCGGCCTGCTGGTGAGCATCGCCTGCGGGATCATCGGCACCTTCGTCGTGCTGAACCGGATCGTCTTCATCAGCGGCGGGATCGCCCACGCGGCCTACGGCGGGGTGGGGCTGGGCTACTTCTTCGGCTTCAGCCCCATCCTCGGCGCGGTGGGCTTCAGCCTGCTCGCCGCCCTGGGGATGGGCCTGGTTCAGCGGCACACGCGCCAGCGCGCCGACACGCTGATCGGCGTACTGTGGGCGCTCGGCATGGCGACCGGGATCATCCTGATTGATCTCACCCCGGGCTACAAGGCCGATCTGCTCAGCTACCTGTTCGGCTCGATTCTCGCCGTGCCGACCGGCGATCTCTGGCTGATGCTCGGGCTCGACCTGGTGATCGTGGCCCTGGTGGCGCTGCTCTACAAGGAGCTGCTGGCGCTCTCGTTCGACGAGACCTACGCCACGGTGGCCAACGTGCCGGTTGGGGCGCTCAGCCTGCTGCTGATCGGACTGATCGCCCTGACCGTCGTGATGCTGATGCGCGTGGTCGGCCTGATCCTGCTGATCGCGCTGCTGACCATCCCGGCGGCGATTGCGGGCCAGTTCGTGCGCGACATGCGCGCGATGATGCTGCTGGCGGGCGGGCTGGGCATGCTCTTCACCACCCTGGGCCTGTGGCTCTCCTATACGCTCAACCTGACTTCAGGGGCCACCATCATCCTGGTCAGCGCCGTGGCCTTCTTGCTCAGCCTGGGCTTGCGCGCCTTCACCAGCCGCAGCGTTCGCGCGACGGGCGAGTTTGGGGCATAATGCCCCTATGAGCCACCCGCCACCCGACGAAATTGTCGATCTGGCCCGTGCGCAGATCGCCGCGCGCCGCACCGCCGCGCGGGCGTCCGACGCGGTTGCCGCGGCCTGGCACGACCGGCGCTGGGGCTTCGTCTTTCTGCTGCTGCTGTCCGCCCTACTGCTCACCTTTATACTCTGGCCGGGCGCCACCCTCGAAAGGAAACTCTTCGCCGCAGTCCATGGCCTGGTCGCCCAAAAACACCTCGTCTTCCTGGGTGAGCGACCGCTGCCGCTCTGCGCGCGCAACCTGGGCATCTACAGCAGCTTCCTGCTGTCTCTGAGCTACCTGTGGGCACGCGGTCGGAGTCGCGCCGCCGCCCTCCCCACGCGCCCGCTGCTGGTCGTGCTCGGCCTGGGCATACTGACGATGGCCTTCGACGGCGTCAACTCGGTGCTTGAGGATACCGGCCGAACCTACCTCTACGCACCGCGCAACGACCTGCGTATGATCAGTGGGGCGCTCTTCGGCATCGCCCTCACGCCGATCATCCTGCTGGTCTTCAACCAGGCCCTGCGCGCCGAGCCCGATCCCGAGCGCCCGGTGCTCGACTGGCGGGATCTCGGCGGGCTGCTGGTGCTGAACGGCCTGTTCGTGGCCCTTGCCCACAGCGGTCTCGCCCTGCTCTACTAGCCCCTGGCGCTGCTCGGGGTGGCGGGCATCCTCGGCGAGCTCTTCACCATGTTCGTGCTGGTCGCGGCGGTCGCACTCGGCTACAGCCGGCGTGTGGCCAGACTGGCACAACTTGGGCGCCCGGCCTGTGTCGCGCTGACGTTCACGGTGATCTTTGCCGGCGGCCTGGCTCTGCTACGCTTTGCCGGCCCAGGCGGCTGAACGATCTATCCTATCACAGTAGAGCGTACTCCATACGCCAGGCGGCTGCCGGCGAGCGGCAGCGTTCCGTATCTCTGCGCAGCGTTATGATACATCCAGCAGCCCGTGCCGCTGCGAGGCGATCAGGCGGGCGTAGACGCTCTCGCGGGCGAGCAGCTCGGCGTGGGTGCCCACCTCGGCGACCCGCCCGCTCTCCAGCACCACGATGCGGTCAGCGCTGCGGATGGTCGAGAGCCGGTGGGCCACCACCAGGGTCGTGCGCCCGGCCCGCAGCTGGCCCAGGGCCGCCTGGAGCAGCCGCTCGTTCTCGGTGTCGAGGTTGGAGACGGCCTCGTCCATGATCAGGATCGGCGCGTCCTTCAGGAAGGCGCGGGCGATGGCGATGCGCTGGCGCTGCCCACCGGAGAGCTGCGCGCCCCGCTCGCCGGCGTTGGTGGCGTAGCCCTGCGGCAGCGCGACGATGAACTCGTGGGCCAGGGCGAGGCGCGCGGCCCGCTCCACCTCGACGTCACTGGCCTCGGGCCGCCCCAGCCGGATGTTGTCGGCGATGCTCATATTGAACAGGTAGATCTCCTGCGGTACCAGCGTGATCAGATCGTGCAGCGTGGCGAGCGGAAAGGCCCGCAGGTCGTGGCCGCCGATAGTGATCCGCCCCGCGCCCACGTCCCAGAAGCGCATCAGCAAGTGGGTGCAGGTGCTCTTGCCCGCCCCCGAGTGGCCCACCAGGGCCACCGTCTCGCCGGGCCGCACCGTGAAGCTTACCTCACTCAGGGCCGGCGCGAGTGTGGGCTGGTAGCGGAAGCTCACGCCCTCGAAGCCCACCACCGGCTCGACCGGGCCGGCGGGTGCTGTCGTTGCTGTGTCACGCACCGCGGGCGGCTCCTCCAGCAGCGCGAAGACTCGCCTTGCGGCCGCCTTCAGCTCGCCAAACATCGCCGCGATGCCCGTCACCTCGAGCACCGGCGCGAAGATCACCCCGGCCAGGGCCACCGCCGCCGGGTAGCGCACGTAGTCCAGCTGCCCGCTCGCCACCAGCCAGGCGCCCAGGGCCAGCACGACCACCATCCCCAGCCCGACCAGCGCCGTGGTCGCCGCCTGCTCCAGCCCGCGCCGGGTGTCATAGGCTAGATAGGCCCGCAGCAGACCATCGTTGCGGCGGGCCAGCCTCGCCAGCTGGTTGCGGCCCTGGCCGAAGGCCACCACCTCGCGCAGCCCCTGCACCCCGTCGACCACGTCGGCGTTCACCTCGCTCAGCCGCGCGCGCAGCAGCTGCCCCTGGCGGTCGGCCCGCTGGCTCAGCCAGAGCGGCACGCTCAGCACCAGGGCCAGGATGGGCAGCAGGGCCAGGGCCAGCAGCGGGTGGAAGAAGACCGCCAGGGCGATGAAGCTGCCCACCGTTACGACGAGCGCCATCAGCGCGTTACCGATCGTGTGGGCGTAGAACCACTCCAGCCGCTCGACGTCGGCCATGGCCGCCATCGCCACGTCGCCTGAGCGCTGCTCGAGCAGGTAGGCCGGCGCCAGGCGCTCGAGCGCCCGATAGACCGTGGCGCGGATCTCGGCCAGCACGCGGTAGGCCAGGTCGTGGGCCAGCCACATATCGGCCCAGGTGGCAACGGCCTGGCCGAGCACGCACACACCCAGGGCCCAGGCCCACGGCACCAGCTCGGCGAGGGGCCGGCCGACGACAGCCATCCCGACCAGGGTGGCGCTGACTACGGCGCTGGCGATTACCAGGCCGTGCTTGAGCAGCTCGGCGAGCATGACCAGGGAGGCCAGCCAGAGGTGGCGGCGCCAGAGGCCGAGCAGCTTCACGAACGGGTGGCGCGGGTCGGCCCGCTCGGGCAGCGGGATGCCACCGAAGGTCGTCTCTGGCAGGGTGGTCTGCATCGCCGGGGGCTCCTTCCGCTGGATGGTCTCAGGGGTCAGGGGTCAGGCCGGGCGCATCAGCATGGCACCGCCGATGCCTGACGGTAAAGCACCTACGGACCTTACCCGACCGTACCGACGTAGAGCGAGAGCCCGGCGAGCACGTGGAGGTCTGGGCGCGCGAGGAGATAGTGCGGGCTGGCCGGGTCGGTGAGCTGCGCGACCGTCGCGACATCGGCCGGGTCGAGCAGCGCCCGCAGCTCAGGCTTGTCGAGGTGCCGCTGGAGGCTGTCGAGGAGGTATTGCCCCTGCACCGCGCTCAAGGGTGGCAGCAGCTCCAGCCAGAAGGTGCGGGCGGTCACCTGCTGACAGCCGGCATCGCGGAGCACCTGCGTCCATCCCCAGGGGTAGGGTGTGGCGACGGGCTCGGCGTAGCGAATGGTGGTGAACCAGCGGTTGTGGGCCACGCGCAGCCGGTCCTGCAGGCCGGGCTCGCCGATGCCGAGGTCGAAGGGCAGCATCCGCAGCGGCACGCCGGTCTCGCGCACCACCACGCGACCGCCGGGCCGCACCACCCGCCGTAGCTCGCGCGCCGCGGCCACCGGGTCGGAGATGTGGTGGAGCACAAAGCTCGCCCAGGCCAGGTCGAAGCTCGCGTCGTCGAAGGGCAACTGCAGCAGGTCGCCGGCGTGCACCCGCACCCGTGCCCTCCCCGGCTGGGCTGCGAGGTACTGCCCGGCCCGTGCCAGAGTCTCCGGATTCTGGTCCAGCGCGTCGACCTGGCCCGCGGGGCCAAGGGCAGCCGCGAAGCGGGCAGCCATCACCCCTGGCCCGCAGCCCGCGTCGAGCACCTTGGCGTCGGCGGGCAGCGCCAGCCAGGCCAGCATCTCGGTCTCCATCGGCGCAAAGACATGGTCGTACGGCTCGGGCTGGAGCGGAGACGACTCATCGTGTTGCGAAGCCATCCGGTGGTTCCTTTTCAAGTTTGTGCAGCGACCAGGCCGGCGTAGGCACCGGAGCGGGCCAGCAGCTCGCCGTGGCGCCCCGCCTCCACCGCCACGCCGGCGTCGAGCACGACGATCTGGTCGGCGTTGACCACGGTCGAGAGGCGGTGGGCGATCACCAGGGTGGTCCGGTCGGCCATCAGCCGCTCCAGGGCCTGCTGGATGGCGTGCTCGTTCGCGGCGTCGATACTCGAGGTCGCCTCGTCGAGGATGAGGATGGGCGCGTCTTTGAGCAGGGCGCGGGCGATCGCGATGCGCTGGCGCTCGCCGCCCGAGAGCTTCAGGCCGCGCTCGCCGACCACGGTGTCGTAGCCCTGGGGCAGCGTGGCGATGAAGCTGTGGGCATTGGCCGCCCGGGCCGCCTCCTCCAGCTCGGCCTCCGTCGCCTCGGGTCGGGCCAGGCGCAGGTTCTCGGCCACCGTGCCGTGGAAGAGGTAGGTCTCCTGGGCGACCACAGCGAACTGGGCGCGCAGCTGCTCGAGCGGGTAGTCGCGCAGGTCGCGCCCGCCGAGGGTGATGCGGCCCTGCTGCGGGTCGAAGTAGCGCAGCAGCAGCGAGACCACCGTGGTCTTGCCCGCGCCGCTGCGGCCGACCAGGGCCACGGTCTGGCCGGGGGTCACCTGGAACGAGAGCCCGCGCAGGGCCGGGCGCTCGCCCGCCCCGTAGCCGAAGACCACATCCTCGAAGGCCAGGGTCGAGGCCGGCGACGAGGCCGGCGTGCCGGCCCGATCGTGCACCTCGGGCGCGGTGTCGAGCAGGCCGAAGACGCCCCGGGCGCCGGCGAGGCCGAAGAAGCCCTCGTGCCAGAAGGCGTTGAGCTGGCCGAGGGGGCGCAGGCACTCGTAGGAGAGAAGGAGGATGGTGAACAGCTCGGGCACCGTGATCGCCCCCTGGGCCAGCCGCAGGGCGCTCATGCCAACCACCAGGGCGCTGCCGGCGGTCATGCCCAGCCCGGTGAGGCCGGTGCCGATGAGCGAGATCGCCATGTGGGCCATCGTGGCGCGGTAGAGCGTCACGGCGTCGTGGTGCAGCTGGGCCCCGCGCCGCCCGGCGGCGTTGAAGGCCTTCAGGGTGCTCATGCCCTGCATGCTGTCAAGGAACTGGGCGTTCAGGTCGCGGTAGGCGTCCCAGTAGGCGTTGGCGTTTCTGCCGAGGGCGCGCTCAAACAGCGTGGGGCCGACGAGCACCAGCAGCACGGCGGCGAGGATCAGCAAGGCCGCCACCCAGTCGATCGTGGCCAACACGAGCACAATCAGGGCGGGGGCGATCAGCACGATGAAGATCTGCGGGATGTAGAAGCCGATGTAGCGCTCCAGCCCCTCGACGCCATCCACCAGGACGGACTGTACGTTCCCCGTGCGGGTACGCTCGAGGTGGCCTGGCCCGAGGTCGAGCAGGTGGGCATAGAGCCGGGTGCGCAGCGTGTGCTTGACGGTGGCGGCCGTGCGGGCGGCGAGCCACTGCTGGAGCCACTGGAGGCCGGCGCGCAGCAGCATGAGCGCGAGGATGGCGCCGATCGGGGGCAGCGCAGCGCTGAGCGGGGCGCCCTCGAAGAGTAGCGTGAGCACGCGGGCCATCAGAAGGCCCTGGGCGATGTAGGTCGCCACCACCGCCAGGCCGACCAACGTAACCCCAGCCACACCCTCGCGAACCGGTGCGGTCAGGCCGAAGACGCGCGGGTTGAGCATCATCGCGGCACCTCAGACTAGGTTTCCGGGTTCAGGGTCCAGGGTTCAGGGTTCAGGGTTCAGGGTTCAAGGGTCAGGCCAGGCGCATCAGGATGCGGCACGCAACGTCAAGCTGGAAAGCAGCCTGAAACCTTGGCTCAAGTGTACAGGTTGCGGTCGTGCTCAGCGATCTCGACCGCGCGGCCGTCGGGGTCGTGGATGAAGAGCGTGCGCCCGTAGGCGACGTCGGTGATCGGCTGCGCCAGCGGGATGCCTCCAGCCTCCAGGCTTGCGGCGACCTGCTCCAGCGGCGCCTGGCTGTCGAAGCTCATGACAAGCGGAGGTTCCGCATCGTCCTCGGTAGCTGCGGCGTGGATGGCGAGCAGGCTGGTGCCCAGGCGCAACTCGGCCCAGCCGTAGGCCCGGTCGCGCGCGGTTAGCTGGAAGCCGAGGGTTTCGTAGAAGCGGATCGTGCTATCCACATCACGAGTGTAGACGATCGGCATCAAGGCCAGGGGTCTGCGAGGCTCAGCAGCCTCGGCCTGCTCGGCGTCGTCGCCCTCGTCTGCGTGAAGCAAGGCGCGCAGGGCGGTCTCGACCAGGCTGGAGAGCGATACGGTGCGATCGATTGCGGCGTGCTTCACGGCTCGGATCAGCTCCGGCGGCAGGTAGACGTTAAACTGCTGTTTCTTATCTTCAGTCATGGCTAGGATACTAGCATTCTAGTATCCTAGCTGTCAAGGGCTTGACAGCCGCTCTGTGCTTTGCTACGATGGCGCTTGATGATATATTCTATCAATAAATACGTGCTGGTCAATCTTTTGTCGGGATATGTCCAGGGCTGATGCAAAGTCAGGATCGAAAGAGGAGGCGGTCGATGGCAGCCGCCATTGAGCGCTGGAAGGCGGCAAGGTTGTTCAAGCCGGCTTGGGCAAGGAGGCCGCATACCGCATTGTTCAGCCCGGCCAGTACTTGCGGCGCTTGGCCCATCCGCACCTGCGCGGCATCTTCGTGCAACGTCACATCGCGCCGATGGTGCAAGCCGTTCTCGATCCCCCAATGGCCGCGCACGACCGCCATCAGCCGCCGCGGCGACAGCTGACTGGCCGACCCGCTCGTAATGCCATAGCGCTCCTCGCGGCTGATCTGCCGCCCAACCTGACTGATCCGGACAATCTCGAAGGCCTGCGCCAAGTACGGCCAGTCGCTGTAGCCCGCCAGCAAACTGCTCACGGTCAAGCGGCGATACTCGCGCCGGCCGTGTCCTTTCTCGTGCTGCTCCACCACCACGAAGTCGAGCGGAAGCGCACTCCAGCCCTTGGCGACGGGGAAGACCCGCGGCGTAAAGAGCAGCCGCAGGTCGTCGAGCAGGGTTGGTTGATTCTCCTTGATGATCCAACAGGAGTGACCGCCAGCTTCGACGATCTGGGTGCTCAAGCTGCGTTGGGCAAACATCGCATCGCCGCTGACAATCCGACCGCGCAGGGGCACGCGGGCCAGCAGGCGCGGGGCGGCGACGAGCTCATTTTCTTTGCAGGCGACCGCTTCCTGGTCGAGGACGCGACCAGCACGAACGGCGTAGGCGCTCAGCAGATGGACGCCCTGGCTGCTGCCCTGAGGAATGGTGCCGCGCAGTGTTTTGCCGTCCAGGGCCACCTGCTCGCTGGCGGGAAGCGGCTCCTCGGCCGAGGGCGGAGGTGCGACGAGCAAGGCGAGTTGCTGCTCCAGGGCATCAACAGCCACAGCGCTGCCAAACACACGGCTCCAGGTGGTGGGGTGGGGCATGCGCGGGCGCGGCAAGGCGAAGCGCTCGGCCAGTTCGCCCTGCCGTTCACGTGCCCACTCGGCGATGGCGCGCAACTGACAGGCGCCACTCAGCTTGGCCCAGAGCGCAATCGTCAGCAACAGCGCGAGCGAATAGCGCACACCGCGGCGGTCGCGCAGGTCGGGGATGTTCTGAAAGTGATGATAGATCGCCGCGAGGTCAAGCGTACAGGCGCGCTCGCTGCCGAACGGGTGGACGGTCACTGTGGTAGCATCCATCGTGAACACCTTGTTGGTAGTGATGATTGGTTGGCACCTTCATCGTACCGGAAAGGTGTTCACTGTGCGTCAGCGGTTTGCCGCCGACTTTGCATCAGCCCTGACCCCTACGCCTCCGTCGCGCGCTCCCAGGCAGCGCGGATATTCGGGCCGAGGGCCGGGTCGGACGGGTGCTGCGCCCAGATCGGCGCTGCCTGCTCTACCAGCTTGCCGAGGTCGCGGAGCGCGTCCGCCCGCCGCTCAGCACTGATGAGCCCCTGGTCGTGCAGGAAGTGCAGCCAGGCCGGCACGGCCTCCAGCATTACCGCCGCTTCGATTACCCGTGGCGATAGGAAACTCAGCTTCTGGGCGAGGTAGCGATCCAGGCTCTCGCGGTCCGGGCAGAGCAAGTCGGACACTGTCGGCGGGGCCGCCTTGTGTTTGCCCCTGGGTCGCTTCACTGCCTGGGCGATCGACGAGTCCGGGTCGCGCCGCTCGGCGATGTAGGTGAGCAGGGCGACCCGTGCCAGCTCGGTTCGGCCGAGGGGCATACCCCAGCGGCGGGCCAGTTCACCCTGGAAGCGGAAGCCGAGCCGGTCGAGCCGCGTATCTTCGGGGTCATCAGCCCGCTCCCAGGGCCGATCCGCCTCCCCGGTGATCAGGGCGATCTGGTCGGCGAGGGCCTCGGGAGAGTCTACCGGCCCGAACTGCTCCACTGCCGCGAGCAGGACAGGATCATCGGCGCGGGGTGTGGCCGTGCGCTCGAGGTAGGCGAGCATCGCGATTTGCTGCGCCTCAGAGGCAAACTCCTCGTCCACGCCAGGGAGATACTTATCGGACTCGCGCACCAGGGGCCAGGCCCGGGCCATCGTCTCGGCGAGCAGGGCCAGGTGGCCGTGGTAGGCGAGGCGGTCGCGGGAGTAGTAGAACTGGTCGAGGTCGTCGCCGGCGGTCTCGGCCAGGGCGGCAGCGAGAGCGGGCAGGCGGTCGAGGTCGCCGGCAGCGAGGGCATCGGCGATCTGCCACTCCAGGTAGTAGGGCGCGCTGGAGGCGTAGAGCTCGGGGCGGGCGGCTTTCAGTTCCTCCACCAGTACTCCCCAGAGGGCGAAGTCGCCCTCGTCACGCAGATGGGCGAGCATCTCGTAGGCATACTCGTCGTCGAGCAGGTCGTCGGACAGGGCGCGCCGGAACAGAGCAGTCTGCTCGACGATGTCGGCAGCCTCGAAGGCGGCCCAGAGCTCCTCGCGAGCAGCCTCCTCGGGGCTGCGGGGGCGGGGCTCGGGCGGCGGCGGTGGCGTGTAGGCGGGAGAACCAGCCAAGGGGTCGCTGCCGGCATGGAGCTCAACGGCGCGAATCGCCCTGGCCCGCTCCTGGGCCGACTGCCGTGCGGCCGCCTCATCCTTCGCCAGACAACACTTCTTGTACTTCTTGCCGCTGCCACAGGGGCAGGGGTCGTTGCGTCCAACTTTCATCGTACTCCTCGAAATCATGGCAATCGCTACAGCTCGTGCCCCTCGTCGGCAAGGGTGGCCACTTGCCGTCGCGAAAGTTCCTCGAACCGACGAAGCTCGATCTCCGGCTCGCGCCCCAGACCACGCAGGGTAGTGTACACATCATAGCTGTGGCTGGGCCGGCCCGAGGCGACCAGGGTGAGCTCAGACCAGAAGTGGAGTGGTTCCGATGCGCTCAGGGCAGGCTCCGCGCGGGGTCTTGCGGCGCATGGGCAGCGCCAGACTCCTCATACCAAATCCAGTTGGCAGTTCCGCATTGTCGTTGCCGTCATCGCTCATCGTGACGCCATGTGCGGCAATCTGCAATCCAAAATCTGCAATCGGAAATGGTATCACTGCGCCTGCGGCTCCGTTCGGAATGACAAGAAGCATCGGGTTCTGAGGCGCGCAGCGCGGGGTCTTGCGGCGCATGGGCAGCGCCAGATTCCTCACTGCGCCTGCGGCGCCGTTCGGAATGACAAGAATCATCGGGTTCTGAGGAGCGCAGTGCGGGGTCTTGCGGCGCATAGGCAGCGCCAGACTCCTCATACCAAATCCAGTTGGCAGTTCCGCATTGTCGTTGCCGTCATCGCTCATCGTGACGCCATGTGCGGCAATCTGCAATCCAAA
>JACAEO010000252.1 GCA_013388805.1 Chloroflexota bacterium
CCCCCCCCCCCCCCCCCCCCCCCCCCCCCCCCCCCCCCCCCCCCCCCCCCCCCCCCCCCCCCCCAGATTCTGGGGCGTGCCGCGCGCAGCACCGTATGTGCAAGGTATTGGATCTACACCCTGAAGGCCCACTCACCGCTGCGCATCAGCGCTTCGGCGGCGCCGGCGGCGGTGATGCCGTCGACGTCCATCGCCGCCGAGCCGATCATAAAGTCTTCGTGGATCGTGCTGAGGTTGCCCCCAGCCGCGGTGAATTGTTCCGCCGACAGCTCGGTGCCGCCGGCCAGGCAGAAACGATAGCCGCTGCCGAGCGCCAGGTGGCTGGCGGCGTTCTCGTCGTAGAGCGTATTGGCGAAGAGCAGCCCGGTCTGCCCGACAGGCGAACTGTTCGGCGCCAGGGCGACCTCGCCAAGCCGCGCGGCGCCCTCGTCGCTGGCGAGCAGGCGCCTGAGCACCTCCTCGCCCCTGGCTGCCGTTGCACGCACCACCAGGCCGCGTTCGAAGCTCAGCGTGAAGTCGTCGATCAGGTTGCCGGCGTACATCAGGGGCCGGCTTGAGCGCACCACACCCTCGACCTGCGCGCGGTGCGGCAGTGTGAAGACCTCCTCGGTCGGCAGGTTTGGCACGAAGGCCTGGCCCCGCTCGCTGATCGAGCCACCCCCGGCCCAGCGATGGCCCGGCGCCAGACCGACGCGCAGGTCGGTGCCGGGCGCGCGGAAGTGCAGCGCTGCATAGGCCCTGGCGTTGAGATAGGCGCTGCGGGCCTCCAGGTCGGCGATATGCGCCTGCCAGGCTGCCACCGGGTCAGCGGCGTCGAGGCGACAACTGGTCGCGATCGCGCGCCACAGCTGGCCAATCCGCTGCTCGGCTGGCACCTCAGGCAGCACCTGGGCCGCCCACCCCGGGGTTGGATACGAAACGACCGCCCAGACCGAGGCATTGCGCTGCACCAGGTCGAGGAACGGCTGGGCGGCCCGCGCCTCGGCCTGCTTCAGCGTGCTCACCGCTGCGGGATCCTCGCCGGCTAGCAGGGTGGGCGTGGCGGCATAGATCGCCAGCCGGGCATCGCCGGCGCGCAGATAGTCCGCCGACAGCCGGGGGATCCAGTCAGCCACCTCGCCGAGCGTCTCGCGCGGCGCGGCCTGCACCCGCACCAGGGTCAACTGCTCATCGTCCCAGATCACATCAACCAGGCGCGCGCCGGCCCGGTAGGCGCTGCGGGCCACCGCGCGCACCAGGTCGGCGGTCTGCAACTCGGCGCGGATGAGCAGCCGCTGGCCCGGCTGCAGGTTCAGCCCCACCCTGACGATCACATCGGCGTAGCGCTGCAGGTCATCGGCTGGAACAGGCATCAACATGGGCACAGCTCCTCAGTACGGACACCGCTCACCCCATGCTAGCACAGGATCGGCCAGACCGCCGCAGCAACAGTGGAGTGCCCCAGGGCGTGCGCAACGTCCGCCTCCCGTGGTGCTCTCAGGTGGAGGGTGTTTGGCGGATAGCGTCCTGATGCGCTGCCTGCCCTCACCCCCCCTCTCCCAGGCTGGGAGAGGGGATAGGGGGGTGGGGTATGCGTGGCCTGGGGGCGCACCTCCCACAAACCCTCCACCTGAGAGCTCCCGTGGTGGGGTGTGGGGCGGCTACGCCGCCTCAAGGGTTGTTTGTTCAGTGGGTTCGGGGGCTTGCCCCAAAAGAACGTTGCCCAGGCTATGACGAGCGCCCTGGCTGCACACCAGGGCGCTCGTGGAACGACGAACCTTCCGCCTACTGCGCCACTGCGCTCTCGGCTTCGGCCGGCACGCGCTGCTCGTCGAGCGGCGTCCGGCGGCCGAGCTCGGGGCGCAGCGCCAGCGCCAGCACACCGGCCGCACCGGAGACCAGCAGCAGCCCGGCCAGGTAGGGCGCCGCCGGACCGACCAGGTCGAAGGCGGCGCCGGCAAATAGCGGCCCGACGACCATCATCAGGCTGTTGAGCGCCTGCACCCCACCGAGCACCGAGCCCTGCTCCTGCGGCGAGACGCGCCGCGAGATCAGGCTGGTGAGACTGGGCGTAGCCATACCGCTGCCGATCGCCAGCAGCGCCGTAGCCGGATAGAGCATCCAACCGGCGGGAATGGTCGCGATCAGCGCGAAGGAGCTTGCCATCAGGGCCAGCCCGGTGACTGCAAGGCGCGCCTCGCCGAAGCGCGGCACCAGCTTGCGGATCAGGAAGCCCTGCATCACCACCGCCATCAGGCCGATGAAGGCGAAGACGAAGGCGATGTCGGCGGGGCCGAAGCCGAAGCGGATGTTGGCAAAGACCGCGAAGTTGCTCTGCAGACCGGCGAAGGCGAAGTTGAGCAGCAGCACCCCGAGCAGCAGCGGGCGGATGGCGTCACGGCCCAGCACGCCACGCAGCCGGGTGAAGGGGTTGATACTCTGCATACGCGTGCTGCGGCGCTCGGCAGGCAGCGACTCGGGAAGCTTGAAGTAGCCAAACACGACGCTGGTCAGCACCAGGGCCGCTGCCGCAAAGGCCGGCAAGCTCAGGCTGATCGTGCTCAGGGCGCCACCGATCGCCGGGCCGAACATGAAACCCAGCCCGAAGGCCGCGCCGATGAGCCCCAGACCGCGCGCTCGCTGCTCGGGCGGCGTCACGTCGGCGATGTACGCCTGGGCAGCGCTGATGCTCCCTCCGGTGATGCCGGCGATGATCCGCGAGATGAACAGCACCGCAATCACCGCCTCGGCGCCGAAGACGCGGAAACTGTCGGCCAGGCCAAAGAGCAGATAGGAAGCGGCCGCACCCAGCAGGCTGATCAGCAGCACTGGCCGGCGCCCGAAGCGGTCCGACAGGCCGCCCAGGATGGGCGCGAAGAGGAACTGGAACAACGAATAGGACGCGACCAGGGCGCCCACGATCAGGGCGTGGTTGGCGGCGAGCCAGGGTGTGCCCGACTCCTCGATCAGCTTGACGTAGAAGGGCAACAGCGGCAGCACAATGCCGACGCCCAGCAGATCGATGAAGACGGTCAGGAAGATGAAGATCAATGGTGAACGCTGCAGTTTCAATGCTCAGCTCCGGATATTTTGTGCTCAGGAATGTTTCCACGTGAAGCATACCACAATGAACAGATCTTGTCAATCCTTTGCACAGCCCTTGCCCATGGCAAAGCACGGGCTAGCGCCCGTTCAACGTGGATGCGATGTGGTACCATAGCGAGCAGCAGGACACCGTGCCCTCCCATAGCGGCCCGTCAGCGACAGGTGGTTCATGGCCTTCAGCGGATTCTCAACCGAACCCCTCGTGGGCCTGCCGCCGGAGCTGTTCAGTGAGGTGATCCCGGCGATCACGCTGCCGAGCGAACTGAAAGTCACCCTGCACATCTTCTACCGCCTCAGCCGCCAGCGGGGCACGCCGCGCCGCCTCAGCTGGGACGACCTGGCCGCCGATCGGACGCTGCGGCGCTCGCTGCGCAGCGTCTCCCGGCTACGCCCGCTGGAGGATCTGCTCGCCGAGGGGCTGGACGCCGCCGTGCGCCGCGGGACGCTGCTGCACCTGGCTCTGCCCGCCGACGGGCGGGTCGGCAACTGGTACGTGGTGAATACGACTGCGAATCGGGCCTGGGCCGAGCAACTTGCCCGCGCCCAGGCCACGCTGACGCCGGCCAGCGAGCCGCTGCTGGAGCGGCCCTCGCTGCTCGGGCTCTATGAGCAGAACATCGGCCTGATCACCCCGATGCTGGTGGACGAGCTACGCGACGCCGAGGAGCGCTACCCGCGCGAGTGGATCGAGGAGGCCATGCGCGAGGCGGTGCGCGCCAACGCTCGCTCCTGGCGCTATATCCGCAAGGTGCTTGAGAGGTGGGCCACCCATGGACGACAGGATGCGGCGCATCACGCCGAGCGACCTATCGATGTGGAAAAATACACCGGCGGAGCCTTCGGCGACCTCTTCCGGCGAGGAAGCGACGAGAGCGACCTCTGACGAGCCCGCCCTCTGCCCGCGCTGTAAGGGCGCCGGCTACCTGGTGGCCGATGTGCCCTACGGCCACCCCGACTTCGGGCGCCTCTGGCCATGCAACTGCCGGATGGCCGAAAAGCTCAGCCTGCGCGGCGAGAAGCTGCGCGCCATGAGCAACCTGGGGCCCTTCCTCAACAAGACCTTCGAGAACTTCGATGCCGGCGTGCCCGGGGTGGCCCGGGCCTACGCCCGCGCCCTCAAGTTCGCCGAGTATCCCACGGGCTGGCTCATCCTCTTCGGCGGCTATGGCTGCGGCAAGACCCACCTGGCCGCCGCGATCGCCAACCGGCTGCTCGCTAACCACAATGAGGTGCTCTTCACCGTCGTGCCCGACCTGCTCGACCACCTGCGCTCCACCTTTGGCCCCAACAGCGAGGTGGGCTACGATGAGCGCTTCGAGCAGGTGCGCAGCGCTGGCGTGCTCATTCTCGACGACCTGGGCACTGAGAATGCTACCCCCTGGGCGCGCGAGAAGCTGTTCCAGATCTTCAACCATCGCTACAACTACCGGCTGCCCACCGTGATTACCAGCAACCGCGAACCGCGCGAGATCGAGCCCCGCATCTTCTCGCGTATGACCGACCGTGAGCTCTGCGACGAGATCATTATCATCGACGGCGATGACTACCGGCGCACCCAGCCCGCCCAGCGCTTCGAACAGAAGAAGCAGCAGCACCTGCAGCGCCTCGGGCGCCGCGATGGCAGTCGCTAGGGGCGGGTTCGTAAGCATCACCGAGACACCTATAATGGTACTGCTCGCGAACTCCCTGTTGGGCGTGGCTGGGTGCGCGGGCGTCCCGCCCGCATACCCAGGTTCGCCAACAGCATCTTGTAATGGTTCTCTGTTATCATAATGTCGTGCCTGGATGGTGCGCGAAGCCTGGCTCAACGCCACCTGATACGAGTTGCTGATGCTGAAACATTACCTGTCCGCGGCTGACCTGAGCCGGGCCGAGGCTGAAGCCCTGCTGGAGCGGGCCGCCGGGCTCAAGGCCGAGTTCCACGCCAATGGCCGGGGGGCCCATAGCGGGCTGCCTCTGCAGGGCAAGACGCTCGCCCTGGTCTTCGAGAAGCCCTCGCTGCGCACCCGCGTGGCCTTCGAGGCCGGGATGACCCAGCTGGGCGGTCACGGCTCCTACCTCTCAGCCAATGACATCGATATGGGCGGCCGCGAGAGCGTGCCCGACGTGGCGCGCAACCTCAGTCGCTGGGTGCAGGCGATCGCTGCCCGCGTCTTCAAGCACGCCACCGTGGAGACGCTGGCCCGCCACGCCACCGTGCCGGTGATCAACGCCCTCTCTGACCGCGAGCACCCCTGCCAGGCCCTCGCCGATATGCTCACCCTGCGCGAGCGCTTCGGCCAGCTGCAGGGCCTGCACCTGGCCTACGTCGGCGATGGCAATAATGTCTGCCACTCGCTGCTGCTGCTCGGCGCCAGCCTGGGAGTGAACATCGCCGTTGCCTGCCCCCCCGACTACCGGCCCGACCCCGAGATCCTCGAACACGCCGAGCACCTCGCCGCCACCAGCGGCGCGCGCATCACGCTCACTGCCGCCCCCGAGGAGGCCGTAACCGGCGCCGCCGCCGTCTATACCGATGTCTGGACCTCGATGGGCCAGGAGCACGAGACGGCCCGCCGCGTTCCCGTCTTCACCCCCTACCAGGTCAACCCGGCGCTTATGGCCCGCGCCGACCGGGGCGCGGTGTTTCTGCACTGCCTGCCCGCCCACCGCGGCGAGGAGGTGACCGCCGAGGTGATCGACGGCCCGCAGTCGGTGGTCTTCGACCAGGCCGAAAACCGGCTCCACGTCCAGAAGGCACTGATCCTCACGTTGTTGGAACGTGGGGCAGGCTAACATCGCAGCTTGCAGCTTGTAGCTTGCCGATCGAGCGCCTGATCGGCAAGCAGCAAGCCTCGAAACAGCACTATGTCAGGCAACCGCGCAATCTTTGATCGAGCGATGGAGCAGAGCCGCGAGGCTGCCCGCCAGGCTCAGTGGGACACCGCCCTGAAGGCAGTGGTTCGCGCGCTCCAGGAGTTCCCCCAGGATGCCGATGCCCGTACGGCAGCGGCGGTGGCCCTCTTCAATACGGGCAAGCTCGACCGGGCCCTCCAGCTCTTCGAGGAACTGCGCGCCGCCGACACGCACAACCCCTTCTTCCTCGGCTATATCGCCCAGGCCCACAGCCGCCAGGGCAACGTCCAGGCGGCCGTGGCCAGCTACCGCGCCCTGGCCGACCTGCACCTGGCCCAGCGGCGCCCCGCCCAGGCCGCCGAGGCGCTGCGCGAATTGCTCAAGCTGCGCCCCGACGCCGATGAGCAGCGCGCGCGGCTGGCCCAGATCTACGCCGAGCTCAACGCGGGCCGCGAGGCGGCCGCCGAGCAGCTGATCCTCGCCCAGCGGGCCTTCCAGGGCCAGCACCTCGACCAGGCCGCCGAGGCCGCCGAACTGGCCCTGCGCCTCGATCCGGAGAGTCGTGAGGCCAAGGACCTGATCGTCGCTATCCGCGAGGCGATGGCGCGCGCCGCCGGCCTGGCCAGCACGCCTGCCACCAGCCCCGGCACGGCGGCCAGCCCCGATCCGCGCCTCAGCCTCGCAGGCGCCACTGGCGCGCTCCGCTCCCAGCAGTTCCAGCTCGAGAAGCTGGTCGAACAGGCCCAGAAGGCCCAGGAGGCCGGCGATAACGATGCCGCCGCCACCCTCTATGAGCAGGCGATCGACGGCGGCCTCGAACGGGCCGATGTGCTCTACTCGCTCGGCCTGATCTATCAGCAGCGGGGCGACCAGCGGGCCGCCGTGGGTGTGCTGACCCGCGCCGCCGCCGACCCGGAGTATGCCCTCTCGGCCCACTTCGCGCTCGGCCAGAGTTACCGCGAGATGGGCCAGCTCCCCCAGGCCGCCCAGGAGTTCGAGCAGACGATCAGCCTGGTTGACCTCGACTCGATCGGCCGGGCTGAGGCCGATGATCTGATCGAGATGTATGAACATGCGGCGACGATCTTCGAGCAGATCGGCGATATCGCCCGCGCCGCCGCGCTCTATGGCACCCTCGCCAGCTTCCTTGAGGGCAAGCGCTGGGGCCGTGAGCGCGCCGCCGAGTTTAAGCTGCGCTCCAAGGACCTGGCCGACCGCAATATGTTCGCCATGCTGCGCACCATGGGCACCGGGGCGCTGACCTCGCCGCCGGAGCCTGAGACGCAGCCGGTCGATGAGGAGCCGCTGGCCGAGCGCTGGGGCAAGATCCGCCCGATCACCGACTTCCTCCGCGGCGATCGGCCGGCTCCCGAGACGCTCGACGGCGCCGCACCCGAAGCGCGCCCCGAACCGTTGCTGCTGCTCGAGCGCCTGCCTGAAGCCGCGCCGAGCTTCGCCCCCGCCACACCGCTCGATACCAGCGGGCTCAGCGAGGAGGTCCGCGGCTGGGTCGAACTGAGCGGCAAGTATTTCGACCAGGGGCTGCTCGACGCCGCACTCGACGCCTGCCACGAGGTGATCCGACTCGACATGGACTACCTGCCCATCCATCTGCGTATGGGCGAGATCTACGAGCGCGAGGGGCGACCCGAAGAAGCCCTGGCCAAATATCAATTGCTGATCGATACCTTTCGCGTACGCGGCGAGCCCGAGCGGGCGATCGATGTCTACTTCCGGTTCATCGATCTTTCGCCCGATACGATCAACGCCCGCACCCGTCTCGCCGAGTTGCTGCGCAGCGCGGGCCGCACCGATGAGGCGGTCGCGCAGTTCATCCAGGTGGCCAACACCTATTCGCGCCTCGGCCAGAGCAACAAGGCGCTTGAGGAGTATCGCCGCCTGCTCCAGCTCGCGCCAGGGCATCGCGAGGTCCATACCCAGTACGGCCTGGCGCTGCTCAAGCTCGAACGCTACGAGGCCGCGCTCGGCGAGTTCCGCAAGGCGCTCGAGCTTGGCGCCACCGATGACCCGCTGGCCGTCGCGCGCATGAACCTCACCCTGGCGTTGATGGACAACCAGCCCCGGGCAGTGTGGGACTCGCTGGCCACCCTGCTCGAGCTGCTGAAACAGCAGCCCGCCGCGTCTGGCGCAGTCCAGGCTGAGTACCGCGCCGTGCTGCTCTTCGCCGACAAACCGCTGCTGCACTACGTGCTGGCGATCATCCAGCAGCACGGCGGCCAGCACACCTCGGCCCTGCTCGAGCTCGAACAGGCCGAGGCGCTGCTGGCCGATGAGCCGGACCCGCTGCTGCCGGCCGTGCTGGTCCACCAGGCGGCCGCCGATAGCTTTATCGCCCTGGGCCACGCCGCCGAGGCGCTTGAGCAACTGCGCCGTGGCCAGGCCGCCGCCGCCCAGGTCGCTGCCGACCCGGGCGTGCGCCACCCCTTTGCCGTGCCGCTCAGCCGTGGCGACCTGGTGCGCCGCATGGCCGAGGCCTACGCCGCCAGCGACGACTATGCCGGCGCCGAACGGGCCCTGGTCGAGGCCAAACAGTTGCTGCCCTATGACCGGGCGATCTATACCAAACTCGCCGATATCTACTTCCGCCAGGGTCGCCTCAACGAGGCCCTGGCCCAACTCGAGGACCTGGCTGGCCACTACGAGCAGCGCCAGCAGCTCGACCGGGCCATCGAGATGCTTGAGTATGCGCTCAGGCTCGCCCCCAACCACATCGGGCTCAGCAGCCGCCTGGCACGGCTGCAACTGCGGCGCGGCTACCTCGATAAGGGGCTGGAGGGCCTGGTGCGCGCCGCAGAACTGCAGCGCAAGGCCGGCCAGATCAAAGACGCCGTCGCCTCGCTCCAGGAGGCCGCCCAGGTCCACTGGATGCTCAGCGACCACGAGCAAGCGCGCCAGATGTACGACCGCATCGTGCAGATTGCGCCCAACGATGTGGACGCGCGCCAGTGGCTCGCGCTTATGTATACGCTGACGGCGCGCAAAGACGACGCGATCAGAGAGAAGAAGCAGATCGCGCGCATCTTCGCCCAGCAGCGCGATTATGATAATGCTATCGCCGAACTGCACCAGATCATCGGCCTCGACCAGCGCGATATGGACGCCCACTTCATGCTCGGCGATATGCTGATGCGACGCGAGGAGTATGCCCAGGCGCTCCAGCTCTACAACCGGATGCTCAAGCTGGACGGGGTGGAGCTCGAACGGGTGGAGGCCCTGGCCGCCGCCGCCAGCCGTATGCTCCAGCAGCGCCAACAGGTGGAGTGATCGCATCCAGGGCCGCCCCACACGAACCTTTCAATTCGATGATAAGAGTTGACAGGGCTCACGCTCAACGCTACCCTGTAGGGGCACGCGGATCGCGCAGCCTGTCGCTGCACCGGCCCGGGATCCTTTAGCACCACCTGACACATGGATTTCTCTCGCCTCTGGGCGCGGCTCAATCCGCTGACCTCGCCCTTTGCGCTGATCGATATTCTGGTTGTTGCGCTCCTGTTCTACTGGCTGCTGGGCGTGGTGCGCGGCACCCGGGCGGTCCAGCTCCTGCGCGGGATCGGCATCGTGCTGGCAGTGACGATCTTTGTCGGCACGGTCGCGCGCAACCAGTTGCAAACACTGGCCTGGCTGCTGAGCACGATCATCACCCCTGCGCTGATCGTCGGCGTGCCGGTGCTGTTCCAACCCGAGCTGCGCCGCGCCCTCGAGTCGCTCGGGCGCTCCAGCGAGTTGCTGAGCCGCCCGCTCTCGGGGACCAATCGCTCCGAGCTGCTCGAGACGATCCAGAGCATCAGCCGCGCAGCCACCCAGCTCTCCCAGCAGAAGATCGGCGCGCTGATCGTGATCGAACGCAACTCGCGCCTGCAGGAGTACGCTGAACGGGGCGTCCTGCTCGACTCGCGTATCTCCACCGCGCTCCTGCTGAATATCTTCTACCCCAACTCGCCACTCCACGACATGGCCGTGATCGTGCGCGGCAATCGCATCCTCGCCGCGAATGTCGTGCTGCCGCTCAGCGAAGATGTGATCGGGCCACGCCGCTATGGCACGCGCCACCGGGCCGCCAAGGGCATCAGCGAGCAGACCGACGCGCTCGCCGTGGTCGTCTCCGAAGAGACCGGCGCGATCTCGCTCGTGCAGGATGGGCGTATGGCCAGCTATCTCACCGAGGCCCGGCTGCGCACCATGCTCGCCGGGTTGCTGCACGTGCCGCTCGAGACGGAGGCGGCACGATGAGGCGGCATGTCTAGTATTCGAGCCACGCTGCTGCGTGTCGCGCTGTCTCTCGGCCTCGGTTTCGCTCTCTGGGCCTTCGTGTCCTTCAGCCAGAACCCCGAGGAGAGTGTCACCTTCCCCGATCTGCCGTTGGAGAGCACCGGCCTGGAAGATGGTTTGCTGATCGTCGACTCCAGCGGGCTGCCAACCCAGGCCCTGCCTCAGGTCGATGTGACCCTGGTCACCGACCGGCGCCAGCTGGCCCAGCTGCGCCCGGTCGATGTGCGCGCCGTGATCGACCTGACGGATCTCGGACCGGGCGATCACATCGTGCCGGTGAACGTTCGCCCGACCCGCAACAACATCTCTTTCACCCCACGGGTGGTCGACCCGGCATCGGTGCCGATCCGGCTGGAGCAGCGCAGCGCGCGCATTGTGCCGATCGATCTGCAGGTGCAGGGCAACGTGCCCTTCAGCTTCGAACGGGGCGAACCCCGCATCTCGTTCGGTGGCCAGCCCATCGACAGCGTCCAGGTCAGCGGGCCGCTGAGCCGCGTGGAGCGGGTGAGCGTGGCAAAGGCTACGGCGAATATCGAACAGCTGCGCGCCACCTACCTCGCCCCGCTGTCGCTCACCGCCATCGATGTCGGCGGCCAGGCCATTGAGGGTGTGCAACTGACCCCTGCCACGGTCACCGTGGAGATCCCGATCAACCCGGTGGTGGGCCTGAAGCTGGTACCGGTGGCGCCACAGGTGCTTGGCCTGCCCGCACCTGGCTATGGGGTGACCGGCGTGACCGTGAGTCCGCCGCTGATCACGGTGGCGGGCAGTTCCGGGCCACTCGATGCCGTCGATGTGCTGCGGACCGGGCCAATCGACCTGAGCGGCGCGCGCAGCCGGCTGGAACAGACCGTACCGATCATCTTTCCGGAGGGCACCTCGCCCCGCGAAGGCGAGCCCGCCGAGGTCCGCGTGGTGATCGACCTGGCGCCCGTGGCGCT
The DNA here is from genome assembly GCA_013388805.1 of Chloroflexota bacterium. GTDB lineage: Bacteria > Chloroflexota > Chloroflexia > Chloroflexales > Chloroflexaceae > JACAEO01. Next base: position 11,151 of record JACAEO010000252.1, read on the forward strand.
GCCGCTCCAGATCCAGCTGCCGGCGCCGGTCGTGATCAACGGCCTGGCGCCGGGCCTCCAGTTCAGTGTGACGCCTCAGATCGTCGAGGTGACGGTAGCCGGCACAAGCCAGGCCCTCGCCACCCTGAACCAGGCGCCCCTGCGCGCCGTGGTGGACGCAAGCGGCCTCGGTGCCGGCGGCTACCAACTCCCGGTGCGGATTGCCCTGCCCGAGGGCGTGCGCCTGGTCGACCCGCCGCCAACGGTGCAGCTGGTGCTCAGCCTTCCGCTCGCACCAACCCCCGTCGAGGAGACGCCGGTCCCCACCACGCCTGCCCCACCCGACGAGAGCGGCGAGCCAACCCCCGAGCCGGAAACGACCCCCACCCCCGACACCACCCCTACGCCGTGAGGCCCGGTTTGACACCCCGCGGGGGCCATGTTAGAGTCGATCGTATCGCGTTATTCCTCACAAATGGCATCGTCCATAAGGAGAGTGCCGTGAGCCAGCAACTGGGAACCCCCGAGCGTCCACTGCGTGTCGCCATCGTCGGCGCAGGCCCCGCCGGATTCTACGCCGCCGAGGCCTTGCTGAAGCAGAAGGATCTCACCTGCCAGATCGACTTCTTTAACCGCCTGCCCACCCCCTATGGCCTGGTGCGCGAGGGCGTCGCGCCCGACCATCAGTCGATCAAGTCGGTGACCCGGGTCTATGACAAGCTGGCCGCCTCACCCAACCTGCGCTACTTCGGGAATGTCACCTTCAGCAAGGACCTGACCCACGCCGATCTGCGCCAGCACTACGACCAGATCATCTATGCCGTCGGCGCCCAGTCCGACCGCAAGATGGGCATCCCCGGCGAGGACCTGGTGGGCAGCCTGCCCGCGACGATCTTCGTGGGCTGGTACAATGGTCACCCCGACTATCGCGACATGCAGTTCGATCTGTCCCACGAGCGAGTGCTGGTCGTCGGTAATGGCAACGTGGCCATGGACGTGACCCGCATTCTGGTCAGTGATCCTGATGAACTGGCCAAAACCGATATGGCCGATTACGCGATCGAGGCGCTGCGCGCAAGCAAGGTGCGCGAGGTGGTCATGCTCGGCCGCCGCGGGCCAGCCCAGGCTGCCTTCACCAACCCCGAGCTCAAGGAGTTCGGCGAGCTCGCCGGTGTGGACGTGATCGTGGACCCGGCTGACCTCGAGCTCGACGAACTGAGTGCAGCCAGCCTGGCCGAAGACAAGACTGCGGCCAGGAATGTCGAACTGTTGCGCGCCTACGCCGCCCGGGGGGCGACCGGTGCGCCAAAGCGGATCGTGATGCGCTTCCTGGTCTCGCCGGTCGAGGTGATCGGCAAGGACGGCAAGGTCGCCGCGGTGCGGATCGAGCGCAACCGGCTGGTGCAGACCGCCGATGGCAGTATGCGCCCCCGTGGCACCGGGGTGTTCGAGACGCTGGAGTGCGGTATGATCCTGCGCTCGGTGGGCTACAAGGGCGTGCCCCTGCCCGATGTGCCCTACGACGAGGCCAGCGGCACCATCCCCAACGTGGGTGGCCGGGTGATCGACCCTGCAACCGGCGCGCCTGTGCCCGGCGAGTATGTGGTCGGTTGGGCCAAGCGCGGACCTTCAGGCGTGATCGGCACCAACAAGCCGGACGCCGGCGCCACCGTAGCGCTGATGCTCGAGGACGTGCCGAGCCTCAGCCCCGCCCCGGGCGATGGCAACGTCGAGGCGCTGCTGCAGGCCCGCGGCGTGGACTATGTCAGCTATATCGACTGGAAAACGCTCGATACGCACGAGACCAGCCGTGGCGCCGAGCAGGGCCGCCCCCGCGTCAAGGTGACCCGCGTGGCCGAGATGATGGATATCATCCACCGCGGCCGCCAGTGACCCCGGGTTCGGGTGACACCGGCGGGGCACGTTCGCAGCGGGCGTGCCCCGCGCCAGAGGCCTATGCGCATTGTTATGCTGGCGCCGTTCGGCATCCGGCCCAAGGGCACCCTGCTCGCCCGGATGCTGCCCCTGGCGCAGGCGCTCACGGGCCGCGGCCACCAGGTCACAATTGTGGCCCCACCGGTGCACAACCCGGAGGATGCCGGTACACGCGCGCTCTACGGCGGCGTGCCGGTGATCCACACCGCGCAGCCCCGGCTGCCTGGCCCCGCCGCCGCCCTCGACCAGAGCGCGGCCCTGCTGCGCCTGGCCCTGGCCGAGCAACCGACGGTGCTGCACCTCTTCAAGCCCAAGGGCTACGCGGGCCTGGCCGCACTCGCGGCCCGTGGCCTGCGCCCCCACCTGCCCCTCGTCGTCGACGCCGATGACTGGGAAGGCCCCGGCGGCTGGAATGACCTGCTGCCCTACCCCGCCAGCGCCCGGCAACTCTTCGCCTGGCAGGAGCGCGACCTGCCGCGGCGCGCCGCTGCCGTGACCGTCGCCAGCCACACGCTGGAGAGCCTGGTCTGGGCCATGGGCGTGCCGCCCGCCCGGGTCTTCTACCTGCCGAATGGCGCCGCGCCAGCCGCGCCAGCGCCACCCGCCGTGGTGGCGGCCCAGCCGGCCCTGCTGCTCTACACCCGCTTCTGGGAGCTCGACCTGGCCGAACTGGCCGCCGCCCTGGCCGCGATCCACCAGGCCCGCCCCGCGGCCCGGCTGATCGTCGTGGGTCGCGGCGAGCGCGGCGAGGAGCGCGCACTCCGCGCGCACGCCGTACGCGCAGGCTTCGCCGCGATGCTCGACGAACGGGGCTGGCTCACGCCTGAGCAGATCCCGAGCGCCATGGCCGAGGCCCACATCGCCCTGGTACCGGCTCGTGATACCCTGGTGAACCGGGCGCGCTGCTCGGCCAAACTGCTGGAGATGATGGGCGCCGGGCTGGCGGTGGTGGCGAGCGACGTCGGCGAGGCACGCAGCTTCGTGGAGCACGAGCGCAGCGGCCTGCTCGTCCGCCCCGGCGACCCCGGCGCCCTCGCCACCGCAACCCTGCGCCTGCTCGCCGATCCGGCCCTGCGCGAGCGGCTTGCCGCCGGGGCCCGCGCGGCCGCGCGCCGCTTTACCTGGGACACCCTGGCGCCCACCGCTGAACGCGCCTACACCGCCGCCTTGCACTGCCGCTGAGCCTCAGGACGGCTGTGGCCCGCGGCAAACGACAGCTCGCTCTTCCGACGGAGCAGCCCGATGTTTGACTGGCTCTTTGGCCGCCGGCCACCACCACCCGTGCCCCCCGCCCCGGCGCAGGCGCGCCCGGCCAGCCGTGAGCCGATCGACCTGCGCGTGGCCATGATCGTCCACGACCCGCTGCTGGAGGCACACGGCGGCCGGCGCCTCCACGCGCATTTTGGCTGGTATGACCCTGACACGCTCGCCACGCAGTACATCGACGACCTGCGCGACTGCTCGGGCGGGCTGGCCCGCTACCACATCGCCGAGCACCACGTGATCGATGGCTACCCGGCCAAACTGGACGGCTTCGTTTACGACGACACAACCTACCTGGCCTGCTGGACCCACCGCAGTGGCTTCCACCAGCCCGATGCCGTCGATTACGGCCGGCTGCTTGACAGCTTCGACCTGACCCGCAAGGTCGTGAGCGGCGCGATCGACGAGGTCTGGCTGTTCGCCTTCCCCTACGCCGGCTACTACGAGAGCCACATGGCCGGCACCGGGGCGATCTGGTGCAACTCGCCAGCCCTGGCCGGCAGCGAGGGTTGCCCCCGGCGCTTCGTGGTGATGGGCTTCAACTACGAGCGTGATGTCGGCTGCATGCTCGAGAACTTCGGCCACCGCGTCGAGTCGACCATGGCCCACGTCTACCGCGCGCACCGGGGTGAACGCAACCTCTGGGAACGCTTCACGCGCTATGACCTGAGCCACCCCGGTCGCGCCGAGTGTGGCAACGTCCACTTTGCGCCAAACAGCCGCCGCGACTACGACTGGGGTAACCCCCGTCCGGTCCTCTGCCACGCCGACGCCTGGTACAACTTCCCCGACCTGAGCGCGCCACCCCGCCTGATAGACGCCAGCGAGTGGGGCGGCGGCGACACGCGCCTGCATCACCGCTGGTGGCTCGCGCACCTGCCCCGCGCGGACGGCACCACCGACGGCATGCTCAACAACTGGTGGGCCTACGTGCTGCGTCCAGACCAGTATCTGTGAGTGGCGCAATCACTCATAGGCCAGCACATCGCGCACCGTGACCCGCGAGGCGTTCCAGGCCGGCAGGAAGCTGGCGATAGTGGCCAGGATCACCACAATCATCAGCCACATGGCCACGCCGGCAAACGAAAAGACAAAGGTGAAGGCGTCCTCGGCCTGGAAGATCGCGCCGAGACCCTGGTTCATCAGGTAGCTGACCGGGGCGGCCAGGATGGCGCCGATGACCCAGCTGATCAGGCCGATCAGCACACCCTCGACGATCACAATGCGCTGGATGGCGCCGTTGCCCGCGCCGATCGCGCGCATCACGCCGATCTCGCGGGTGCGCTCGAGCACATTGATGCTCATCGTGCCCATCAGCCCCAGGCCGCCGACCAGCGCCAGCAGCGCCGCCATCAGCAGCAGGAAAAAGATGATCATATCGATGCCGATGCTGTTCTGGGCGCGGAACTGGGTCAGGGTGCGCGTGGAACCAACCTCGAGCCCCTGGCGCTTGAGCAACTCAGTGGCCGCGGCGGCCACCCGCTCCTGGGTAGCGGGATCGCGTGTCGCGGTGATCAGCCGGATCTCACTGGCCCGGCCCGCGTCGCCCAGCTGGCGGCTGAAGCTGGGCAGGTTGACGTACAGCGCCGAGATCGGGAAGGGTGCCCGGGCAATGCCCACCACTGTCATCGTCAACTCTTTGCCGCGCACCTTGAGGCGCAGCCTATCGCCGAGCCGGGTAGCGGGGTAGTCGGTGAGAAAACCGCTGGTCACCACAATCGCGCCATAATCGTCGGGGAGCAGCCAGCGGCCCTCATCGACCCGCACGCGCAGCGCATCGCCATCGGCGGGCACCGAGGTGATGCTGTAGGTGGTGCTGCTCTCGCGGTCATCAGCTTCGATCACGCGCCCATTGTAGCTGTTCCAGTACTCAACATCGACCACGCCGGGCACCGCGGCAACCCGATCGAGCACGGCGGTGCGGTAGGGCCGGTTCATGAAGATGAAGACATCGATATTGAGCTGCGCGTAGACTTCATCGATCGTCGTGTAGAGACTGACCCGCTGGCTGATCACCGCCATAAAGATCAGCCCGGCCAGCGTGAGCGTGATCAGGGTCAGCGCCAGGCGCGTCTTGCGCCGGAAGGTATTGCGCAGCGAGAGCAGCAACGGGCGCGAGAGGAAGCGGATGCGCTCCAGCAGCCGATCGATGCGGCCCCGGCCGAAGCGGCCCTTGCCCAGGCCATAGCTGGCGAGCGCCTCGCGCACCGTCACCCGCGTGCCGCTGATGATCGGCACCAGGGCCGCCAAAACGGGGATGATCAGCCCGGCCGCGATCTGCTGGACCAGCACCTCGCCTGGCGGAACCACGGTCGCGATGTTGAAGTTGAAGAGACTGACGAAGAAGCTGGCCAGGACCCAGGCGCCCAGCACGCCAAGCGGAATGGCAATGATCAGCGACAGCGCGCCAAAGGCCAGCACCGTCACCAGGTAGAGCTGCACAATATCGCGGTTGCGGGCGCCGATCGCCTTCATCATGCCGATCTGGCGGATCTGCTGGGCGAGCAGCGCGCCGATCGTATTGATCACCAGGAAGGCGCTGAGCAAAAGCGCAAACAGGCCGATAATGCCCAGCAGCAGCGTGAAGGCCTGCACAAAATCGTCGGCGGGGTAGACCCCGGGCTTGCTGATGAATATGCCCCCCGAGACGCGCCCGCTCTTCTCGATCCTCGCCTCCACCTGCTCGGCGATGGCGCGCACGTGGGCCTCGTCATAACGATTCTCAGCCACCAGGATATCCACCGAGTTATAGCCCGGCGGCACGCCGAGCAACTCCGCCGAACGGTCGCTGATGTAGCCGTAGCCAATGTTGGCGAGCGCGGTGGGGAAACCGGAGCCCAGGTTGTAGACCACGCCGCTCACCAGCAGATCGAGTTGTTTCCCGTCGGGCCGCTCGATCCGCAGCACCTGGCCCTCGGCGGTGCCGAGGAAGGGCAGGGCGGCCCGCTCGAGCACCAGCGTGCGGTGCGCCGGCGGCCACTGGCCGCTGAGCGGGGTCGGGACGTACATCCGCAGGTCTTCGACCTTGCCAACGACCTGGAGCTGCAGGTCCTTCCACTCGCCACTCGGCGTCTGCGCACGCACGCTCACACTGCGCGTGGCCTGGGCATCGGCGATGCCAGGCATGCGACGGATGGCCTGCACCAGTTCCTCGTCGATGTTCTCGGCGCTGATCGAGGCGCTGGCCGGATTGGTCGCATTCCAATCGCCGTTGAGGTCGCGCATCAGGATGGCGCGCCCACCGGAGACCATCCCGATCGCAAACACCCCGATGGCGATCGAAAGCACCACCAGCAGCGTGCGTGTCTTGTTGCTCCACAGGTCGCCGAGGACCTTGCGCCAGCGTGGTGCAAGCATCGACGTCTCCCCCTAATGCGATTGCAGATTGCAGATTTGCGATGGTAGATTGGGCGCGGCGCAGCTGGACACGGTCGAGGTCGCGCTGATGCCCGAACAGGTCGCCTGGAACTGCACTAATACTACAGTTGTAGGTGCGCTCCCCGTCGGGCTGAAAGCCCTCGGCTACGGGGGGCAAAGCCCACCTTCGTGGGCTAAACAGGCCACGCAGGTGGCCTTCGCAAGCACTAGCCGA
>JACAEO010000129.1 GCA_013388805.1 Chloroflexota bacterium
CAGGTCGAGGACTTCACCGGCATCAAGGCTCGCGAGGAGCTCATGATCCGCTTCCCGGTGGCCGGGCGCGACATGGGCGCGATCTCGGCCATCCCCCGTGAGCGGCCGGCCGGGCAGCCGGCCCCGGCGCAGCACCAGGGGTACAAGCTCCCGCCCTACATTCCGCGTACGAGCGATGAAGCGAATGCCCTGGCCCTGCTCGACGATCTCGAGCGCGGGGTGATGGAGCTTCAGGCCCAGATTGCGCGTGACGCAGACCCAACGAGCGCACCGGCAGCAGACCAGAGCGAGTCGATGTTCGCCGAGACGGTCTATCGGGCGGTGGCGAATCGCTGGCTGGATCGGCTGCATCCGGCGCTAGTCGATGCGCTGCGTAATGGCGAACCACGTCCGGCGGAGGCACAGCTGCGCGAGTTGGCCTGGGGCGAAATCCAGACGCTCATCCACGACCTGCGCGAGGTCAGTACGCGCCGCGCCCACGCCTGGGCCGATGCGCTAGCCGCCGCGTCCGCCGCTCACCTCGCCGCGGACGACTATCTCACCCAGCTAAGCCAGTATCGCTATGGCGTCAACCCGATCGTCAACGCCTGTTTCGCCGCTGCGCTGGTGCGCCAGTACGAAACTGATGAGCTGACGATGGCCCACCAGGATCGCCGCCAGAAGCAGCGCCCGAACCAGGCCGCTGGCCCGCCGCCACAGATCGCGCCGCCGAGCATCCAGCGGAGTGCCATTGTAGTTCCCGTACCAACGCACCCAACGCTCGAAAGGTCACCAGCCGATCCATCGCGGTCGGTGGCCGCCGGAGATGCACCTGAGTAGCCGATAACCAGCATGGGGATCTTGCAGGGCTGCAACATCCCCATCGTGACAAAGTATGGCATCAGGACGCGCGGCGACGCCCCTGCACGATCTTGCGCCAAGGTAGCCGAATCGGGATGCAACGTGGCGCTTCCGGATGATCAGGGCGCGCCTGCTGCCAGGGAGAAACGTGTTGCTTGACGATATACAACAGCGATCAGCGCGCATCCAGACGCCGCTCTGGCGACGTCTGGGCGAGCGCACCCGCACGATGCTCCAGCGGGTCAACGAGAGCATCCTGCTCCGCGAGGCCGACCTCATCGCGCTGGCCTGGCCCGAGCCGGTGAGCCGCCAGGCCCAGGAGGAGGCGCTCACCCGTTGGCAGCAGCGCCGCTACATCCAGCAACTGGTGGAGGGTGCCGAGCGCTGCTACCAGCTCGACATCGTCGGCGCGAAGGTGTTGCGCAACGCCGGCTTTACGCAGATCGCACCGACCCGCCCGCTTATGCCACGGGCGCGGCCCGGCGTCCTGCTGGCCAACCGCCTCGGAACCAGCCTGATCATCGGCGCCCAGCACGACCCGCAGGTCACCGGCGTGGCCTGGCTCGCGCAGCCCTTCAGCGGGAACACCGCACGCCCCGACGGCGTGGCCACCATCCAGTATCGCGTGGCGGCGCAGCCAGGTGTTGAGATGCGCCGTGCTCTCTGGCTACCCGCGATCACCGCCGAGGGCTATGCACCACCGCCTGGCGAGGCGCTCCAGCGTCTGGTCGTCGAGATCGACAGCGGCACCGAGAGCCAGCGCCAGCTCATCCAGCGCGCCAAAGCCTGGCGCACCCGCTGGGAGGCGATGCCGCATCTGCCGGCGACCAATACCCTCATCCTCTGGCTAACCACCGGCACCATCGAGCGGCTCAACACGATCTGGGAAGCCTGGATCGGTCACGCGTTCCTACCAGCCTTCTTCGCTACCCAGAGCGACCTGGACGCCGATATCCCCCACTGGCGCCCGTGGGAGCCGCTGCGCTTCACGCAGGGCCGCTACCATTGGCTCTGGCGCGATCTCTACGGCCGCCCGCGCTCGCTCAAGCCCTGGGAGATGCGTGAACCTTTGTGGCGCACCGAAGCGCTCCAGCCAGTCACGCTGCCGAGCCTGGCGGCGAGCATTGCGGAGTGGGAGAGGGTGTGTCCTGCGCCAGGATTCTAAAAAGTGTTGCCAATCAGAGCATCAACATGTCGTTACACCTGGTTCCTCAGCCTTACGCATTAACCGCACCTGCACTGTATGCTATACGTATCCTCTCCAAACTCACTGGGTCAGGTGGAGAGCGCCTGGGCGTGAAGGCGAATGCGGTCGGCTAACGACGGCGTGGTCGCCGGATGCAGGCAGCGGTCACGGAGATAGTGATACAGCCCGACGCCGAGCTTGGCGGCAGTGGCGACCAGGGTCTGGAAGGTATCCCACGCCTGCGCGCCAGCACGGGACTGCGGGCCGAAACTGACATCCCGCTTGCGGACCTGGCGACGGGCCGCCAACTCCATCGCGTTGTTGTGCAGTGGGATATCGGGATGATCGAGCACGAGCAGGAGCAGGTCGGCATTGTACGCGGTCTTGGCAATCCGCTCGTCGAGCGCGTCGTAGCCGGTCCGTTGTGCGACTAGGGTGACGAAGTCGGCCCGCAATTGGTCCCGTGCTGCTGGCGTCGGGGCCGCCCGGTACGCGACCAGCCGGCGGTAATAGGCCCAGTAGTCCTCGCGGAACGCCGTCAGGAGCGCCCGGTGGTGCGGCACGACCGGGGCGAGCTTGGCGTAATGCCGCCCATCGTGGACCCAGCACAGCGCGTGGTCGTCGGTGATGAGATGGTAGACCGCCGCGTCATCACTCAGGAGTTGGCGCACGATGGGTACCGCCGTCTGCGCGTGGTAGGCCGCAATCGCCAGCGCATCCCAGACCTGCTGGCGCTGCTGCGGCGTGAGCGAAAGCCCGGCGGCCGCCAGCGCCTGCGTCAGGTTATCGGCCGTGAGGTCGCGGTCTGCAGGCAGCACCTCCGCGAGGCGGTCCTGGATGGTCTGGCGGAGGGTGGTCGCTGCCAGCCACCCACGGGCATCGGCATTCCAGCGGAAGACCGGCTCCTGCCCCCACAGCACCGCGAGCACGTCCTGCCGCGTCCCGCCGGGGCGGGTGTGGTACACGGTGTACAGGGCGTTGCCGAGCACGTGACATGTTTCGTTCTGCCCGTCCACACGGGTCGCGGTCTGGTCGGTGGCCTGCCAGCGGCTGCTGGCGAGTCCGGCCTGCTGGATGGCCTGCGCTTCGGCACGCCACGTGCCGCGCGTATCGGACAGCCAGCGGGCCAACGTCCCGGCGCCGAGGGCGATCCCCGCATCGTGGAAGAAGGTCAGGAGCGCGGGCTGGCTGACGTTGGCCCCGTGACCGAGCGCGAGCGCCAGGGCCTGGATGTGCGGGCCGAAGGCGCCGTCGTAGCCGTCGGGCAGGGGCGCCGTGATGGTCTACCCGGTGCGTGGGACCAACCAGACCTCGCGCACAAAGCGGATGACCTCGGGCTGGAGCACGAGATCCTGCACGAGGGTCGCGGTGGTTCCATGGCGGACCGCGTCGGGAGGGAGCGTGGCCGGATCCACCACACAGCGCTGCTCACAGGTCACGACCAGATGCTCGTTCTTGCGGGGCTTGCCACGCGGGGTGCGGGTGCGGCGCTCGGCCTCCGAGGAGTGGTCGGATGGAGGCGGTGGCGTCGGCGGGGCGACATCCGGCTTGCCCGACCCACCCTTCAGGCGGGCCAGCTCGTCGCGCAACTGCTGGTTCTCGGCGCGGAGCGCGGCGTTCTCGGCCGCGAGGGCTTCGATGATGTTGAGCAACTGCGCAATGACCGCGCGAGCGGCTGGGTCGGAGATGGCATCCAAGTTGATGTCGGGAAGCTGCATACCACCCCTACGCCCCACCCTCCCGGCCGGATGGACGATCCGCCCTCACCCAGGGACTATGGAGAGGATACTGCTATACTACGTATATCAGCCACGGCGGGATCCGATGGCGGGCGCGATTGCGCACCGTAGGTCCCGTTCCGGGGCTTTTTTTGTTGGTCGCTGTTATGAAAGGACTCCACATCATGAACAAGGGCTCCCTGCTCCAGACCACCGTCGAACACCTCGACATCAAGGCTGTGAACGTCGTACCGTTGGTCGAAATGATGGTTCGTACCGCCTTTCAGGCGCGCAACCTGGCTCGCGCCGCACAGATCGCCGACGCGATGGTCGCCGACCCGCAGGCCACAGTGATCCTAACCCTGGCTGGCAGCCTGATCTCGGCCGGACAGAAGGGCGTGATCCTCGATCTGCTGCGTTGCAACGCCGTCGATGTGATTGTTTCCACCGGCGCCAACATTGTGGACCAGGATTTCTTCGAGGCCCTGGGCTTCCGCCACTACCAGGGCTCGCCCGTCGCCGATGACAACGCCCTGCGCGAGCAGATGATTGACCGCATCTACGACACGTACATCGATGAGGAGCAGCTGCGCGTCTGCGATGAGACAGTACGCACCATCGCCGATGGATTGGCGCCAGGGGCCTACTCCAGCCGTGAGTTCATCCGTGCCATGGGCTCCTACCTGGAGGCGCAACGCCCCGATGCCGAGAGCATCGTCCTGGAGTGCTACCGACGCGAGGTACCAATCTTTGTGCCAGCCTTCTCCGACTGCTCGGCCGGCTTTGGTCTAGTGGCCCACCAGGTGGCTAACCCCGAAGGTCACGTCAGCATCGATAGCGTGAAAGACTTCCGTGAGCTCACGGCCATCAAGGTCTGGGCCGGCACTACCGGGCTGATGATGATTGGCGGCGGTGTGCCGAAGAATTTCGTGCAGGACATCGTGGTCTCGGCCAAGTTCCTGGGCTTCGCGGCGACCATGCACCAGTACGCTGTGCAGCTTACCGTGGCTGACGAGCGCGATGGCGCACTGTCCGGCTCGACTTTGAAGGAAGCCAACTCGTGGGGTAAGGTGAGCCTGGCTCAGGAGCAGATGGTCTTCGGCGAGGCGACGGTGATCTTTCTCTTGCTAGCAGGATACGTGTATCACCAGGGTAGCTGGCGCGGGCGGCAATCGCGTGCATGGGCAAAGGCTCTGCGTGAGGGGAGTGGCCTCCCTGTGGCCAACCCTGTGGCGACACAGGATATGCTATAATGTCTAGTGTCAGCACATTCTCAACCAAATATCGTCGCGGTGACCCGCTAGCCCGGATGCTAGGGCGTAAAGGTGGAAGCTGGTGTGAGTCCAGCGCTGTGCCGCAACTGTAACCGGAGTTCATCCCGAACCCGGAAGCCAGGACGCCTGCCGCGACGTTGTTGTTCAAACCTTCTCGAGCCAAGGAGGACGAGCATGACCCGCGCCCCATGAACGCTCCTGCGTGATGGTTTGCCCGGCAATTGTGTCACCCCGGTCTCTTGATGAGGCCGGGGTTTTTGCATTCCGTAGCGTAGGAGTACCTGATGATCGTCTCCATCCGATATCTGAGCCTGCTGGCGATCCTGGCGATCGCCCTGGTCGCTTGCGGTGCGTCGCCCGCCGCTCAACCGCCGACCGCTGCCCCTGTGCCGACCGCTGCCCCCACCGCTGCGCCGACGGTCGCCGTCCTTGATGAGCCGGTTGCCAACCTCACCGAGGGTTGTGTCACGAACTACGACGCTGAGATCGACTATTTTCCGGAGAAGGTTTCGCTGAGCGACTCGGTAGGGTGGACGATCGAGTACTTCAATAACTATAAAGTGATCACGGTGCTGAACCCCTGGCGTGATGCCGAGGAGCAGTTCCGCTATGTGCTGGTGCAATGCGGTACGCCCCCACCCGCCGATGTCGGCGAAGCCCAGGTGATCGAGGTGCCGGTGCAATCGATCGTGACGATGTCAACCACCCAGTTGCCCCATCTGAATACGCTGGGGCTGCTTGATCGCCTGGTTGGTGTGGCCAGTTTTCAGTACATCAATACACCTGCGGTGATCGAACTCATCAAGGCTAACAAACTGGTCGAGATCGGC
>JACAEO010000375.1 GCA_013388805.1 Chloroflexota bacterium
CCCCCTGGCGTCGTCAATATCGTCACCGGCTTCGGGCCGAGCGCCGGGCAGCCGCTGGTCGAACACCCCGATGTGCCGGTCATCTCCTTCACCGGCAGCACCGAGGTGGGCCGCCTGGTCTATGAACTGGGCGCGCGGCAGATCAAGCGGGTGAGCCTGGAGATGGGCGGCAAGAACCCGCTGATCGTTATGGATGATGCCGACCTGGACCTGGTGGAGCAGGGCGTGGTCTGGGGCGCCTTCGGCACTACCGGGCAGCGCTGCACCGCCACTAGCCGCCTGATCGTCCACCGCGCGGTGGCCGGCCCGCTGGTCGAGCGGATCGTGCAGCGGGCGACCAGTCTGCGCATCGGCAATGGGCTGGACCCCGAGACCGAGATGGGCCCGCTGGTGAACGCGGATCAGGTGCGGCGGGTGCTGGACTACATCGAACTGGGCCGGCGCGAGGGCGCGACCCCGCGCTGCGGCGGCGCGCAGCTCACAGAGGGTGCGTATGCCCACGGCTTCTTCGTCCAGCCCACCGTGTTTACCGGCGTCACCCCGCAGATGCGCATCGCCCGCGAGGAGATCTTCGGCCCGGTGCTGAGCGTGATCGAGGTGACGAGCCTGGACGAGGCGCTGGCGGTGGCCAACGACGTGGCCTATGGCCTCTCGGCCTCGATCTACACCCGCGACATCAACGCTGCGTACCGGGCGATGCACGACCTGGAGGCGGGGATCGTCTACGTCAACGCGCCAACCATTGGCGCGGAGATCCACCTGCCCTTCGGCGGGGTCAAGGCCACCGGCAACGGCCACCGCGAGGCGGGGCCGACCATGCTCGATGTGTTCAGTGAGTGGAAGAGCGTGTACGTGGACTACAGCGGCGCCCTGCAGCGCGCGCAGATTGATAATGCGGAATAATACCATTTCCGATTGCAGATTTTGGATTGCAGATTGCCGCACATGGCGTCACGATGAGCGATGACGGCAACGACAATGCGGAACTGCCAACTGGATTTGGTATAAGCGATTACGCAACGATCAGGGAGAAGCATATGACCATCTCGCTGGAGCAGGTGCAGCAGCTCGCCGATATGCTGTCACCGCTCGACCAGGTGCGGCTGATTGAGCATCTCTCCCGGCAGATTGCGCCGGCGCTCGTGGAACGTCCCGGCGCACCCGCCACGCCCCACGGCGAGGACGCCTGGGCGAAGCTCGAGCAGCTACGCGCGGAGCTGGCCGCGCTCCCGGCGGAACGGCTCGCCAGCGAGCAGCTTGAGGCCGATCGGGCGGAGCGCCAGGTGACCATAGAGGGCGGCGGGCGTGTGCACCGTTGACGCCAACATCTTCGTACGCAACATTGACAACCGCGACCCCGAGCACCCCACGTGCCACGCGCTGCTGGAGGCATAGATTGGTGGGTTCATCGTCACCTGCCTCCGCTCATTGCCTTCGGCAACACCATGCTCGGCTTATTGTCTTTGAGAAATTAATCCGCTCTAGCCCGAGCAGGCGGGCTTCGCATTCCATAGCCGAGGGCTTTATACCAAATCCAGTTGGCAGTTCCGCATTGTCGTTGCCGTCATCGCTCATCGTGACGCCATGTGCGGCAATCTGCAATCCAAAATCTGCAATCGGAAATGGTATTAGCCCCACGGCCGGCTCGACATACCGGATTAATTTCTCAATATCCATCAGTCAGCACGTCGCGGCGTGCGCTCACCCCGGCAGCAGCCGCAAATGTTCCGCGTCGATCAGGCGCTGGAAGTAGCTGATCACGGTCAGGGCCATGCTGCGGTCACGCAGCAGGACGCCCAGTTCGATGTTGCGCTCGCCGGCCGCCTCGGTCAGGTTGGCCGAGGTGATGAAGAGCGCCTCGTCGTCGACGACGGCCGCCTTGGCGTGCAGGACGGCCCGCACGCCCGCGCCGCCCTTCACACCCGCCTGTCCCTGACTGCCGGGCTCGTCCAGTTCAAGTGAGCGCGGGTCGTAGTAGACTCGCGGCCGACGCTGCCCTGGCCACGCCTTCTGCCAGAAGGTCTGGGCAAACTCGGTAACCAGGTGCTCGCTCCTGGTGGTGTCGCCCCATCGGCGCTGGATGTTCAGCAGCAGGTTCACGGTGAGCCCTGGCCGTTGCTCCATCCGCCGCGCGAGGGTCTCGAAGATCTTCGGCCCGTTGTGGTAGACAAAGCTGCTCAGCCAGATGCTGCGCTCGGCTGAGCCGAGCAGTTCGTTGTAGACCGTGCGCGTGTCGCGGGCGAAGGTGCCGGGGACGTGTAGCCCCGAGAGCACCAGGTCCGGCCGGCGCTGCCGCGCGGCGACCCGCTCCACCGCCCGGAGTACCGCCGCTGCCCCGCTGGCACTCATTCCAAGGGCTTGCAGCTCACGGAGCGCGTCGGCGAGCTCCTCGGGCGTGTCGATCCGGCCGAGGGTCGCGCGCAGGCTGGTGGCGCTGGAGGTGAGCGAGAGGTAGCCGCTCTCCAACGCCGCAATCAGCTTCGCACGGGTGTCGGATGGCAGGTCGAGCAGGAGATCGTTCATAGCGCTGGCGTGAAGAACGCGGCGTCCTCGAGACCCAGGACCGGGATGACCAGGGCGCGGTCGAGGTAGTCGTTGCGCATCTCGCACGAGGCCTCGCCGATCAGGGTGCAGCCGTGGCAGGCCGCACCCAGGAGCCAGCGCCCCTCCAGCTGGTCGTCGGGCGTGTGCTGGGCGCAGATCGGGTCGTTCGAGCAGAGCATCGCCGTGCGCAGGGCGTGGTCGAGGTGCTCCTCGATCGCGCGCGCCTGCTGGACGAGCCCGCCCAGGGTGCCGCCCGAGTCGGGGCTGCCCGTGTAGAGCAGGATGCCGTAGCGCTGGTTGTCGGTGTCGGCGTAGATGCGCTCGCGGATGGCGCTCATCGGGTAGCCGCAGCGGAGGGCGAGGGACTGGAGGAGCAGGTGCGAGAGGGTGTGGAGCAGGATGTACGGCCCGCCCGGGAAGGCGTGCCTGGCCTTGCGCTTCGTCTGCCACTGGTCGTGGCCGACGCCGAGAGCGGCGATGCGCTGCTGCACCGCCGGCCGCGCCATCCAGTCCGCCACGGCCTGGGGGCGGAGCTGCACGAAGATGCCCTCGCCGCGGTTCTCGACCGCCGGGTACCAGCCTGGCTCACGCGCAATAGCGGCCCGCTCGACCTCCTCCTCGTACTCGCCGTTGATGTCGGCGGTGATGGCCTCAAAGCGGGTGAAGCCCACCAGGGCCATCACCTCGCGCAGGCGGTGGAGCTGGTAGACCGCCGCGATGTCCGCGCTGACCTCGCTGTGGCGCCAGCTATGCTCGGGGAGCCGGCGGACGTGGAAGTCCTCGTTGAGGGGCACATCGTCGCCGAAGCCCTCCTTCGCCGCCAGGATCGCGTCCAGCTCGACCTGCTTGAGCGGTTTCTCGGCCTGGAGTGCGCCGCTCTTCTTGCGGGCGATGGCGGCGAGGATCTCGTCGTCGGTGAAGGCGCTCAGCTTCTGGGCGACTGCCGGCTTCTTCTTAAACACCTTCAGGTCGCCCGCATTCTCCACCGCGCTGAGGTCGTCCCACAGCTCCTGGACCACGGTGTCTACCGAGCTGTCGCGCTCCGGCAGCGAGAGCACGGTCAGCACCTGCGGGAAGTAGGCGTTGGAGGCGGTGCGGATGAGCAGGCGCGCCGGCTCGCTGCAGGGCTCGCTGCTGTCAGGGCCGAGCCAGGGCCGCCGCCCGGTACAGCGGCCAAGGAGCTTCAGCTCGCGGTTGGAGGCCTCGACCATGCGGCGCTGCTTGCCGCACTCGCAGCGCACCACCAGGTCGCCCAGGTCGCCGCTCGTTCCCAGTTCGTCCAGCCAGAGCTGGCGCCGGCAGTCCGTGCTGCCGTGGACGAAGAAACGCCAGTTGAGATCGTCGACATGGCCGTGGGAGCAGGCGGCCACGAAGCGGGTGGCGACGACGGCCAGGTTCTTGTCCTGATCCTTGAAGTAGCCGCGGGTAAGGGCCCTACGATGAACCAGTCGCCGCGAGCGACTGCGGGCGCCGGGCGCGTGCTCCTCCTGGACGACGAACCACTCGGGGAAGCGGTAGACGCCGATGCCGATTGGTGCAGCCCCCGGGGCATCGTCGGCGGCCGGCGGCGCGTAGAGCCGTGGGTTGATGACCTGGGTCAGCTCCTGGATCTTGCGCGACAGGCGCGGCTCGACGATCTCTTCGAGGTCACTCGGTTTGGGCCAGGCCTCCAGCCCCCCGATGATCGCCGAGTGGCGCGGCAGGTCGAAGAGCGCCCCCGGCCCGTAGGTGGTCAGGAGTTGGCCGCGGCGGAGTTGTCCGTGTGCTTTGTTCATCTCAACCGTCCATTGGGCTCCGCCACACCACGCCGGGATGCGCATGGCGGCGGGCTATCAGCTATTTCTACAGTTGTCGTTCGTATGCCAGCGCCCTTGTCATGCCGCGTACCTGATGGCCCGGCGGCGGGCCACTGGCGCCGGAAGCAACCCATGTCACCCCGAGCGCAGAGAGGGGTCTTGCGGCGCATGGGCATCGCCAGATTCCTCGCTCCGCCTGCGGCTCCGCTCGGAATGACATGAACCATATGGTTCTGAGGAGTTAAGCGCAGCGGAACGAGGAATCGGTGCGCGGCGCAGCCGCGCGATCCCGCTCAGGGTACACGCCGCGAGGGGTCTTCCGTATCAGGAGTTGGAAGATGCTTCGCTTCGCTCAGCATGACAAACGACTTGCCGGATGAATCACTAAGGGGCGGTGGAGGTGTGGCGTTTGTGCAAGGACCATCACGGCTCCGGCACGGCGTCGCAATGGTGACGTTGACGTAGCCCTACCTGTGATCGAGAAAGTGTTCACCCTCGGGGTAACACACGCGCCTGGGAGCGAGGGCGTTCCGCCCGCGTCGCGTCTACGAGGGCAAGATGCCCTCGCTCCCAGGAGAAATGTGAACACGTACGTGATCGACCTGCCTTGCCCGGTGCATCCCCATCGTGTACAATGCCCTGGATTTTGTTCGCGCTGCGTCAGAGGCCACAGGGTATCGATGTCTACGCTTGATCTGCCGCGGCCACAGGCCGCCGCCGAGCCGGTTCCCGGCGATGCTGCCCACAGCCGGCCCTGGTCGCTCACGGTCGAGCAACTGGCCTATCTGGCGCTGGCCGTCGTAGCGCTGATCGCCCACCTCTGGGCCCTTGGCGACCGGGCGCTGCACCACGACGAGACGCTGCATGCCGCCTATGCGTGGTACCTGCTGGTTGGTCGTGGCTATATCCACGACCCGCTGCTCCACGGTCCGCTGCTCTACTACCTCGGGGCG
This sequence comes from Chloroflexota bacterium, assembly GCA_013388805.1. Taxonomy (GTDB): domain Bacteria; phylum Chloroflexota; class Chloroflexia; order Chloroflexales; family Chloroflexaceae; genus JACAEO01. The sequence continues at coordinate 5,294 of JACAEO010000375.1, forward strand.
GCCAGCTATTTCCTCTTCGGCGACAACGACTTCGTGGCCCGGCTCGGGCCGGCCCTGGCGGGGACGGCGCTCACGCTCACGCCCTACCTGGTCCGCCGTGAGCTCGGGCGCGCCGCGGCGCTGATCGCCGCGGTCTACCTGCTGATCTCGCCGGTGGCGCTCTACGTCGGGCGCTTCTTCCGCCACGATATCTACTCGGTGCTGTGCGAGGTCCTGGTCTTCGCTGCGCTTGTGCGCTATGTCGCCACGCGCCGCACGCGCTGGCTGCTGGTGGGTGCGGGCGCCTTCGGCTGTATGCTGGTCAACCAGGAGACCAGCTATCTCTTCCTGCTGCTCATGGCCGCGCCGCTCGCCGCCATCTTCCTGTGGCGCGTTTTTCGCCCGGGGCTGGCCCTGGCGGGCGCGCTGGGCGTGCTGGTGGCCGCGCTGATCTTTGTGCTGCCCGGTGCGGCACGGGTAGACAGCGCCCACAATGCCGAACGCGATTCCCAGAGCGGGGCGATGGTGGTCGAGCGCCCGGGGCTCTTCGGCTGGCCGCCGCTGGAAACCGAGGACAATGCCTACGCGCTGCGCGTGCGCAACCGGGCCGATGACGACGGTGGCCGCGGGTTCTTTGCGAACCTCGGGCTGTACCTGGTTGATCTATGGCGCTTTTTCCGCCACCCGGCGGTGCTGCTGGCCCTGGGCGCCGTGCTGGCCACGCTGGCGGCGCTGGTCTACCTGATCTGGCAACGCCCCGGCCCCGGCGGGCGCACGCCCTGGCAGGCCGCCCGTGAGCGGGGCGATTCGGCGGCGGAGGTGTTCGCCAGCCTGGGCACCGGCCGGCGCTGGCTGGTGGCGCTGGCGCTTGTGCTCGGCATCTATGCCGTGTTCTTCACGGCCTTCTTCAGCAACCTCATCGGGGTGGTCAGCGGTGTGACCGGCTCGTTGCTCTACTGGCTGGCGCAGCACAATGTCGAGCGTGGTGGCCAGCCTGGCCATTACTACATCTTTCTGCTCGGGGTCTACGAGCCGCTGCTGTTGATCTTTGGCGGCGCCGGGCTGATCCTCGTTGCGCAGGATGCGCTGCGTGCCGCCCGGGCCGGCCCCGGGCAGGCCGCCGCCGCGCCGTCGCGCCCGGGTGCCGGGTTGCAAGCCGGCTTCGCCGTCTCTCTGCTCGCCTGGTGGGCGCTGGCGGCTCTCGGGCTCTACACCTGGGCCGGCGAAAAGATGCCCTGGCTCACGCTGCACATCAGTCTGCCCTGGACGCTGCTGGCCGCCTGGGGCGCCCAGCGCCTGATCTGGAACCAGCGGCGCGCCGCCGAGCAGGCCGCGCTCGCCGCCGAGGATGGGGAACTGGCCCGCGCCGTCGGGCGCGCCGCCTGGACGATCTATGGCGCGCTCTTTGCCGCGATCGTCGGGCTGAGCTTTGTGCTGCTGACTGCGATTGTGGCCTTCGGCGCGCAGTCGGTGCTGGCGCCCTGGGTGGTGCCGGCTGCCGCCCTGGCGCTGATCGCTATGCTGACCATTGGCGCCGCGCTGCGCTGGGGGTCCGGTCACGCCGTGGCCCTGCTCGCCGCCTGCACCGGGCTTGCGATCGGCCTCTACACGGCCCGCTCGGCTGTGCGCCTCGCCTTCATCAACGGCGATGTGCCGGTCGAGGCCATGGTCTACACCCAGACCTCGCCCGACGTCATGCGCGTGGTGCGCCGGCTCGAAGCGGCCTCCATCCGCCGCGGCCGCGGCCTGGCGCTGCCGCTGATCTACGACAACGAAACCGTCTGGAACTGGTACCTGCGCAATTTTAGCGCTGCCGAACGCAGTGGTGGACAACTGGTTGGGCCGCCGGACGCCCGCGTGATGGCCGTGCTGCTGCTCCAGGAGAACCTTGACCGCTACCCGGAGAACCGGCGCTACCTGGAGGGCTTCGTCATCCAGCGCTACCCGCTCCGCTGGTGGTTCCCCGAGGACCAGGTCTACCGGCTCGGCCCGGGCTGGCGCGAGGCGCCGCTGGAGCAGACGTCGTTGCTCGGCCAGTTGCTGCGCGCGCCGCTCGATCGCGGGGTGGGCGAGCGCTGGTGGCGCTTCCTGATGTTCCGCCAGCCCGCGGCCCCGCTCGGCTCGACTGACTTTGTGATTGCGGTGCGCCCCGAACTCGCCAGCCAGATCGGGCCCGGGCTCGGCGGGCAGCTGGAAGGCGCGCAACGTGGAGAATGAGCGTTGTGGCAGTAGAGACGCTTGACCAATCGCCGCGCCCCCGCGCCCTGAGCCGCCCGGTGGACCTGTCGCGGTTCAACTGGGAACTGGCCATCTTCGCCGTGATCATGATCGCGAGCGTGGTGGCCCATCTCTGGGGCCTGGGCAGCATGGCCATGCACCACGATGAGAGCATCCACGCCTGGTCGAGCTGGCGCCTCTACAGCGGCGCGGGCGGCTTCAACTGCTGGAGCGGGCTCGACGCAGACGGGCGGCCCCGTGGCGGCGTGACCGCACCGACCTACTGTTACGACCCGGTCTACCACGGGCCGTCGCTCTACTACCTTACCGCCTTCGCCTACTTTCTCTTCGGCGATGGTGACGCCCAGGCCCGCCTGCCCATGGCCGTGGCTGGTATCCTGCTGGTCGCCTCGGCCTGGTGGCTGCGGCCCTACCTCGGGCGGCGCGGCGCGCTGGTGGCCGCGGTGTTGCTCGCCTTCTCGCCCTCGCTGCTCTACTACACGCGCTTTGCGCGCCACGACGGCCTGATGGTGCTGTGGGAGCTCTGGATGTTCATCGGCGCCCTGCGCTGGATCGACACCGGACGCGCCCGCTGGCTCTACCTCACGGCGGCGGCGGTGGCCCTCGCCATCGCCACCCACGAGCTCTACTACATCCTGTTCTTTATCTTCGGCGTCTTCGTGCTGATGCGCCTGCTGGCCGAGAGCCGCTTCGCGCGCTATCTGAACCGCTTCCTGGTGGCGGTGATCGGCCTCTGCCTGCTGCTCATGCTCGTCAACCCGCGCATCCCCGTGGGCCAGGGGCTCTACTTCGGCGAGAAGGCCTTCCTGGTGGCCTCGGCCTTTCTGCTTGCCTGGCTCTGCCAGCGCCTGTGGGATCCGGCACCGCTGCTGCTGCCTCGCCTGCGGGCGCTGTGGTTCGAGCAACGCGCGACGCTCTGGGTGGCGCTGAGCATCCTCGGCGGCATCTACCTGGTGTTCTACTCGTCGTTCTTTGCCTACATGCGTGGCGCGCTCGATGGGCTTTACGCCGGCCTGGCCTACTGGCTCGGCAGCCAGCAGGAGTATGCGCGCGGCGATCAGCCCTGGTACTACTATCTGATGCAGTTGCCGCTCTACGATCCGCTGGCCGTCCTGGCGGCCAGCGCGACCGTGGTGGCCATGGTCGTCGCCGTGGTCCGGCGCTTCGTCGCGGGGCGGCGCGCCGCACGCCTGGCGTCCGCTGCGCCCGCCGATGAGGCCGCCGGGGCGGAGGCCACCCCCGCGCCCGACTCGCCGGCGCCAGATGCTGGCGCGGACCAGCAGCCCTGGGCGCTCTACCCGCTGCTCACCGTGTTCTGGTTCTGGACGGCGCTGATCATCTTCTCCTGGGCCGGCGAGAAGATGCCCTGGCTCGTGGTGCATATGTCGCTGCCGGGCGCGCTGCTGGCCGCCTGGGTGATCGCGCGCCTGCTGCGGGTCAGCGAGCGTGGCCTGCAGGCCGCCGAGCAGCAGCGCGCCAGCGCCGAGCCCGAGGCCGGCGGCTTCAGCCCGCGGGCCCTGGTCTGGCTGGTGCCGGTGCTCACCGCGTTGATCGCGGTCGCGGTCGGGGTGGCGCTGTGGCGCTTCGCGCTCAGCGGGCAGGGTCAGGAGGGCCAGCGCAACCTGCTCCAGGGCATCGTGCCGCTGCTGATCGCCGGCGGCCTGATCTACGCCCTGCTCAGCCTGGCCTCCAGCCTGGGCGCGCGGGTCGTGCTGGCCGTCGCTGGCCTCACGCTCGCCGCTGGCCTGGGCGCCTATACCGTGCGCGCCACCTGGATGGTCGTCTACCATCACCCCGATACGCCGATCGAGTTGCTGATCTATACCCAGACCGCGCCGGAGGTGCCGCGCTACGTGGCCGATATTCGCGAACTGGCGATCAACCTCACCCGCGGTAGCCGCACCGCGCAGGACCAGACCGGCGGGCTGAGTATGCCGGTGTTCATCGACAGCGGCGACTCGAACGGCGAAGGATCGCTGGCCTGGCCGCTCCAGTGGTACTTCCGCGACTTCCAGCGGATCGCCTGGACCAGGCGCGACACCTACCAGACCAACCCCGGCCCGCGGAGCTTTGAGGTGCAGATGCCCGATGGCTCCACCGCCCTGGCCCCGGTGGTGCTGCTCTATCGCCCCCACGTTACCGAGGCGGTACGCACGGTGCTCAGCGACTACTACGTGCAGCCCTATGGCCCGGCGGGCGTCTTCAACTGGTGGTTCCCCGAGGGCGACAAGTGCGCGCCCAATAGCCCCGGCTACAAACGCTTCTACTACAGCACCTGGACGCCCGTCGAGACGCTGCTCAAGCCAGCGGGTGCCGGCGGCTCCGGTGGCTGTGGGCGTGACATCTCCGGCGAGCTCCACGGCCCCTATGCGCCGCTGCTCTGGCCCTTCCGCGCCGAGAACTGGGGCACCCTGGGCCGCTTCCTGCTCTTCCGCGACCTGCCCTATCCGCTGGTGCCCGGCGCCCGTGAGATGGAGGTCTGGGTGCGCAGCGATCTCGCTGGCGGCGCTGGCGCCACCGTGGCTGCGCCCGCCTCGCCCGAGTTGCGCCTGCTCGCCCAGCAGGTGGTGGCCCTGCCCGCCGGCGGCAGCGGGCCGACCGGGGTGGCTACCGATGCTCAGGGTAACCTCTACGTGGCCGATACGGGCAGCCATCGCATCCATGTTTTCGGCCCCGATGGGCAGTTGATCCGCAGCCTCGGCGGCCAGGGCGCCGCCCGCGGCGAGCTGAATGAGCCCCGGGGCGTGGCGCTGGACGCGCAGGGCAACCTCTACGTGGCCGATACCTGGAATGCCCGGATCGTCAAGTATGACCCGCAGGGCCGGCTGGTCGCGACCTGGGGCAGCGGCGACCAGGATCTCGGCGATGGCCGCCGCGCGACGATCACCGAGGGCGACGCCGCGCGCAATGCCGCCAGCCCGCTCGGCATGTTCGGCCCACGCGGCGTGGCGGTGGACGCGCAGGGCAATGTCTATATCGCCGACACCGGCAACAAGCGTATCATCGTCACCGACAGTACCGGGACCTTCCTCTACCAGTTCGGTTCGGCCGGGGCCGAGCCGGGTCAGTTCAATGAGCCCACCGGGGTGGCGCTGGACGCGCAGGGGAACCTCTACGTCGCCGATACCTGGAATGGCCGCGTGCAGGTCTTCGCCCCCGACGGCAGCGGGCAGGTCGGGCCGATCCCGATCGTCACCTGGCAGGTCTCCGGCTGGCGCCCCAACACCTACGATGATCCCTCGATCGCCGCCAGCCCTGATGGCAAGGTCTTTGTGAGCGTGCCCAGCCGCAACCAGGTGCTTGCGTTCAACCTGCGCGGTGACCCGCTGCTGCGCTGGGGTGGCCCGGGCAGCGACCTTGCCGCGCTCAGCGGTCCCAGCGGGCTCGCCGTTGCTCCCGACGGCGCGGTCTGGGTCGCTGACCGGGCCGCCAACCGGGTGCTGCGCTTCACCCTGCCTGCCGTAGCCCCCGGTAGCTAAGACATGGTTCAAACGCACGTGACAAGCCAGCCATCAGCTCTACAGCGCTCCAGCGCTACGGACCAGCTGTGTGGAGCTGTGGAGCTGTGGAGGTGTAGAGCAACGGTCACGCGAGAACGCCCGATCCTGAACCATGCCTGAGGCATGGTTCACACGCGCTTGCCGATCTGGCCTTCACCTCCACAGCTCTCCACCTCCACAGACCAGTTATGCGGGGCTGTGGAGCAACGGTCAAGCTGGGAGATCCAGGTCTGAAACATGCCTAAACCATGGACTATGCATCCCTGAACCACGACATCTCGCCGGTCGCCGAGGGCGTGAGCGACGCCTGGCGGCGCGCCCTCAGCCGCCTCGGCGACTACACGGCCCTGGTGGTGCGCGCGCTGAATCTGCGCCCCACGGCGGTGAGCCTCTACGCCCAGACCGAGCGCCACCTGCTGGTGCGTATCTCAACGCCCGGCGAGCATCTCATACTGCGCATCGCTCCCGAGGACAACCTGGCGGCCCATAGCTTCTTTGTGCGCACGATGAGTGGCCAGGCCCTGCCCTCGGCCCGCATCATTCAGCGCGACCTGTCACGCACGCTGGTGCCATTCGCCTACGTGCTGGAGAGCTTCGTGCCGGGTGTGCCCGCCGTAACGCTCAGCGAGCCGCACCTGCTCCGTGGTGCGGGTCGCCAGGCCGGGCGGGCGCTGCGGCGCATGCACCGCGTCAGCACCCCCGGCGCGGGCCGCCCGACACCGGCCGGCCGCTGGCCCCAGCTGGCCTGGCCGGTGGTGCTGCAGCAGATCGGTGCGCAGTTCGCCCCGCCGCCAGCTGATGCGCTGCTCTTCGGCGAGGCCGAACGGGCCGTGCTCACAACCCTGCTGGACGACGAGCGGCTGGCGATCAGCCAGCCAGTGCTGATGCACGGCGCGTTCGGGCCGGCGGTCGCCCGCTGCACTGCCGGGATGCACGTTCACCTGGAGGCGATCGAAGCGCCCGGCCGCTGGGTCGCCGGTGACGGGCTCTTCGACCTGGCCTGCGGGCTGTGCCCGGTGTACCCCGCGCCCTGGCGCGAGGGGCTGCTCGATGGCTACACCGCAGCGGGGCCGCTTACGCCCGCCGAGCAGGAGCGGCTGCCGCTGCTGCAACTACTGGCCTGGTCCTGGCTCGCCTGTTACCACTACATGCGCGCCGAGCCGTACGCGGCGGCGCGCGATGAGGCGCTCCGCTTGCTCGAGACCATCGTCGCAGCCTGATGTGAGCATCGCCGATAGCCGATAGCCGATAGCCGATAAGCTGCCGCTGTTTTCATCGCGGCGTTGTGCGCCCCGCGTATGGGGCCTAACGTGAAAATAGCCGATAGCCGATAGTCCTACAGTTGTAGTTCGTATGCCAGAGCCCTTGTCATTCCGCGCGCAGCGAGGAATCTTCCCTCCTCGTGGCTGGAAGACCCCTCGCTACGCTCGGGGGGACAACCAGCTCCAGCCTACCAGACAAGACAACATACAACGGTAGTAAAACGCTGCCGCTGTTTTCATCGCGCCGGTGTGCGGCGCAGCCGCATGGACGGCTGATATGAAAACAGGCCGCAGGGGTAGATAGCAACGCCTGTGGCAGCCGTGTGGCCCCATCGGTCATCCTGAGCGGAGCCGTAGGAAGGAGTGTGTTGGATGGCCGGTGAACCCGAGGTACAGACCTATGCCACGCTGGAGGCGTTGCAGGCGGCAGCGGCGGAGCGGGTCGCGACGCTGGCCGAGGCCGCCGGGCGGAGCCGGGGCCGCGTCCTGCTGGCCGTATCCGGCGGGTCGGTGACGCCTGGCATCTTTGCGCGCCTGGTGGCGCCCCCGCTGCGTGATCGAGTGCCGTGGCCCGCAGTGAGCCTGATCTGGTGCGATGAGCGGATGGTGCCCTTCAACAGCCCGGAGAGCAACTATCGGCTTGCCCGTGAGACGCTGATCGCCCACGTGCCCATCCCCTCGCTCCAGGTCTACCCGGTGGCAACCTACGTCAGCCCCGAGCGGGCCGCCGAGATCTACCACCAGCAGGTGGCGGCGCTGCTCGCGGCGCACGATGGCCAGATCGACATCGCGCTGCTCGGCATGGGGCCCGACGGCCACACCGCCTCGCTCTTCCCCGGCTTCCCGCAGCTCGACGCGCCCCCTGACCGGCTGGCCCTCCCGGTCGAGGGCTCGCCCAAACCGCCTCCCAGCCGCATAACGCTCAGCCCCGCCGCGCTGAACCGCGCTGCCCACGCGATCTTTGTGGTCGCGGGCGCCGACAAGGCCCTCCGGGTGCGCGACGCGCTGCGCGGGCCGCACGATCCACATACCATCCCCGCCCAGATCGTGCAACCGCCGCACGGCCACGTGCTATGGATGCTCGATCGCGCGGCAGCCGGGGCGTTGTGAGGGTGCGCTGGACGGTCCTTCGTTCCCCGACCCCTCAGTCGGGAAACAGCTCGTCCAGTTCCTCCTGCGCTGAGCGGGTCGGAACGGGGCCAGCGGCGCTCTGGCGTGGGCCGCGGCGCTCGACCGCGGCGTAGAAGGCCGGGTCGTAGGGGCGCGTGCGTACCACCACGGGCATCGGCACCGCGTGGCCGAGCACCAGCGCCTGCTGCTTGCTGTCGAGGGCAGCCAGTACTGCCTTGAGCCCTGCGCCGCCGCTCACCCCCGTGAACACTGCATCGATGTCGCGCTCGTCGTTGAGCAGCGCGGTGACGCGCGTCCCCAACTGGCTGAGCACCTCCGCGTCAATCGAGGAGGGGCGCTGGTCGACCACCAGCAAGGTCACGCCATACTTGCGCAGCTCGCGGGCGATCGTGCCAAAGATCGTCTGGCGCGCCGTCTGCGGGTTGAGGAACTTGTGCGCCTCCTCGATCGTGATCATCAGCGGGCGCGGGCGATCGGCGCTGTTCTGCGACTGCACGGCGCGGTTGGTCTGCTCGACCCAGCGGCGGTGGATGCGCCGGGTGATGATATTGGCCACCAGCATGTAGACCAGGCTATTGCTGTGCTCACCGAACTCGAGCACCACGTGGCGCCCGGCGGCCAGTCCCTCAATCAGCCGATCGACGACCGAGAAGTCGGCCTGCTCGTGGATAAAGTTCAGTCGCGCAATACGGGCCAGCTTGCGCTTGAGCGCGCTGATCGCGCCCGCATGCGCCCCGCTGCTCTCGGCGAACTCGCGGATCGCCTCGCTGTCCATATCGAGCAACTCCCGGAGCCAGCGCTCTTTGAAACGGTCGAAGAGCAGGTACGACGACTCGGTGGCGGTACTGCTGAGGTTCAGCTCCTGCTCCAGCGCGATCACGTCCTCCACCTCGATCTGATCGAGGCTAATCATCAGCTCGCCGTCGTAGCTGCGCTGGCGCGACGCGCGCGGATCGATCGTATAGACCAGCACCTCGCTGCCGAACAGCTGGCGCAGCCCCTTCACAAACGTCCCGCTCTCGGCGGGCGCCCCCCAGCCGTACTCGCTGTGCATATCGAAGATCAGGTTGCTGGCGATGCCGGCGGCGATCGTGCCGCAGAGCAGCAGGCGCGTCAGGAAGCTCTTGCCGGTGCCGCTCTTGCCAAAGATTCCGTTGGAGCGTTCGACCAGCCGCTCCAGGTTCAGGCAGACCGGCACGTCCATATCCAGTGGGCGGCCAATCTCGAACCAGTTGCCGCCTGCCTGGCCGAAGACGCGCCCGAAATCCTGCTCGTCGGCTTCGTAGACCGGCGAAAAGTGGCGTGGCACCGTCTTCACCGGGCGCATCGCCTGCTCACCCGGGTCGCTCGACAGCATCAGGCGCGGCATGAGCGCGAGCGTGCCGTAGGTTGAGGTACCGGCGAGCACCTCGTGGATGAAACGATCGCCGTCCGGCGGATCGATCAGCACCTTCTGGTTGGTCGCAGCGAGGGTTACATCGGTGATCATAGCGAAGAACTCGTGCTTCTCGCCCTGCACGACCACGAACGTGCCGACGCGCATATCCTCGATGCTCTCGCGGGCCTCGAGCCGCGCCGTCAGCCCGTCGACCAGTGAGCCGCTGATGACCACACCAAGACGGTTCCGCGATGGCGGCATAGCTTGCTCCTCTGTGGCATTGATGGTAGCACAAATATACCATACCTGACGCCCGGTTGTGCCTGCCGCTCTGGGTCAAGCCCCGGACTCCAGGGCTCTCAGGTGTAGAGTTTTTGGGAGTTGCGCCCCCAGACCCCGCATACCCCACCCCCCTACCCCCTCCCCTGCCAGGGGAG
>JACAEO010000236.1 GCA_013388805.1 Chloroflexota bacterium
ACATACCCCCCTCGCCCAGGCTGGGAGAGGGGGGAGGGGGGTGAGGGCAAGCAGCGCATCGCCCATGTTAACGCTGCTCTGCCGCCGGCAGCACAAAGCTGAAGGTGCTGCCCTCACCGGGGGTGCTCTCTACCCAGAGGCGCCCGCCCAGCAGGTGGACCAGGGGCTTGACCAGCGAGAGACCCAGGCCAGTGCCGCCAGCCTCGATCTTCAGCGGACTTTCGGCGCGGTAGAAGCGGTCGAAGATGTGGGGCAGTTCCTCGCTGCTAATGCCAACGCCATTATCGCAGACGCTCACCTGCAGGTAGCGTCGCTCTTCCACGAGGTCGTCACGCACCTCGTCAGGCAGTTCAGCCAGGACGGCCTCACGGGCCTCGACCCAGACCCGCCCGCCGCGCGGCGTGTACTTCACCGCGTTGGTGAGCAGGTTGTAGAGGATCTGGTGCAGGCGGTGGGCATCACCGCGCACCAGGGGCAGACCCGGCGGGATGCTGATCGTCAGCTCGTGTCCACGCTCGGTGGTCAGCCCCTTCAGTTCGGCGATCACCCCGCTCAGCGCCTCGGCCAGGTGCAGTGAGCGCCATTCCAGGTCGACACTGCCCGACTCGATCTTGGTGATGTCGAGCACATCGTTGATCAGCGCGATCATGCGCTCGGTGTTGTCGTAGATCGTCGTGACGAACTCCCGCTGCGTAGCGGTGAGTGGCCCGAGGCCGCCCATCAGCAGCAATTGAGTGAAGCCCTTGATCGCCGTCATCGGAGTGCGCAGTTCGTGCGACATCGTGCCGATAAACTCGGTCTTCATACGATCGGACTCGATCTCGCGAGTGATATCGCGCAGCACCAGCAGGGCGCCAAGTAGTTCACCGTCGTCCTTGAGCACCGGGCCCAGGGTGAGACTCACCGTCCGGACGCCAACCGGCATGGTGGAGGTAAAGATGCGCGGCCGGTTATCCTTGCTGAGCGGGCGGCGCAGCAGTTCATCGAGCGGCATCTCGACGGTGCGGGGGCCGAGGTAGCGGGCGAGGATCTCGTGCAGGTTCCAGAGCACCAGATCCTCGACCTTGCGCTGCAGGATGGGGCCGGCAGCGGCATTGACGGCCAGCACCCCGCCATAGAGATCGCAGACGATCACACCGTCGTTGAGGCTCTGCAGAATGGCGTTGATCTTGCTGGCCTCGGTGCGCTGCTGGTGCAAGAGCTCGGAGCGCCGCTCGTACTCGGCGCTGATTGTCTGGAACAGGTTGGCATTGTTGACGCCAATCGCGATCGCCCCGGCGCAGGCGTTGAGCATGCGCAGATGATCCTCGTGAAAGAAGCCGGCCTGGTGGTGCGTGAGCAGGATCACCCCCAGCACATCACCCTGAACCACGAGCGGCACGGCCAGGAGCGAGCCCTGGCGCGGGAGGGGCGAGCTCTCGGGCGTGGCGAGCCCGCGCTCATCGAGTGCGAGATCCTCGACCAGAACACTGCTGCGATTCTGGACCACCCGGCCGGCGATACCACTCCCGATCGGGATGGGGATAAAGCGCTCGGGGTTGCTCGCCGCGCCGAAGACGGCCCGGGTAACGAGCAGGCTCCCGTCGGGCTGGTCAACGAGCATCACCGCGGCGTGTTCGGCCCGGGTGATATCGGCGAGCAGCTTGAGCGAGGTGGTGAGCAGCATATCGAGGTCGAGGGTACTGCTCACCTCCGTCGAGATCTGGTAGATGGTGGCCAGGCGATCCTTCTCGTCCTGCAGTTCACGGGTACGGGCGACGACGCGCTGCTCAAGGTCGATGTTGAGCGCGCGCACTTCGGCATAGAGGCGGGCGTTCTGGAGCGCGATCGCTGCCTGGCCGATCACGCCCTGGGCCAGGTCCTGCTGGAGGCGGAGCTGGTTGATCGGGTCGGGGTCTTGCAGCACCGCGACGGCGACGGCGCGCGCTCCGACGACCATGGGGAAGGCAAGGACACCGCAGCCAGGCTGGAGCCACGGGCCCTGCCGCGCAGGGTCGGGGTTCATCTCGAACTGGATCGTGGCGCTGCGCAGTGCGCAGGCCACCAGATCGGTCTCGTGGTTGCCCGGGAGTTGCATGCCAGCCACGGGGCGCGTCTCGGCCCCGGCGGTCTGCCGTGCGACGAGCGTCAGGCCCTGCTCCTCGGCAGGCGCGGTGGCTGGCCCGCGGCTGATGGGCTGCCAGAGGGCGACGTGGGTGACGCCGGTCAGGTTGTGGACACTGGTGACCACCAGATTGATGATCTGTTCTTCATCGAGGATTGAGGAGAGTTGCCGGGAAATGACGTTCAGCGACTGCAGCTGCAGGGCCCGCTTATCGGCGGCGGCGGAGGCAGTCTCCAGGCTCTCGGCGATGAACTCGCGCTCGGCGATGATCGCGCGGGTATGGGCCGACCAGGTCTCAACGAGCGTGGCGATGGTGCGTTCGAAGAGCGTGGCCAGGGCCTCGCCGAGGGCAAAGGCCGTGGCCGGGTCGCTGACCGAAGCGCGGACGCGCTCGACGGTGCTCTGGCGGAGCGCATGGGCCAGGACCACGCCACTGGTGATCGTGCCATCGCCTTCGGCCAGGGCCAGGCTCTGCAACTGTTCGGCCAGGGGAGCGACCTCATCGCGCGCCGCGGCGATTGTGGCGTCGTACAGCTCGGTGGTGTCGATGACCACCGGGGTCAGCACGGCATGCGCGTGGCCGTTGGTGGCGCTCCCATACGGAGTGGCGACCAGGTTCGCCCAGCGGGGGAGCAGTTCAGCGCGCTGGCTCTCAAGCCAGGCGGCAAGATCGTCGTGCATAGAGCCTACTCGGCGATGCGCACGACCACGACGGTCGCGTCGTCATGGTCTTTTCCATAGTGCTGGAGGATACACTCGGCCAGGCGTTGCGGCTCGCTGGAGACGTCGAGCGTGCGATCGAGGGCAAAATGGCCGGAGACGCCATCACTATATAGAACGAAGGTATCGCCGGAATTGTAACTGTAGGCCAGTTTGAGCAGGCTTGGCAAACGATAGCCGATGATGCCATTCTTGGAGATCGGCTTGATCGGCAGACTGCTGTAGGCCTGGATGCCAATGTTACCCACGCCGACAAAGCTGACATTGCGCGCCTGCAGGTCGTAGCTGAGCAGCGCCATCACAGCGCCGCGGGTGCCGTGCAAGGCCCGATGCGAGCGCCGGATCAACTCGGTGGGATCCTGTGCCGGGTTGCTCCGGATCACCGCGGCGGCGCTCTCGGCCGCGTGCGCAGCCGCTTCACCACCTCCCAGGCCATCGATCACCGAGACCGTCAGCCCGTGCGGGCTGAACCGCTCGACGACGTAGGTATCGCCGCTGACCCGCTGGCCTGCTTTGGGCCGCACAATGGCGCCCCAGCTAATGTCCATAGATCGTTCTCCGCCGAGGTGGGGTGCGCCACTTAACCGCGTGCACGCGGGTGCCTACCCCGACCGTCGATTCGATGGCGAACTCATCCATCAGTCGGCGTACCGCGGGCAGCCCGGAGCCGAGGGTGCGGGTGGTGCTGTAACCGTCCTGCAGCGCCAGGTCCAGATTGGCGATGCCGGGGCCGTGATCGAGGGCCTCCACGGCGATACCGGTCCCCAGGAGCGGGTCATCGAGCCGGGTGAGGGTGAACGTCCCGCCACCGGCGTGGACCAGCAGATTACGGGTCAGCTCGAGGGTCGCAATCTCGATGCGCGTGCAATCAGTGGGTGTGAACTCAGCAGCGCGTACCAGTTCGCGAACGTGGGCGAGAGCGACGTAGATATCTACCTCACGTTGAATGGTGCAGCGAATGGGCATGGGTTCTATCTACGCGGCACAGCAACACACGCTACCCTGTAGCGCATTATACCATCGGGGTGCTACCAGCTCTATGTGCCCGTGCCGGTATCAGGCGCCAGGGCGTCGCGCAGGCCGTCGCCGAGCAGGTTGAAGCCCATCACGCTGAGGGTGAAGGCCAGACCGGGGAAGAAGGCCAGCCACCAGGCGCTGTCGAGGTAGTCGCGTCCGCTGGCGAGCAGCGCGCCCCACTCGGGCAGTGGTGGCTGCGCGCCCAGGCCAATGAAGCTCAGGCCGCCGGCGGCCAGCAGCATGGTGCCCATGCGCAGCGTGAGCAGCACGATCAGCGGTGAGGCCAGGTTGGGCAGCATGTGGCGCAGCAGGATGCGTGTGTGGCCAAGGCCGAGGGCGCGGGCGGCCTCGACGTAGAGCGCGTGGCGCGCCGAGATCGCCCCGCCACGGGCCAGCCGATAAAACGAGGGGATCCCCACCACCCCCAGGGCGATGACCGTCGTCTGCAGCGAGGGGCCCAGGCGGGCCACCATCACGATCGCAAGCAGCATCCCTGGAAAGGCCAGCCAGGCGTCCATCACCCGCGAGAGGATCTGCTCGCCCCAGCCCCGGTGGTAACCGGCCAGCAGGCCCAGCCAGATCCCGGGCACGGCCGCCAGCAAGACGGACAGTATTGCGATCTGGAGCGCGATCCGCGCGCCGTAGAGCACACGACTGCACAGATCGCGGCCAAAGGCATCGGTGCCGAAGGGGTGGGCCAGGCTTGGCGGCTGAAGGCGGACGGCCGGCTGGATCTGCTCGGGTGCATAGCTGGTAAGGAGCGGCGCCAGCAGGGCCGCAAGGATCAGCAGGCCCACCAGCCCGCCCCCCAGGAGCAGGTTGGGGCGCGGGCCAGCCCGGCGCCGGGCACGTGGCGCATCGGCGCCAGCTGCCGCCGCCGGGAGGCGCCGCGCACCGCGAAGCGAACGACTGGCACGTTGTTCTGCGTTGAGCGCCATTCAGATTGCCTCGTGGCCGACCCGCGGGTCTAGCCAGGCGTGGGCCAGGTCTACCACGATGTTCAGCACCTGGTAGATCAGCGCGATCAGCAGTACGGCCCCTACCACCACCGGGAAGTCCCGGTCAAAGATGGCCTGGACCACCAGGCGGCCCAGTCCGGGCCAGGCAAAAACGGTCTCGATGATAAAGGCGCCGCCGAGCAGATGCCCGAGGTACAGCCCCAGCAGCGTAATCACCGGCAGGATGGCGTTGCGGACAATGTGGTCGCGCCAGACGAGGAGCTGGCTGAGGCCCTTGGCGTGGGCGGTGCGCACAAAATCGGCGGTCATTACGTCGAGCAGGCAACTGCGCACCAGGCGCGCGATCAGCGCAATCGCCGGGAGCGCGAGCGCCAGCGCCGGCAACACCAGGTGGCGCAGGCTCCCGGCGCCGAACACCGGGAGCCAGCTGAGCTTGAGCGCAAAGAACTGGATAAGCAGCAGCGCCACCCAGAAGGACGGCAGCGACTCGCCGAGGGTCGTCCCGGCCATCACTGCGAGATCCACGTAGCCGCCGGCGCGGGCGGCGGCCGTCAGCCCGGCGAGGAGCCCAACCACCAGGGCCAGAGCCAGCGACACCAGGGCCAGTTGCAGAGTCGCGCCGAAACGTTCGCGCAGCAACTCGACGACCGGGCGGCCAGAGACGACCGATGCGCCCAGATCGCCGCGCAACACAGCGCCCTCGGCGAAGCGAAGGTAGCGCAAGAGCAGCGGCTGGTCCAGGCCCAGTTCATGGCGCACCGCAGCGAGTTGCTCGGCCGAGGCCAGGTCGCCCACCAGCGTGTGGGCGACGTCGCCGGGCACCACGTCGAGCAGGGCGAAGACCAGGAAGCTCACGGCAACCAGCAGCAGCGCCGCGCTGACGAGCCGTTTGAACAGATAGCCGAGCATAACGCATCTAGCGCTGGAGCAGCTGTGCCTCGTTGAGCAGAACGCGGCCCATCGAGGCCAGCTGGAAGTCGTGGACCTTCGAACTGATCGCCAGGACATCCACCGGGATGTAGAGCGGCTGCCATGGCGCGTCGGCCATAATCAGCTTCTGCGCTTCGACGTAGTATCTGGCCCGTGCGACCTCGTCAAGCTCACGAGCAGCCTGATCGAGCAGTTCATCGACCTGCGGGTTACGATAGCCGAAGCGGTTCGAGCTGCCGATGCGACTGGAGTGCAGGTTGACGTTCAACACGTCGGCGTCGTTGCGATCGTAGCGCCAGAGCAACAGATCATACTGACCCTCGGTCGCCGCCTTGGCCGCGGTGGGCGTATCGAACTGCTGGATGTCAACGTTAACGCCGATCGCCTTGAACTGGCTCTGCAGCAAGGTGGCAACATCCTCGTTGGGCGCGCGGGCGAAGGTGAGCAGGGTCAGGGTGAGCGGCTGGCCATCTTTGCGCAGCGTGCCGTCGGCGCCAGGGGTGAAGCCCGCCTCGGCCAGCAATGCACTGGCCCGGGCCGGGTCGTAGCCGAGCTCGTACTGCTTGAGGCTCGGGTCGAAGCCGGGCAAGGTCGGCGCCATCGGGGCAAAGGCGACCTGGCCGGTGCCACCCAGCGCCGCCTGCAGGATCTCGTCCTTGTTGACGGCATGGGACAGAGCCTGACGTACCGTGACCTGGTCGAGCGGCGCCCTGGCGCAGTTGAAACCTAGATAGATCAGGCTATTGAGCTGTGTTTCGATCAGCTGGACATCAGGGTCAGCTTGCAGTTTACTGATCTGGGAGGGTGAATTGACAAAGATCAGATCGACCTCACCAGCCTGCAGCGCAGCCAGCTGGGTGCTGGCATCGGGGATGACCTTGAAGATCACCTGGTCGAGGTAGGGCGCCCCGGGGTTGCTGATTGTCGACGGTGACCAGTGATAGTCGGGGTTGCGCTCCAGGACGATCT
The DNA here is from genome assembly GCA_013388805.1 of Chloroflexota bacterium. Lineage (GTDB taxonomy): Bacteria > Chloroflexota > Chloroflexia > Chloroflexales > Chloroflexaceae > JACAEO01. The sequence continues at coordinate 6,700 of JACAEO010000236.1, forward strand.
CTGTGCCCTGCTGCCAGGACGCGAACTTGAACGGCCCGCTGCCCACCGGCTGCTGCCCGAAGGCATCGCCCGCCGCCTCAACCGCACCGGGGCTGACGATACCCGCATAGGGGGTGGCCAGGGTGCTGAAGAAGACTGCTGAGGGCTCGGCGAAGCTGAAGCGCACGGTGTCGTCATCGAGCGCCTCAACCCCGGTCATGCTGGCCAGGCCCTCGGCAGCCGAGGTCTTTGCCTCCTTGAAGCGATTGAAGGTGAAGACCACCGCCTCGGCGTTCAGGGGCGTGCCGTCGTGGAAGGTCACATCATCGCGCAGGGTGAAGGTGACACTCTTGCCATCGGGGGCGATCTCCCAGCTTGTGGCCAGATAGGGCTGGTAGCTGTTGTCCATGGCACGGAAGATCAGCGTATCGAAGATGTAGGGCAGGATGACATTCTGGCCGGAGCCGGGCGTGGCGTGGGGATCAAGGCTTGTCGGCTCCGCGGTGATCGCCCGACGAACTGTGCCGCCAACTGCTGGCGCAGCCGGCGCCTCGGTCGGCGCGGCGGCAGGGGACTGAGCCGTTTGCCCACAGCCGGCGATGGCCAGGACCAGCAAGAGCAGAGCGAATGCGCGCAGCGTACCCATCCTGGAACCTCCCTGGAAACCTGTAGTACAGAGTCTGACGCGATGACCTTTAATATGCAATGCTAGCATGAGAAGCAATAGCTGCAAATGCTGTGCAGCAGGGGCGGCAAGCGGTTTAGCGCATCAGAGCGGGAAAGAGCACGACCAGCGCGATCGTTCGGTTATGAACTCTTAACCTGGAGGGACGCCTTGTTTCACTGGAGATATGCGGCGATCGCCCGGGCAAAGCCGGCGAAGGAGCTGAAATCGTCGGCGACGACGGCGGGTGTGAGCCCCAGGCGCCGGGCGTTGGCGGCGGTGTAGGGCCCGAAACAGCAGATCGCGCACTGGCGGTAGTCCCCCGGGTCATCGATCATGGCCAGCAAGCCAGCCACCTCGCCCGCACTGCTGAGGGCAAGCGCATCAACTGCCCCACGGCGGATCAACTCCAGTTCGATCGGGTAGTGCGCCCGGTCGACCAGGCGCGTGCGATAGGCAGGCACGCGGGTGACGTGCATGCCAATCTGCTGTAGCCCGGCGACAAAGGAGGGGATGATGTCGGGCTCAGGCATGCCCTCGACCAGTGGGGCCGGTACCAGGATGGCCTGCCCGGGGCTGGCCGGCAGTTGGGCCAGTGCGGCAACGATGCCCTGTGGGCTGGGCTCGGCCGGCAGCAGGTCGACCCGCAGCCCGAGCGTGGCGAGGCGCTCGGCATCCTGACCGATTGCGGCCAGCCGGCAGGCTTGCAGCGCCGTAGGTGGCAGCCCGAGGTGCGCACAGCGGTGGAGCAGGGCCTCGATCCCGTTGCGGCTGGTACACGCAATCCAGTCGAAGCTGGAGCGCTGCACAAGGCAGTGATCGAGCGCCGTGTAATCATCGAGCAGCGTCGTGGCGATCGTCGGCATGAAGAGCGGCAGGCCACCGAGGTCGAGCAGGGCCGCGGCGAGGCGCAGGGCGTAGCTGCGCGGCGCGGTGATTACGATCCGCCTGCCGAAGAGGGGCTGCTGCTCCGCAGGCAGGAGCAGCGACGGTACTGGCTCAGGCATAGGCTTGCCAGGCTAGGCGCAACGAGCGTTCCCGCCCAGGGTAGCACAGATTGCGCCCGCAAAGAGTCAGCAGACGGCTACCCCGGGTGCAGAACACGCTATCGCAGGCTCTGGCTCACGGAGAAGCCGCGTTGGCTTGGATGTTCTGTCCGCCCCTAAACCCAGCCTGGGAGAGGGGGGGTATGTTGTTGGGGGGGGGGGGGGGGGGGGGGGGGGGGGGGGGGGGGGGGGGGGGGGGG
>JACAEO010000359.1 GCA_013388805.1 Chloroflexota bacterium
CCGCCCGGCGTCGCCGGGGTGTCGGCCATGTGCTCGCGCTGCTGGCGGTGCTGCTTGCGCTGCCCTTGCTGGTGCCCTATACGCTGAACGTCTTCTTCGCCGACCAGGCGCTGCCCGGGGTCGCGGTGCAGGGCCAGCCCGTGGCGGGGATGAGTGGCGCGACGATCAGCGCTGCGCTCGCCGAGCGCTACGCGCCCTTCTTCGACCAGCCGGTCGCGCTGGTCTACGGGGGCCAGCGCTGGACGCCAGCCCTGGCCGAGTTGGGCGTGCGGCTCGACACACGCGCGGTGGCCGACGCTGCCCTGGCTGCCGGGCGCCACGGCGATCCGATCACCCGCCTGCGCGAGCTGTGGTTGCTCTGGCGGCAGGGCCTGGAGATCACGCCCCGGGTCGTGGTGGACCAGCAGGCTGTGCAGCACTACCTGCTTGGCCTGGCGCCAGCGATCGAGCGCCCGCCCGAGAATGCGGCGCTGAGCATCGCCACGGGCCGCGTGGTCGGCACGCCGAGCACCCCGGGCGTGCAGGTGCTGGTCGATGCGACCGCCAACGATGTGCTGCTCGCGCTGCGCGATCTGCAGCCTCGTGAGGTGCCGATCCGCACGCGCGCGCTCGAGCCGCTGATCAATGATGGGGCACTGGTTGTCGCCCAGGGTCGGGCGAGTGAGCTGTTGCAGAGCCCGATCGAGCTGCGCCGCGGTGAGCAGCGCTGGGTCTGGGAGCCGGAGCGCCTCGCCGAGTTGCTGCGCGTTCAGCCGCTGGACGGGCGGCTCGAGGTGGCGGTCGATGCCGAACGGCTTGCGCGGGCCGTTGAGGGCCTGGCCCAGCTGGCCGACACGGGCACGGCCGAGCCCCGGCTGCGCTTCAGCAACGGCACCGTGCGCATCGTCGAGGAGGGGCGCCCGGGCTGGCGCCTGCGCCAGGAGGAGGCCGTCGCGGCGCTCGGCAACCTGCTGCTCACCAGTTCGCCGATCACACGCACGCTCAGCCTGCCCGGCGATGAGCTGCAGCCGCAGATCAGCGCCGATAACCTCGACACACTGGGCATCAACGACCTGGTGGCTGAGGGCAAGAGTAGCTTCGCTGGCTCAGCCAGTTACCGGATCACCAATATCAAGGCCGGCGCCCGGCGCATGGACGGCGTGCTGATCGCGCCGGGCGAAGAGTTCTCCTTCAACCGCCAGCTCGGCGACGTCAACGCCGACAATGGCTTCGTTGAAGGCTACGCGATCATCGGCAACCGTACGCAGCTCGAATGGGGCGGCGGGGTGTGCCAGGTTTCGACCACGGTCTTTCGCGCCGGCTTCTGGGCCGGTCTGCCGGTGACCGAACGGCACGCCCACGCCTTCTACATCAGCTGGTACGATCGCTTTGGCCTCGGTCCCTATGGTGACGGTCAGGGCCTCGACGCAGCAATCTACACCGGCGTGTCCGACTTGAAATTCATCAACGATACCGGCAACTGGCTGCTCATGCAGACCGAGGTGGATGAAGGCGCCCAGGTGCTCACTGTGCGCCTCTACGGGACGCCGCTGCCACGCCAGGTGCGGATGGAGGGCCCGCTGGTCACCAACGAGGTGCGCGCGCCGGCGGAACCGGTCTACATTGATGACCCGGGCCTGCCGCGCGGCACGGTGCGCCAGAGTGACATGGCGCGCAGCGGACGGGACATTACCGTCTACCGGCTGATCGTCCAGGACGGCGTGGAGGTTGCGCGCGAGCCGTTCCTGACGCGCTTCCGCGCCTGGCCGAATATCTTTGTGCGCGGGACCGGTTAGCCATGGCCCCACCTGCCGTCATCTGTCCGGCCTGTGGCCACGCCAACCCGAGCGGCTCGCGTTTCTGCAACGCGTGCGGCGCGCGGGTCGCGCCTGGTGCGCCCGCTTCTGCGCCAGCGCCGGCTGCAGCCGTGGCGCAGGCCGAGTTGCCCCACGGCATGGCGATCGACCCCCGGGGGCGCTACGTGGTCGAGCGTGCGATCGGGCGGGGTGGGTTCGGTGAGGCCTACCTGGTGAGCGATCGGGAGTTGAACCGCTTCGCCGTGGCCAAGCGTCACAGCCCCAACCCGGCCTGGAGCACCCGCACCCGCGACCAGGCTGCACAGAACTTTCGCCGCGAGGCGCAGTTGCTCGTTACGCTCAATACGCCCGGCCATCCCAACATCCCCGAGATCTACGAGTACCTGCCCGAGCTCGGCATGCTGGTGATGAAGTATGTCGAAGGGCGGGATCTCAGCCAGATTCTGCGCGAACAGAACGGGAGCATGCCCCCGGAGATCGCCCTGCCGATCGTGCGTGACGTGGCCTCGGCCCTGGCCTATATGCACAGCCGACGCCCCGAGCCAGTGCTGCACCGCGACGTGAAACCCTCGAACATCATCATCGACAGCGCCGGGCGTGTCTGGCTGATCGACTTCGGGCTCTCGCGCGCCGCCCCGATGCAGCCTGCGCTCGACCCGCGCCATACGCAACTGGCCGGCACGCTCGGCTTCACGCCTCCCGAGCAATGGCGCGGCAAGGCCGAGCCGCGCAGCGATGTCTACGCGCTGGCCGCAACCCTCCATCTGCTGCTCACCGGTTTCCAGCCAACGCTGACCCGCGCCGACCTGGCGGACTTCCTGCGCGGCGCGGTCAATCCCTTCCCCCCGCTACGCAGCATCAACCCGCGCCTGCATCCCGAGATCGAGGCGCTGATCGGGCGTGGTCTGGCCTTCCGCCCCGAGGAGCGGCCAACCGCCACCGAGTTCCTGGCCGCGCTGGACCGGCTGATTACGCCCGTGGCTGCCGCGCCGCTCCAGGCGCCGGATGGCGCCGCCCCCCCCGACGAGCACGCCCTGGCCCTCTGGGCCGAGAGCCACTGGGAACTGGCGACCGCCTGGCTCTACGGCAACCTGCCCGAGCAGGTGGCGCGCCGCTGGGGCCGCACCAGGCTGGCCAGCGATATGCGCGCGATCGTCGCGCGCAATAGTGGCGACCGCGACGCCGGCCTCGATGAGGTGCTCGCCATGCTCGACCCGGGCGATTTCGGCGCGGCTACCCCGCGCCTGGTGGCGGACCGGCGTGTCATTGTCTACGGCACGCTCGGCGTCGATGATCGCCAGAGCGAGTGGGTGACGCTCTCCAACGCCGGGCGGCGCTACCTGTGCCTCGAGGTGCAAGCGCCCCGCTGGGTGATCCCCGCCCAGCAGCAACTGAGCCTGCCGCCTGGCCAGCAGCATCGCCTGAAACTGACCGCCGATATGCGCCGGGTGAGCGAGGGCGGCACGTTGCGCGGGACGCTGCTGCTGCGCGATCGCTCCGGCGCCGGCTTTCGGGTCGACCTGCAGGCCCAACTCTCGCGCTGGCGCACCCTGTGGGTGCGTAGTATCGTCGGGCGGCGCGCGCCTGACTGGGAGGCCGGCACGGTGAAGGCGGTCCGGCGGCTCGCCGCTCATCGCGGGGCCGTCTGGGGCCTTGACATCACCCCCGATGGCCGGCAACTGGCCTCGGGCGGCTGGGATGGGACGGTGCGTCTCTGGCGCATTGCTGATGGCGCCCTGGTGGGGGTTTTCGACGAGCAGGGGAGCAATGTGCTGAGCGTCGCCTTCAGCCCCGACGGTCACACCCTGGCGGCGACCGGGGGCAGCGAGGTGGTCAAGCTCTGGCAGACGCGTGGTGGCCGGTTGCTGCGCACGGTTGGCGGCCACCGTGGCTACTTCGGCAGTGTCGTCTTTAGCCCCGACGGGCAGTTGCTGATGACGACCGGCGCCGACCGGATCGTCTGTCTGTGGCGGGTGAGTGATGGGGCGTTGCTCGACCGGATCGCGCCCGAGGGGGGCGCGTTGAGCATGGCGCTCGGGCCAGGTGGGCGTACGCTGGCCCTGGGCTGTGGCGACGGGCGCATCAGGGTCTATGACCTGAGCCGGGGGGTGGTGAAGACGGTGCTTACGGGCCATCGCGGCGGGGTGATCAGTCTGGCCTACAGCCGCGATGGCTCGCTGCTGGTCTCGAGTGCGGGTGAGGGGCCGGTGTTGCTCTGGGACATGGAGAGTGGTGGGCTGCGGCACCAGTTGCAGGGCCACGAGCACTCGGTGCGCTGCGTGGCGCTGCACCCGGATGGCTTGCTGGCCGTCTCAGGCGGCGTGGACGGCGAGATCAGGCTCTGGCACACCCTGGATGGGTCGCTGCACCAGGTGCTCAGCGGCCACAGCAGCGGAGTCGCGCGGGTGACCTTCGCGCCCAACGGCGCATTGCTGGCCTCGGGCGCGGGTGACGGCATGATCACCCTGTGGCAGCCGGCGTGAGCCCTGGTGCAAAACGCCGGTTTTTGTCTGGAGTTGTGGGGGCGTGCACGGCATGCTCCAGCGATCCGGAGAGGGTATAATGCCGATTCTGCTTGATGGCATCGCATTGGCTCAACTCCACACCTTCACACCTCCACAGCTCTCCAAAGCCCTGTGTGGCGCTGGAGCGCTGTGGCGATGAGCGGGACAACGCGGGATTGCCAATTCCACGTGGTATAATGCCATAGTGGCGCACCCGGTCGCCGTGGCTGGTCGACAGAGGAACCGCAATGAGCGTACAACAGCCCACCGCACCCGCTGATACCGCCGCGCTCGCGGCCTGCTGGCAGCGGCTGCGCACGGTGTTCGCAGGGCACAGTCCAGTGTTCATTGTGGACGAGCGCTTCGACCCGATCGGCCCGCTCTGGCGGGTCATGGCGGTGTATCAGGGTGCGTTGGGCCGCTGGTACCGCCGACACTACCGCTACGACATCCCGAGCGATACCCTGTATTTTGCTGGCGAGCAACCCGTGACGGACGACGAGTTACGCGCGGCGCGCCGGGCTGGAAAGCGGCTCTAGCGCGCCATTCTGATGGCTGGCGTACCCTGGAAAGCGGCCCTATGTCTTCGTCTCCAGTAGAAGTCCCCCAGCAACGCGGGCTGTCGCGGCGCGCGACCATTGCCCTGGCGCTGATCGGCGCCTTGCTGTTTGTGGTGGTCGTGCTCAGCCTGAACAACGGCGGGGCGGTGAGCTACCTCACCGGCGGATCGAGTGTGCTGGTGCTGGCGCTGCCGGTCTTTCTCACCGGCGTGCTCAGCTTTCTCTCGCCCTGCACGCTGCCCATCCTGCCAGCCTACTTCGCCGTCACCTTTCAGGCTCAGCGGCGTAGCATCTTTCTGATGAGCCTGGCGTTCTTCTTTGGGCTCGCCACCACGCTGACCCTGCTTGGTGGAGCGATCAGCGCATTGACCGGGTTGCTCTTCGCCGGTCGCGATGTGCTGCAGCTGATTGGCGGGATCGTGATCATCGGCTTCGGCGTGCTGGGGATGTTCGGCAAGGGGTTCGCCGGCATGCAGATCAGCGAGCGCCCGGCCACGACCCTGCTCGGCTCCTACCTGTATGGCGCGACCTTTGCCCTGGGATGGACGGCCTGCGCCGGGCCGCTCTTCGGCAGCTTTATGACCATGCTTACCGTCTCGGGCAACGTGGCCGTGCTACAGGGCGCGGTGCTCGCCTTCATCTATGCCGTCGGTCTGGGGCTACCGCTGATCATTGTCGCCACCTTCTTCAACCGGCTGGGGCGCGGCTCACGCTTCTGGCGCGTGATCAGCGGGCGTGGCTTTGCGGTGCGCCTCTTCGGCCACACGCTCTACCTGCACACCACCAGCGTCCTTGGCGGCCTGCTGATGATCGCCATCGGTGTGCTGCTTGCCACGGGACGGCTCGAGGCCATGACCCAGATCGCCAGCGGCAGTGGTCTCGGCAACTGGTTCGTGGCGATCGAAACGAAACTCAGCGAGCTGTTTGGCCTGCGATGAATGATGGGCTTATTCGCGCGGCGGGCGGCGTCGTCTACACCCATGGCCCCGATGGCGCGTTACTGCTGCTGATCATCCAGGATCGCTACGGCGCGTGGACGCTGCCGAAGGGCCACCTGGAACCTGACGAGAGCGATGAGGCCGCCGCGCTGCGCGAGATCGCTGAGGAGACGGGCATCGTCTGCAGCATCGAACGCCCGCTCACCCGCGTGCGCTACCCGGTCTACAAGCGCGGCGCCTGGCGCGACAAAGAGGTCGCCTACTTCCTTGCCCGTGCCCCGTACACCCTCCCCACGCCCGCCACAGACGAAGGCATCAGCGAAGCGCGCTGGGTCAGCCCACGGGAGGCGCTCAGCAGCTTCAGCTACAGCCAGGTGCGCGACGTGACGCGCCAGGCCCTCGCCGTGCTCCAGCGCGACAGCTAGCCCGGGGGTTGGTCATGCCGTATGGCGTGCCGGGTGCGCGGGCGTCCCGTCCGCCGCGCCTGGACGCGGGCCACAACGCCCTGCGGATGACCAGCACGCGGTACGCATCCCCGCCCGGTGGCCTTCGCCATCACCCGCTGTTGCGATCGATCCGGGGCAGGACGATCCCCTGCTGGCCCTGGTACTTCCCGCGCTTATCGGCATACGAGACCTCGCAGGGCTCATCGCTCTCCAGGAAGAGCACCTGGCCGATGCCCTCATTGGCATAGATCCGCGCCGGCAGCGGCGTGGTGTTGCTGATCTCGATCGTGACGAAGCCCTGCCATTCTGGTTCGAGCGGGGTGATATTGACTAGAATTCCACAGCGCGCATAGGTGCTTTTTCCGATCACCAGGCATGATACATTGCGCGGAATACGGAAATACTCGAATGAGCGCGCCAGCGCGAACGAATTCGGCGGAATATCGATAAAATCGGCCTCAATATCGACGAAGGAGCGCGGGTCGAACTTCTTTGGATCAACCAGCGCATTGTAGACATTGGTGAACACCTTGAACTGGTTGGTCACCCGCATATCATAGCCGTACGAGGTCAGCCCGTACGAGATCACCCCCTCGCGGATCTGCCCGTCCACGAACGGCTCGATCATGCCGTGCTCCAGGGCCATTTTGCGAATCCAACGGTCTGCTTTGATCGGCATCGATGTCTCCAGTTACGCCATGCACCGCGCCTGCGCGCGGGCCATTATAAACGCTGCCCGGCGCCGCCCGTGCAGCGCCTGCCCATGGGGCTGGTGCAATGTCCGCCGCACGCGGCGGGGTGTGGGGCTTGCCCTGGGGACGCCGCACGATAGCAGGCAAAGCCGGGTGCGCTGGCCTCCGGCCCACACGCCGGCGGGACGCCCGCGCACCCGGAATGGGAACAACGGAGTTTGCCAGCGGTATCGCTGCCATCGCCCTGCCGTTGCTCCGGCAGCGTACCGTCCAAAACCGGATAGGACCATAGTCCTATAGCGACCGTTTGTAGGAGCGTGGTAAAAATTTGGTTAAGAGCCGGTGATTGAGGTGCTTGTATGATGCGTCAGCTGATCGAGCCCACCGAGGACCTGATGGATGCCCGTGTGCTGCGGGAGTTTCTTGAGATGGTGGGCCCCGAAGGTCCGGCATTGCTGCACAGCATCGTGGAAACCTACGCGGTCGAGACGCCGCCGCTCCTGCTGGCGCTTGGCATAGCGCTCGAGCGGGGCGATTGCGTGGCGATTGCCCGGCTGGCCCACCGTTTGAAAGGCAGCTGCCTGAGCATCGGGGCCAGTGGCCTGGCCGCCCGCTGTGCCATCCTGGAACAAGCCTGCAGCACAGGCTATCCACCCCCACGCACGAGCCTGCTGGCGCTGGAAGAGCACTTCAGCGCCACCACGGCCGCGCTGCGCGCGTTCGTTGCCGATCTGCGGTGATGCTCGTATACCGAGCTGACATCGCGTTGGCACAAAGCTGCAGCGAGTCACGACGCGGTTGCCCGCTCACGTGAGTAGGGAAGACAGAATGAGCACACGATGGATGCCCTGGCGCTGCGTGCCGATGAAGGAC
>JACAEO010000253.1 GCA_013388805.1 Chloroflexota bacterium
ATCGCTCATCGTGACGCCATGTGCGGCAATCTGCAATCCAAAATCTGCAATCGGAAATGGTATCACTCCGCCTGCGGCTCCGTTCGGAATGACATGAAGCATCTGGTGCTGAGGCGCGCAGCGAGGGGTCTTGCGGAGTGACAACCAGCTCCAGCCTACCAGTCAAGACAACTTACAACTGTAGTACTATTGCCTATCTCCACTTCAACGATGCACGGCTTTGTAAATATTGACAAACCGGCCGGGATCACCGCTCACGATGTGGTGGCCCGGATCCGCCGCCTGGCAGGCCGTGGCGTCAGGGTCGGCCACGCCGGCACGCTCGACCCGGCGGCAACCGGCGTGCTGCCGATCGCCCTGGGCTACGCGACCCGTCTGATCGAGTATCTGGCCGCTACGCACAAGGGCTATGTTGGCCTCGTGCGCCTGGGGATCAGCACGGCCACCGATGACGCCACCGGGGCAGTGATCGCAACCAGCCCACCGCCGGCCTTCGATGACCAGACGATCGAGGCCGCCATCGCCCCGTTACGTGGCAGCATCCTCCAGGTGCCACCGATCTACTCCGCGCTGCACTACCAGGGACGCCGGCTCTACGAACTCGCCCGCGCAGGCCAGGCGCCGGAGCTCGCCCCCCGCCCGGTGACCGTCTATCGCCTGGACTGGGAGTGGGCCGGCCGCGATACGCTGCGCATCAGCGTAGAGTGTGGCAAGGGAACGTACATCCGCAGCCTGGCCCGCGACATCGGCGTGGCGCTTGGCTGCGGCGCCCACCTGGCCGACCTGCGCCGCACCTTCGTCGGCCCCTTCACGCTCGCAACCGCATGCACCCTCGACAGCCTGGCCGCCGAGCCGGCGCGGCTCGTAACGGCCCTGCTGCCCCCCGAGCTGGCCGTGGCCGACTGGCCGGTGGCCAACCTCGATGCCGAGACCGCGCGCCGCGTGGCGCACGGCATGCCCGTGCACCTGCCCGAACTCTCGGGTGAGCGGGCGCGGGCCCACGGCCCTGACGGCGCGCTCCTCGCCCTGCTGCGCCACGAGGCGGAGAGCTGGCGACCGGAGAAGGTATTCCATGGCTGAGACGACACGGCTTTACTATGATGATGCGTACTGTGCCGACTTCACGGCCCGCGTCATCGCCCACGGGACGGTGGCTGGTCGCCCGGCGGTGGCCCTCGACCGGAGCGCCTTCTACCCTGAGGGGGGCGGCCAGCCCGCCGACCGCGGCACGTTGAACGGGCTGGCCGTGCTCGACGTGCAGGCCGATCCATCCACGGTGTGGCACCTGCTGGCCCGCGCCGAGGACCTGGCGACGCTGCCGATCGGCGCGGTAGTGCAGGGCGCGATCGCCTGGGAGCGGCGTTTCGACCATATGCAGCAGCACTGCGGCCAGCATTTGCTTACTGCGGCCTTTCTCGCCACCAGCGGCCTGCCCACTCTCGCATTCCACCTCAGCGACGGCAGCGTCACGATCGACCTCGACACGCCCGCACTGCAGCCGGCGCAGGTGCGTGCTGCCGAAGAGCTCGCCAACCGGGTGGTCTGGGAGTGCCGGCCGGTGGAGGCGCGCTTCGTCACCGCAGCGGAGCTGGCCCGGCTGCCGCTGCGCAAGCCACCACAGGTGGACGGGCCGGTCCGGGTGGTGAGCGTGGCGGACTTTGACTACTCGGCGTGCGGCGGCACGCATCCCCACAGCACGGGTGGGGTAGGGCTGATCAGCGTGCTGCGCTGGTCGCGGCAGCGGGGCGGCACGCGGGTCGAGTTCGCCTGCGGTGGCCGGGCGTTGCGCGAGGTGCGGCGGCTCGCGGCGGCGGCGGCGGGGGCCGCAGCCAGCCTGAGCGTGGGTGTGGACGAACTGCCCGCCGCTGCGGAACGGGTGGTTGCTGCCCAGAAGGCCATGGCCCGCGAACTGGCCGTGAGCCAGGCGGCGCTCGATGCGAGCGAGGCGCTGCGCTGCTACGCGGCCGCGCTGCAGCGGGGCCCGGCACGGGTGGTACGGCTCATCCGCGCCGATCTCCCGCTGGCGCGGCTACGCAGCCTGGCCCAGCAGATCGCCGCGCAGCCAGGAGGCGTCGCGCTGATCGGTGCGCCGGGCACACCAGCCCAGCTCGTTGTCGCCTGCGCCGCCAGCAGCGGGTGCGACGCGCGCGCGCTGCTCACCACTGGCCTTGCCATGCTGGAGGGGCGCGGCGGCGGCACCGCCCAGCTCGCCCAGGGCGGTGGGCCACGGACCGAACGGCTCGAAGCTGCGCTGGATGCCATGCTGGCGGCCCTGGGTGGGTAGCAAGGCATGGCAGCGCCCCTGGGGCAAGCCGCAGACCCCCGCCGCCCGCGGCGGACATTGCACGATACCGCGGGCAACCCCCGTTTCTTTCCACCCTGGGTGCGCGGGCGGGGCGCCCGCATGCGGGCGGGAGGCCCGCGTACCCAGGTTTGCCAGCAGGATCGTTGCAACAGCCCTGGGGGTGGTGAGACCCCTGGTTGCTCCACCCCGGCAGGCATGCTATAATCGCCCCCTGTTAAGCGTTTGCGGCGCACAATGGCGTCCATGCCAACGGTGGATGTTCAGGCGCATCGGCAGAAGAGAGGATCGATGCTGCAGCCTCTCGCCAGTGCGAGGGGCTTGCATGTGACATGAGCGAGGAACTGCGTACAGTCTGGTGGGAGCCGGGGGCGGTGTGTCTGATCGACCAGCGGCGCCTGCCCCACGCTCAGGAAACGGTTCGCTGCAGCGAGCTTGCTGCGGTAGCCTGGGCAATCAACGCGATGGTGGTGCGTGGCGCGCCCGCCATTGGCTGTACGGCCGCCTATGGCATGGCCCTGGCCGCTGAGTTGAGTGCTGCCGGCACGCCGGACGAACTGCTCGCGGAACTCGAACAGGCCAAAGCGACGCTGGACGCCCAGCGGCCGACGGCGGTGAACCTGGCCTGGGCAACCGGACGTGTGCTGACACAGGCGCGCGTGGCCGCCGCCCACGGCGTTGCCGCGATCCGCGCAGCGGTCCTCACGGAGGCCCACGCCATCCTCGCTGAAGACCTGGCGATGTGTCACGCCATCGGCGAGCACGGGGCAGCGCTGATCCCGCCGCGGGGCCACGTCCTCACCCACTGCAATGCCGGTGGGCTGGCGACGGCCGGCTACGGCACGGCGCTGGCCCCCATCCGCACTGCGTTCACCCGGGGCCGCGCGGTCCACGTCTTTGTGGATGAGACGCGCCCCTTCCTGCAAGGCGCCCGCCTCACCGCCTGGGAGCTCCAGCAGGCGGGTATCCCGCTGACGCTGATCACCGACAACATGGCCGGCTACATGATGCGCCGTGGCGCGATCGACTGTGTGATTGTCGGTGCCGACCGCATCGTGGCCAACGGCGATACGGCCAACAAGATCGGTACCTACAGCCTGGCGGTGCTCGCGCGGGCCCACGGCCTGCCCTTCTATGTGGCCGCCCCCTCGTCGACCATCGATCTGCAGCTGGCGCACGGCGATCAGATCCCGATCGAAGAGCGATCCGCGGCGGAGGTGACCCACCTCGGCGGCCAGTTGATCGCCCCGGCAGGCGTGCACGCGGCCCATCCCGCGTTTGATGTCACCCCCAATGAGCTGATCACGGCAATCATCACCGAACGCGGCGTCATCTACCCGCCCTTCTCCGAGGGTCTGCGCGCCGCCGTCGGCGAGAGGCGGTAGACGGGTGTCAGTGCCGAGCAGCGCAATTCGCCCCGCAGGCAGCACGGGCCACCTACCGGCAGTGGCCGGCAGCTTCGTCCCCACCTGCCTCCCCGCGCCCCGCGCCGGCGTGCCCGATGGTGGCAGCCCCGGCGCTTTAAGCCAGTCGCTGGCTGCGCTGGCCCAGCGGGGGCCGCGGACGAGCGCCCTTGCCCTGGTGGCGGCCGGCTTTCCCGGGCTCCGTTTCGAGACCGACCACGAGCGGGCTGTGGTCGACCGCCAGCACGCCGAGGCTGGCCTCGACCGGGTGGCGCTGGCCTATCTGCGGGGCGACCGCGCCGCGGGCGGGCCACCCGGCGAGTACCTGGCGACGCTGAGCGAACAACTACGCCACGCCGAGCGGTCACGGCCGCAGCTGCTCAAGGCCGAGGTAACCGGCCCGCTCAGCCAGGCGCTGCAGATCGTCGATGAGCACGAACGGCCACTGGCCTACGACCCGGCCTTCCGCGAGGCGCTGGCCCAGCACACCGTGCTGCGCGCCCGCTGGCTGCACGATCAACTGGCGATGGCCGGGGCCGGCGCACTGGTCTGTCTGGATGAGCCCTTCCTCGATGCGCTAAACTCACCCTTCTGTCCGTTGGATTGGGAAGAGGGGATCGACCTGCTGGCCCGCACGCTCCAGGAGGTGCCCGGCCAGCGGGGTCTCTGCACGACCAACCCGCCCGACTGGAAAACCCTGGTCGAGCTACCGGTCGAGGTCGTGTTCTTCGATGCCTACGAGCACAGCGCCGGCCTGATCGCAGCGGGCGCAGCCATTGGCGGCTGGCTCGAGCGAGGCGGCGCGCTCGGCTGGGGGATCGTGCCGGTCGAAGCGGCAGCCCTGGCCGAGGTGCAGGCCGAGAGCCTGACCCGGCGGTTCGTTGCCGGTGTCGAGGCACTGGCGGCGGTCAGCGGCCTGAGCTGCGAGCGCATCGCCAGCCAGGCCCTGATCAGCACCAGCGGGACCATCGCCCATCTGCCCGCCGCCCAGGCCAGCCACGCAGCGACCCTGTGTGCCGCAGTCGCGGCTGCGGCACGATCGGCATACGGCTTCGAAGGCATGACCACGCCTGCCGTAGCGCTGGCGCAGCCCTGATCGCCCGCGCCCGCCGGCGCCAGCAATGAGAGGAGCAGCAATCGTGCGCATCGTCGTAACCGGATCACTGGCCTTTGACTACATCATGGACTTTCCGGGCTACTTCCGCGACCACATGCTTATGGAGAAGGCCCATATGCTCTCCGTCAGCTTCCTGGTCGACTCGATGCGCAAGATGCGCGGCGGTGTCGCCGGCAACATCGCCTACAACCTCGCACTGCTCGGCGAGCGCCCGCTGATCGTTGGCACCGCCGGCCACGACTTCAGCGACTACCGGGCCTGGCTCGAGCAGCAAGGCGTCGATACGCGCGGGATCGCGGTGCTGGCCCACGAATTCACCTCCTCCTGCTTCATCAACACCGACCGCGCCAACAACCAGATCGTCGCCTTCTACGCCGGGGCGATGAGTCACGACCATAAACGCTCGCTGGTCGATCAGGGGCTTACCGGCAATGACCTGGTGCTGATCTCGCCGACCAGCCCCGAGGCGATCGAGCGCTTCGCAGTGGAGTGCCAGCAGCTCGGCGTGCCCTACATCTTCGACCCGGGCAAGCAGGCGCCACGCCTCGAAGCCGAGCATATTGCGCTTGGCCTGCAGGGCGCGCGCGTGCTGGTGGGCAACGACTACGAGTTCGGCATGATGGCCCGCAAACTCGACATCGCCGAAGCGGAGTTGATCGCCGCCACACCGCTCACCGTGGTCACGCGCGGCGATCAGGGCTCGCTGATCTATACTGAGGGGCGCCTCGCCGCGGTGATCCCGACCGCCCCCGTGGCTGAGGTCAAGGACCCTACGGGCGCTGGCGATGCCTACCTGGCTGGCCTGGCCTTCGGCATCGCCCGGGATCTGCCGCTCGAAATCACCGGGCGCGTGGCCGCGCTCGCCGCCGCCTACGCGATCGAGGAGCGTGGCTGCCAGGAGCATAGCTATAGCCGGGGAGAGTTTGCCGCACGCTATCGCAGCGCCTTCGGCCACGAACTGCCCGCCGAGGCCCTGGCTGGCGCCAGCGTGGTGTAACCGTAGAACGCAGAAGGAGCACGTGTCCAATGACCAAGTCGTACGATGTGAAGGACCTGAAGCTGGCCGAGCAGGGCCGCAAGCGCATGGACTGGGCCGAACAGGAGATGCCGGTCCTGCGGTTGATCAAGGAGCGCTTTGCGCGCGAACGCCCGCTGGCCGGCGTCAAGCTGAGCGCCTGTCTGCACGTGACCAGCGAGACTGGCAACCTGGTGCGCACGCTCGCCGCTGGCGGCGCCGATGTGGTGCTCTGCGCCTCCAACCCGTTGAGCACCCAGGACGATGTTGCCGCCGCGCTCGTGGCCTACGAGGAGATCCCGGTCTACGCGATCAAGGGTGAGAGCAACGAGGTCTACTACCAGCACATCAAGGCCGCCCTCGACCACGGCCCGCGGATCACCATGGACGATGGCGCCGACCTGGTCAGTGGGATCCTGCAGGAGCGCAAGGACCTGATCCCGAGGATGCTCGGCAGCACCGAGGAGACGACGACGGGCGTCATCCGGCTCAAGGCCATGGCCGCCGAGGGCGTGTTGCCCTTTCCGGTGATCGCGGTCAACGACAGCGACACCAAGCATATGTTCGACAACCGCTACGGCACCGGCCAGAGTACGCTGGACGGGCTGATCCGCGCGACGAACATCCTGCTCGCGGGCAAGACCTTTGTGGTGGCCGGCTACGGCTGGTGTTCGCGCGGGATCGCCGAGCGGGCCCGTGGTCTGGGCGCGAATGTGATCGTCACCGAGATCGACCCGGTCAAGGCCCTCGAGGCGACGATGGACGGCTTCCGCGTGATGCCGATGGAGCAGGCGGCGCCTATGGCCGACTTCGTGGTCACGGCCACCGGCAACAAGCACGTGCTCGACAGCAACACCTTCGCGGTGTTGAAGGACGGCGCGGTGATCGCCAACAGCGGCCACTTCAATGTCGAGATCAACATCCCGGCGCTTGAGGCGGCCAGTGTCGAGAAGCGCCAGCCCCGCGCCTTTGTCGACCAGTACTTGCTCAAAGACGGGCGCACGATCAACCTGCTCGGCGAGGGCCGCCTGATCAACCTGGCAAGCGCCGAGGGGCACCCCAGCGCCGTGATGGATATGAGCTTCGCCAACCAGGCGCTCGCCAGCGAATACCTGCTCAAGAACCAGGGCAAGCTCTCGGTCGGCGTCCATGCCCTGCCCAAAGACCTCGACAAAGAGATCGCCGCGCTGAAGCTCCGCGCCATGGGCGTGCAAATCGACGTGCTCACCCCTGAGCAGGAGGCCTACCTGAACTCGTGGCAGGAAGGGACGTAGGACCGGCAGAACGGCGCCAGTGTACGGGCGCAGCCTGCTGCGCCCCCCACGCAGGAGCTCCACCCATGTCAAATACCTTCACCACCTCGCCCCGCTTCTACTTCACGAGCGAGAGCGTCTCGAGCGGGCACCCCGACAAGATGTGCGACCAGATCAGCGACGCGATCCTCGATGCGTTCCTGGGCCACGACCCGCGGGCCCGCGTGGCCTGTGAGACGGCCACCACGACCGGCCTGATCGTTGTGCTCGGCGAGATTACCTACGAGAAGGGCTACATCCCGATTGAGGAGATCGTGCGCCGCACCGTCAAGGAGATCGGCTACACTAGCGCCGAGTATGGCTTCGACGCCGACACCTGCGGCGTGCTGGTCGCCGTCCACGGCCAGTCGCCCGACATCGCGCTCGGCGTCGATAGGGCCCTGGAGGCCAAGACGGGCGAGATGACCGAGGCCGAGGTTGAGGCCGTCGGCGCGGGCGACCAGGGCATGATGTTTGGCTTCGCCTGCAACGAGACGCCGGAGTTGATGCCGGCGTCGATCGCCCTGGCCCACCGCCTGATCCGGCGCATCGAGAAGCTGCGCAAGGACGGCACGCTGCCCTATCTGCGCCCCGACGCCAAGAGCCAGGTCACGGTCGAGTATAGCTACGGCAAGCCGGTACGCGTCGACACGGCGCTGATCAGCACGCAGCACGCCCCCGATATCAGCCAGGAGCAGATCCGCGCCGATATGATCGAGCACGTGATCAAGGCCGAGGTGCCCGGCGAGTGGTTCGATGCGCAGACCAGGATCTATGTCAACCCCACCGGGCGCTTCGTGGTTGGCGGCCCCATGGGTGACACCGGCCTCACCGGGCGTAAGATCGTCGTCGACACCTACGGCGGGGTTGCCCGCCATGGCGGTGGAGCCTTCAGTGGCAAGGATCCGAGCAAAGTCGACCGGAGCGCTGCCTACGCATGCCGCTGGGTGGCCAAGAACATCGTCGCCGCCGGGCTCGCCGATCGGGTGGAGCTGCAGGTGAGTTACGCGATCGGGGTGGCCCGACCACTCTCACTGAATGTCGAGACCTTCGGTACCGGCAGGGTCGCCGACGAAGTGATCCTCAAGGCGGTGAGCCAGGTCTTCGATCTGCGCCCGGGGGCGATTATTCGCGACCTCGATCTGCGCCGGCCGATCTATCGTCAGACGGCGGCCGGCGGCCACTTTGGCCGCACCGACATCGACCTGCCCTGGGAGCGCACCGACAAAGTCGAGGCGCTGCGCCAGGCCGCGGGGTTGTAGGTCCGATACCTCGCACAGACGGCGCTGCGCACGGCACGGCCCCACTCCCAACTTCCTCTCAGGTGGCGGGTTTTTGGCGGATAGCGTCCTGATACGCTGCTTGCCCTCACCCCCCTCTCCTAGCCTGGGAGCGGGGGGTGTGTTGTTGGGGGGTGGGGGGGGGGGGGGGGGGG
>JACAEO010000392.1 GCA_013388805.1 Chloroflexota bacterium
CCCCCCCCCCCCCAAACACCAGCGAACAAACACCTCGTGGAGTAGCGCAGCAGCCCCACACCCCACCGCGGGAGGCGGACGGCGCACAGCATTGAGGTGGTATAATGCGCCTCCGATACGCCCCGGTTGGCGGCGGCGCTGCGCTGGAGACGCTCGTGACGTATTCGCTCGCGCTCAGGCCGAGCGCGCCCGCCCTCCGACGCCCACAGCGGCTCATCCTCAAGGTCGAGGGCGAACAGGTCGCGGATGTGGAGTACCGTCCAGACCACGCTGACCTCGCACCATTCGCGCGGCTGGAGCGCATGAGCTATAGCGAACTGGCTGAGGCGGCGCTTGGCTGTTGCCCGAGTTGTGGTATTGCCCACGCGCTGGCCCTCTGCCAGGCGATCGAAGCGCTCGCTGCCGTGCGGCTGCCACCGCGCGCGGCCTACCTGCGGCTGGCCGCAGCAGAACTGGAGCGCGCAGCCTCCCATCTGACGACCCTGGCGGCGCTCTTCGGCGCGCTGGCCCTCCCTTACCTGGCTGAGGCCTGTGCCGCCCAGGCGAGTGCCACGCGCACCGTGCTCACCAGCCTGGCCGGCAGCGCCCCCGCTGCCTGGATCGTGCCTGCCGGACTGGCGCGCGACATTACGCCCGGGGAAGTGACGGTCCTGTGGTCGGCCGCAACCATCCTGGAACGGCTCTTCCCCCTCGCCGAGCATACTATTGCCCGACGGAGCCTGCTGGCCCGCACGGTCGAGATCGGCGTGATCAGCGCGGGTGCGGCCGAGCAGTTCGGGCTGGCCGGGCCGCTCGCGCGTGCCGCCGGGCTCACCGCCGATCTGCGGTGCGATGCGCCCTACGCGGCCTATGCCGATCTGACGCCCGGCCTGGTGACCCAGGAGGGCGGTGACGTGCATGCGCGCATGGTGGTGGTGCTGCTCGAGGCGCTGGAGGCGCTGCGGCTGGTAGAACGGGTTGCGCGCGCCTTGCCGGATGGGCCGGTTGGCGCGTCGCTGCCGGACGAGCTCCCGGCGGGGTCGGCGAGCGCCGCGGTGGAGGCGCCACGCGGCCCGCTACGCTATGATGTGGCGAGCGACGGACGCCGGCTCAGCGCGGTCAATGTCCGCTGTGCGCCACAACTCGACCGGCTGCTGGCCAGGACGGTGCTGGCGAACGCGGCCCTGGATGATGCGGCACTGATCGTGGTCTCCACCGATCCGTGTGATGCGTGTCTGGCTGTGAGCAGCGATCAGCTGGCGTAAAGTATGCTCAACCCTGGCTTTATCATCCTGCTGGCTGGTGCGGCGCTCTGCTTCGGGCTGAGCCGCCTGGTGCCCACCCGGACGCTGGGCCTGGTTGCTGCGCTCGCCGCCTTGCTGGCGGCCGGCGCGGTGGCCCTGGCGCCGGCGCCGGGCGCTGAACAGGCCACGGTGGAGGTGCTCAGCATCGGCGGGGCGCGCTTCACGCTGGCGCCCGGGCTCGCAGCTGGCGAGCGCGCCGTGGCCCTGGCTCTGCTTGGCGGTGGCGGGGCGGCGCTGCTCGGGTTGGCCGGCGCGGTGGCTGCCGCTGTGCGCGGCTTTGGCACGGTGTTCGCCTGGTCGCTGCTCTGCCTGGCGGCGGTCCTGTTCAGCCTCAATGCGCCGCCGCTCTCACTGTTTCAGCCGCAGTCGTGGTCGGTGCTGGCGCTGGCCGGCTATGGGGCGTTGCGCGCCAGTGGCACGGCTGCGCGCAGCGGGGCGCCGCCGCTCGGGGTGAGCTTCGGGCTGGCGGCCAGCGCGCTGCTGATGGTGGCCCTGCTCGTCGGCGGACCGGCCCTTGCCGCGGGCGGCAGCACGGCCTGGCCTGCGGCTGGCGCCGGGCTGCTCGCGGCCCTGGGGCTGGCAGCCTGCGCTCCGCTGATGAATGGCCGTGACGATAGCACAGAGGCCCCCGCGCTGCTGGGCGCGCTGATCTTCGGGCTGAGCGCGCCCGCAGCGGCGCTCGGCTGGCTGCTGCGGGCTGTGGCCGCGCTGCCTGCGCTGCCCGGTAGCTGGAGCACGATGCTGGGCCTGGTTGGTGGCCTGGGGGTGCTGGCATGCGGCGCGGGCGCCCTGGGCGAGCAGCGGCTGCGGGCGCTGCTCGGCTGGGCCTGGGGCAGCCAGGCCAGCCTGGTGGTGGCCGCTGTTGGCCTGCGCGGGCCGCTTGCCGTCGTGGCGGGGCCGAGCCTGCTGCTGAGCCTGATGCTCGGCGCGGTGGTCGCGGCCGCAGCCGCCGCGGGGGTAGAGCATCACACCGGCAGCGACGACTACCGCGATGGGCGCGGGGCGGTGCCGCGCCTGGTGGTCCTGGCCTGGACCCTGGGGATCCTCGCCAGTCTGGGGCTGCCGCCGCTCTGGGGCTTCTGGGGGCGGCTCTGGCTGCTGACGACGGCCCAGGTGCAGCAACCATGGCTGGTGGCGCTGGTGATGGCCGGAATGGTACTGCTGGCGCTCGCGCTGCTCGCCCCGCTGGCCGCTATGCTGACCCCGGCTGATGCGACCCGGCCGCGCAGCAACTGGGCCGACCTGGCGCCAGTGGGGCTTGCCGGGGGCGCGCTGCTGGCGCTGGGCCTGGCTCCGCAACTGGCCTGGGCGCACTGGCCAGGCCAGTTGCCGCTGGCGCCGCTCCAGGCGCCGATCGCGCCCGTGGTGCAGGGAGCCGCCGTGGCCGCCGGGCTGGCGCTGCTCGCGCTGGGCATCCTGCTGGTCCGCGCGCGGTCGGCACGCACCCTGGCGCGCGACCCGGACGAGGAGGCGGTTCGCCTGGCCCCTGAGGCCCTGGGGGCGCTGCTCCAGCCGCTGGCCTGGCTCGCCAGGCCGGCGCCCTTGCTGCACGGCCTGTGGCTGGCGCTGCAGCTGGCCAGCGAGTTGCTGCGCATCCCGGTGGGCTTGTTCGAGCAACGCTACTACCTGCTCGGCGTCCTCGGGGCGCTGATCACGATCATGCTGCTGATGGCACAGTAGACCCCATGGAGATCAACTGGTTTACCATCGCGATCGGGGCAACGGCAGCAGTGGTGCTGCTGTTCCGTGACTGGCGGCTAACCTTTGCCGCCCTGCTGCTGAACTACCTGGCCCAGGCGCTGTTTCTGGCCCAGCAGCGCTTCGTGCCGCCCGACCTCGCGATCTTCGGGCTGGAGCTCAGCACCCTGGTGTTCGTCAAGCTGATCACCGGCGTCGCGGTCACCCTGATCCTGGGGATCACCGCGCTGACCTTCTCGCGCGAGTACGGGCTCGAGAACCTCGACGAGTTTGGTCTGGCCGAGTTGCGGCGGGCCGCGCGCGCGGCGCAGCGCCAGCGCGCCAGTGCGCCATTCCAGTTCAGTGACTACGTCGTGCCCTTCTGGGCGGGCGTGCTAGCGCTCATGGCCAGCCTGGCGCTCCCGCGCATCTACCCGATCGGCCCCTCTGCGGCGGTCGACTTCGCCTGGTACTGGCTGACGCTCATCGGCCTGCTGACGATCGCCACGGCCACCGACCTGCTCAAGATCGGTCTCGGCTTGCTGCTCTGCACGAGTGCCATCGATCTGCTCTATGTCGCGGTGGTGAGCGCCCCGGAGGCCAGTGGCCTGAACGTCGTGCCCCTGGTCCTGCTCAGCCTGATCAACGTCCTGCTGGCCCTGGCGGTGGCGTATTTGAGCGGATTGCTCTACGGACGGCTCAAGACGCTTGAGTTGAGTGAGCTCTACCGGCGTTAGGCTAAACGATGGCCTACCTGCTGCTCATCTTTTTCCCGGTGACGATGGCGGCGAGCACCTTCGTGCTGCGTCGCCGCACGGGGCTGGTGATCTTCGCCGCCCTGGGCACGGTGCTGGCCCAGTTGCTGATCGCTACCCAGATCCCGGTCGATGCGCCAACCCGTTTCCTCGGTATCACCCTGACACTTAGCCCGCTCAACCGGGTCTTCCTGCTGCTGTTTCTGACCATCGGCGGCTTTGCCATGGTGGGCGCCTGGCACCTGCCCCATGGCGAGAACTTCGTGCCGATCGCGCTGCTCACCCTGTCGCAGGTCTGTACCGTGCTGCTGTTGCAGGATCCGTTCATCACCACCTTGCTGCTGGCGGCGACTGGCCTGACGGCCGTGCTGGCAATCGTGGACCTGCCGGCGGGCGCGAGCAACCTGGTGGGCACGCGCGCCATTGCCGCAGCGCTGAAGTACCTGGTGCTGATGACGGTGGCGGCGGTGCTGATGTATATCGCCTTCGTGCTCACCGACATCTACCGTCCGGGCGAACTGCCGGAGCGCATCTCGCCGGCGCGGTTCATCCTGGCGCTGCTGACGGTGGGTTTCGCGCTGCGGCTCGCGCTCATCCCCTTCCACACCTGGCTCACCGACCTGGTCGATTATGCCGAGCCGCTGGTGGCCGCGTTGATCATCACCTTGCTGAATACGGCCAGCCTGCTCGTGCTGATCCTGGTCTTCCAGAGCTTTCCGACCCTGCTCCTGGAGAGTGAGGGCGCCCATGGCGTTATGCGGCTGGGCGCGATCGTCAGTGTGCTGGTGGGTGGGCTGCTGGCGGTGGGGCCGGCCCCGTTGCGGCGCACACTGGCCTATCTCATCCTCTATGGCAGTGGTATGGTATTCTATGGACTGGCGTCGGTATCGAGCATCGGGCTAGCGGGGGCGATCTTCGGGGCCCTGAACCAGACCCTGGCGGTCACGCTGCTCTTTGTGAGCCTGGGCCTGCTGGAGCGGCCGGATGGGCGCCCGCCGGGCGTCGTGCGCCGCGACCTGTTACGCCGCTGGCCGGTGGCCGGGTCAGGGCTGCTGGTGGGCGGGCTGGCGCTGATCGGCCTGCCGCCGCTCAATGGAGCCATGAGCCAGTTGTTGATCTACCAGGCGGCGGCCGAGCGCGGCTGGATCGAGTTGCTCCCGTTGCTGCTCAGCACGCTGTTTGCCGGGCTGGGGCTGGCCCGGGTGGCGAGTGAGCGCTTGCTCGGCCCCGCCGAGGAGACCACGCCGGAGGAACCACTGCTGCTGTGGGAGATCGAGCTTGATCGCCCGGCCCAGCGGCGGCTCGAGCCCGAGCCCCGTTCGACCGCCGCCCTGACTCTGGTGCTGCTGTTGCTCTGCCTGGGGATTGGCCTCTATCCGCAGCCACTGCTGGCCACGATTGACGAAGCGATCCGCGAACTGGCCTTTATCCGGGCGCTGTAGCATCGCGGCGCGACGTTGTGTCCTGTGGCCCCCTGAGCTTCTTATGGATGTTCTGCTCGCCATCATCGCCGTACTCGTGTACCCGGGGCTGCTGACGGCCGTCGGGTTAGGGGCATTCTACGGGCTGCTGGTCGGCCAGGGCGCCACCTGGCCCGACGGGGCCGGGTTGCACGCGCGAGAGGGCCTGGCAGCCGCGGGCAGTGTGGCTGCCGCGGGGCTGGCGCTGGCGACCTTGCCCTGGCCGTGGCACCCCGCCGGCGGCGCAGGGGCGTGGCTCTGGGCCTGGACGGGCTTCGAACTGGCCTTTCTGCTGCCGCTGCTGCCACCCCTGGCGGCGGGTGTGCCCTCGGTGGTGCGCGCGGCGATCCGCGAGGCACAGCTGGGCGTCCTGGCGCGGGCAGCGATCTGGGCGGCGCTGGCGCCGGCGCTAAGCGCCCACCTGGACTGGCGCCCCGCCACCGCGCCGGCCCATCTGCTGGCCCTGGTGGCCGCGCTGCTAGCGTTCCCGGCCGCCGTAGGCTGGGGACCGTTCGCCAGCGAGGAGCGGATCACGCCCGGCGGTGTCACGGCGGGGCTGGCCACGCCCACGCGATCGCTGGACGGCTGGGCGCGCGACGTGCGCAGTGGGGCGCTGCTGGCAGCCATCCTGGTGGCCGGCCTGCCGGTGCGGGTGGGCCCGCCCTGGCTCGGCCTGCTCGTGGTCGCTGCCGGGGTGGCCAGCGCAGGGCTGCTGTTGCGCCGCCTTACCGGCCGCATCCCCCGGCTGACCTTGCCGGCTGCGCTGCGGCTCTGTGCGCTCTGGGCATTGCCCCTGGCCGGGCTGGCTTCGCTGGCCCTGGCGGTGATGGGGTGACACGGAACGCGGGCCCGCCGCTGTCGCGGGGGACCCCGGTGATGAGGCACGGAGGCGAGGAGCAGGGGTGAGCGACGTCATCGAGATCGAGGAGTTGTTCAAGGCCTATGGCAGTCTGCCGGTGCTGCAGGGGTTGAGCCTGCGCGTCAGGGCGGGTGAGGTCTACGGCCTGCTGGGGCCGAATGGCGCCGGCAAATCAACCCTGATCCACCTGATGATGGGCTTTCTGCGCCCGAACCAGGGCCGGCTGCGGCTGTTCGGCTCCACCAGGCTGGAGCGCATGCGCGCCCGCATCGGCTACATCCCTGAGCGTCAACGCTACCACACCCGCTACAATGCCCGCGAGTACCTGCGCTTTCTGGGGCAGTTCAGCGGTCTGACGGGGGCCGCGTTGCACGAGCGGGTGGAGCGCGAGTTGATCGCCGTGGGGTTGCGCGATGCCGCCGAGCGGAGCCTTGGCACCTACTCCAAGGGCATGCTGCAACGCCTGGGTGTGGCCCAGGCCCTGCTCTGCGATCCGGACCTGCTACTGATCGACGAGCCGACGAGCGGTCTTGACCCGGCCGGCCAGCGTGAAGTGATCGAACTGCTCGCCAGCGTGCGCGAGCGCGGCCACACCGTGTTTCTCTGCACCCACTACCTGCAGGAAGTCGAAGTGCTCTGCGACCGGGTGGGAGTGCTGGCGGGCGGGCGCATCGCCGCTGAGGCCCACACGCGCGAGTTGCGTGAGGTGGCGAGCAGTGTGCGTATCAGTGTCAGTCCGCTCGGGGCCGAGGTGCAGGCGCAGATCGCGGCCCTGGGGCCAGGCGTGCGCTGTGAAGAACGGAGTGTGCGGCTCAGCCCGAACAGCGCCGCGCTGCAGGCAGCGGTGCTGCAGGCGCTGCTCGATGCCAGGGTTGCGATCATCGCCCTGGAGCCGCTTGAGAGCCCGCTGGAGCGGCTCTACCGCGAGGCGGTCCACGAGACGCTGCCCAGCCCGGGCGAGGCCCATGGGCTGCCCGCTGCGCTCTGGGATCTGCCGCTCCCCGGCGAGCAGTCGCCACCAACGCCCGCCGATGGGCGGCGTGGCGAGGGCGATACGCTGCTCAACGAACTGCTCGGCCGCAACGATCGCGACCAGGATCCGGGCGAGCGCACGCCAGGGGCGTAGTCTCCGTGGCCGCTGGCCGTGGTTGGTGTTCCAACGGCCCGGGCCAGTGGCGGCCAGGATCGGGTCAGGGGCATTGGCGTCAGGAAGGCTCCCTAACCAGAGCGGACATGCTATGCGTCTCCTTCGCTTTACGGGCTTTACCCTGCTGGAGTACCTGCGCTCGGGGCGGATCGTGATCGAGATCGTCGCCCTGCTGGCCGTATTCTTCATCTTTCTGCGGCGTCCGATGAATGCCCAGTACTTCTTCAGCGTGCTGGGCGTCTTCACGCCGGCGCTCACGCTGTACACCATGGCCGCCTTCATCGGTCTTGGCGACCGGCCGCAGGGCTATGTGCTGCTCGCGCGGGGGGTCGGGCGCGGCACCTTTTTGCTCGGCCTGTTCTTCGGCGCTTGCACCATCGTGGCGGGCGCCTACGGGCTGCTGAGCCTCGCCACGGCCGGCCTCAACCGCCCGGTCGACCTGGGTTTCGGCGACTGGCTGCTCGGCACCCTGCCACTCCTGCTCAACATCAGCCTGCTTGCCGCCCTGTTGCTCATGCTCTCGCCGCTGGTCTTTCCCACCGGCTGGCGCCTGGTCGTGCTGGGGCTGATCGCCCTGGCCTTCTCCAGCAACTTCATCGGCGGCACGCTGCTCGTCGCATTGCCCGACGCGGTGCGCTCCGTCTTGCGGGCGCTGCAGGCGCTGCTGGGCGGGCCACTGGTGCCGGCGTTCTACGGCTTCCAGCTGGCAGTCACGCGGGACTACAGCACGCCGACCGCGATCGCGAACATCCTGGCGCAGGCCTCACTCCTTGTCTCGCTGCTCGGCCTGTCGATCTATGCCTTTGCACGGCGAGACTTGATTTTTAGTAATCAATAGCAATGTGAACTGGCTCCTGGGGAGGAGAACGACCTGATGAGCGCTGGCACAACCAGGGAGCGGGCCGACGGGCTGATCGCGCGGGGTCGCGCGTTATTGGAGCAGGGCGAGCTGGCGCGGGCGACCGAGCTGCTCAACCAGGCGGTCCGCCTCTACTGGGCGGCAGGCGAGCAGTACACGGCCGCGGCGCAGATCGGCAACTACGGCTGGGCGCTGCGCCGCACGGGCCGTGCAGACCTGGCGCGGCCCTACCTGGAGCAGGCAGCCACACTCTTTGCGCAGTTGGGGCTGCAGGAGTTTGCCGAGCGTCACCGGTTCGCCGCCGAGGATGCAAACCCCGGCATCACCGCAGAGTTGCTCGCCAGCCTGCCGCCAGCGGTGCGTGGGGCGTTGGAGCGGGCCGACGTGGCCGGGCTGCAGGGGGCACTGGATGCGCTGCCGATCGCCGAGCGCGCGCTCGTGCTGGAGCGACTGATGGCCGCTGGCGTCGTCACCGCGCTGGACGGCGACGACGCTGCGACGGACCACGCCGAGGCGTTGCGCCAGTTCGAGCCGCTGCTGCAGGGCATCGTGGCCGTGGCCCGTGGCGCGGAAGCCGAGCGCGCCGAGGTCGAACTGGCCCTGGAGGACGTGGAACGCAAGGGCTGGCGGCTGCGCACTGCCGCCGCGCAGATCTGGGCCGGCGAGCGGCGCCTCGCGTCGCTCACCGATGGGCTCGACGAGCTGGATCGCGCGCTGATCGCGCGCATCCTTGCCATGCTCGCCGAGGCGGCGTAGCCCGCGGGGAGTGGAACAATCTGCCTGCTGCGCTGAGAATGGTCATCTGGCAACCTCCAGTTCGATGGCGTCTCCTCAGGCGATATGGTACTGTGCGTGGAGGGCACGTAATACCGCTTCTGCTTGATGGCATCGCATTGGCTCAGTTCTACACCTCCACAGCTCTACAGCGCTACAAAGTCCTGTGTGGAGCTGGAGCGCTGTGGAGATGAGCGGGACAATGCGGGATTGTCAATTCCAACTGGTATAAGCGGCTATGCTGCAGCACTATCTGGATCAGATTGACTCCTGGCTGGCCCGTGGTGAGCGGGTGGCAGTGGCGACCGTCGTGCAGACGATCGGCTCGGCGCCGCAGCAGGCGGGCGCGAAGCTATTCGTCACCACGGGCGGGGCCATGGCCGGCTCGGTGAGCGGCGGCTGCATCGAGGGCGCCGTCTTTGCGGCCTGCCAGGAGGTGTTGGCGAGCGGACAGGCTCGCCTCTTGCACTTCGGTGTGGCCGACGAGACGGCCTGGGAGGCGGGCCTGGCCTGTGGCGGAACGATCGCGGTGTTCGTTGAAGTGCTGGGATAAGCGACGTGACGCAGCTCTACGACAAGTTGCGCGCAGCCATCCGGGCAGAGCAGCCGGTGGCGACCGCGACGCTGATCAGCGGGGCGGGGCCGATTGGCGCGAAACTGCTGCTCTGGCCCGCTGGCACGATCGAAGGCAGCCTGGGCGACGCCAGGCTCGACGCGGTGGCCCGCGATGCGGCAGCGCCGCTGCTGGCCCGGGGCGTGAGCCGCCAGGTCGAGCTGGCGGACCTGGGGGTCACGCTCTTCGTCGAGAGCTTTGTGCCGCCGCCGAGTCTCTTTATGGTGGGCGGCGTCCACATCGCGGTCGCGCTGGCCAGCATGGCCCGGGTGCTGGGTTTCCGCACCGTGGTGGTGGATGCACGTGCCGCCTTCGCCAGCGAGGAGCGCTTCGCGCACGTGAGCGAACTGGTGCTAGAATGGCCGGACGTGGCCCTGGCCGGGCGGCTGGATGCGCGGAGTTGCGTGGCGGTACTCACCCACGACCCCAAGCTCGACGATCCGGCGCTGCGGGTGGCGCTGCGTTCGCCGGCCTGCTACATCGGCGTACTGGGCAGCCCGGCAACCCATGCGAAGCGCCTGGCGCGCCTGAGCGCCGAGGGCTTCAGCGAGCAGGAGCTGGCCCGTATCCACGGGCCGATCGGTCTGGCGATCGGCGCGAAGACGCCCGAGGAGATCGCGCTGAGCATCCTGGCCCAGATCGTTGCCGTACAGAGGAAGGCTTGACCATGGACACGAGGCTGGCCGAGTTGCTCTACGAGGGTGCGCTGGCGCTGCAGCAGGGCGACAAGGCCCGGGCGCGCGAGTTGCTGCTGCAGGTGGTGGAGGCCGACGAGCGGATCGAAGAGGCGTGGCTCTGGCTGAGCGGCGCCGTGGACGACCCCGAGGATCAGCGCACCGCCCTCGAGAATGTCCTGGCGCTCAATCCGCAGAACGCGCACGCGCGCTACGGCCTCGCGGTGCTGGACGGAAAAGACAACGGGTAAAGGGGCTGGGTTCAGAAGGGTTCCGCGCAACTCAGCTCGTCGCCCCCACCCGAACCCGCCCCGAAACCGCGCTCCCGGGCTTGCGTGGTTACGGATGCTTCGGCGCACGTGGGCGGCGCGCGCCGCTGCGCTGTGGGTCGGATCGGGCAGGCGGGGGGGCATGCAGGGGCGCCTCCGGGGCTTCACGCTGCTCGGTC
The DNA here is from genome assembly GCA_013388805.1 of Chloroflexota bacterium. GTDB lineage: Bacteria > Chloroflexota > Chloroflexia > Chloroflexales > Chloroflexaceae > JACAEO01. The sequence goes on from JACAEO010000392.1 coordinate 10,550, forward strand.
TGCCCCACCCAGTAGGTGTTGCGGCCCACGGTGGCAACGGCGCGAACCTGTACGCCGGCCACGTCGGTGAGCTCGGCCTCATTCACCAGGACCAGGGTGGGCTGGACGCCGTGGAAGCGATCGCGGTAGGCGGCCATCGCCGCCGCGATCTTATGGCTCACACTGAGCCTGGGGTTGTCGTCGTACCACATCAGGAAGGGCGGGCTCTTTGCGGGCATGGGCGCCTCCTACCACTGAACGTGCCACGTGCCGGCACGCAGATCCTGAAACAGGGTGCAGCAGCGCCGATCGGCGCAGGTTACCGCGAAGTAGCGCCGATCGGCGTGGCCGCCCCGGCCAGCTACCTCCCAGATGCGCTCGATCCGCGCGATGCGGTGCAGGGCGCCCCGGGCGCGGAAGCGCGCCGGCAGGAAGCCATAGCGCCGTTCGGTGAGCTCGACCGGGTCGGCGGGCCGGTGGCCCTGCCGTGCGAACTGGGGGCGGAGGAGCGGAGCGGTACGCCAGGTGATCATCATACGAGCCTCGCGGTGGTGTGTGTCACTGCTGGCGTTGAGTATATCAGAACAAATGTTCAATGTCAAGCTTGAGTTCGTTATGCGGGTGTGTTATGATCACAGGGAGGAGGGCAGGTGCAGGTAATACCAGGTGGAATTGGCAATCCCGCATTGTCCCGCTCATCTCCACAGCGCTCCAGCTCCACACAGGGCTTTGTAGCGTTGTAGTGCTGTGGAGGTGTGGAGGTAAGCCAATGCGATGCCATCAAGCAGAGTCGGTATAAGGTGAGGGCCATGGCCCAGCGCGACAGCACAGCGGCAGCAGGGGAGCGTGAGCGGCTGGTGCGCCAGTATCGCGACCTGCTCGGCGAGTACAAAACGGTGAATGCCGAGCTAGCCGATCGCTCGTGGACGCTGGCCGAGCTAGAGCAGCAGATCGCGGCGCTGGAGGCCGCGGCGGCGCCAGGCGATCGGCGCGCGGCGGGACGGCTGCGCGCGCTGCGGCACTGGCGCGGCACGCTCGAGGAGCAGGTGCTGGCCCACATGTACCGCGCCGAGGCGATCGCGGCCGAGCTTGCCCGCTTGCGGGCTGCGCTTGAGCGATAGCCGGGCTACTCCAGCACCAGTTCGCCACTCCGCCCACCGCGCTTGGCGACGAGCCGGATCTCACTGATGCGCATGGCGCGATCCACCGCCTTGCACATATCGTAGATCGTCAGAGCGGCGACACTCACCGCCGTCAGCGCCTCCAGCTCCACCCCGGTCTGCCCCGTGGTGCGCACCGTCGCCTCGATCTGCAGGGCATTGGCCCCCGGGTCGGGCTCGATCGTCACGCTCACGTGGGTGAGCAGCAGGGTGTGGCAGAGCGGGATGAGCTCGGGGGTGCGTTTGGCTGCCATGATGCCCGCGATACGGGCGGTGGCCAGCACGTCGCCCTTGGGCGCGGCACCGCTCATAATCAGCTGGAGCGTGGCCGGCTGCATGCTGATCATCCCGCGGGCCACCGCCTCGCGCCGGGTTTCCGCCTTGGCGCCCACATCGACCATCTGCGCGCGGCCCTGTGCATCCAGGTGGCTGAGCTGCGGCTGCTCCTCGTTGGCGTGATTCACTGGTCTGCTCCTGAGCTCGGTTGCTACTGCGCCGTCGGCGCTTCGTCGCCGGGTTGCGCCCGGTGGGCCGAGGCATTGGCCTCAGCGGGTGGGGGCTGACCCATCATAGCTGCACGGACGCCGGCCACGGGGGGCAGCGCTGCGGCGCTGGCCCCCGTGTCGTATCTATGCCCCATCCTCCTACACGCAGTCGCATTTGTAAAGTTTACATAACACAACAATCCTGTGTCTGAAGGGGAATCACGGCGGGAAAACGCTTGAAATGGTGGGGCCGGTGGTATATAATGTGGACCACAGTGGGGAGAAGTGGGGAAAAGTGGAGAGAACAACAAACGTTCGCATCGAAAATCCTTTCAGGTGGGGGACGCGCGCTGAGTTATCCTGGTCAGACACTGCGACCGGGGGCGGCGGGGCGGCTCTCTGAGGCGGGCCAGTGTTCCTGGGAGAGTTCGAGCACATCATCGATGAGAAGGGCCGTGTCGCCATCCCCGCCCGTTTCCGTGAGGAACTGGGCGAGGGATTTGTTTTGACCCGGGGCTTCGAGCCGTGCTTACAGGCCTTCCCCTACCCGATCTGGCAGCAACTCTCCGAGCGGGTCAGCAAGTTGCCGTTTGCCAGTACCGAGGCGCGTAATATGCGCCGGATCCTCTTCTCACTGGCCGCCGAGGTGGAGATTGATCGTCAGGGGCGCATTCTCATCCCGCAGAACCTGCGCGAGTATGCCAGCCTGGCCGAGCAGGTGGTGATCAGCGGGATGAACACCTACTTTGAACTCTGGTCGGGCGAGCGCTGGAACGAGCTGCAGACGACGCTCACGGAGCAGGGGGCTGCGATCGCCGAGCAGTGGGCCGATCTGGGGATCTGAGGGATGGACGCATTATGGGCCAGCCTGAGCCGTCTGCGTTTCAGCACATTCCGGTGCTGCTGCCGGCGGTGCTCGCCGCACTACAGCCACGGCCCGGCGCCTGCTTCATCGATGCAACGGTGGGCGGCGCGGGCCACGCCCTGGCCGTGCTGCAGGCCGCTCAGCCCGGCGGGCGGCTGCTCGGCATCGATGCCGACCCGGCGGCGCTTACGGCGGCCGCGGCGCGGCTCGGCGCTGCTGGCCTGCCCGCGGCCAGTTTCACCCTCGTCCATGGCCACTTCGCCGAGCTGGCAGCCCTGGCCCGCCAGCATGGCTTCGGCGCCGTCGATGGCATCCTGCTCGACCTGGGTGTCTCGTCCTATCAACTCGATACGGCGGCGCGCGGTTTCAGCTTCGCGGCCGATGGCCCGCTCGATATGCGTCTCGACCCGGGTGGCGGCCCCACCGCCGCCGATCTGGTGAACCAGCTGGATGAACAGGAGCTGGCTGACGTGATCTATCGCTATGGCGAAGAACGAGGTTCGCGGCGCATCGCGCGCCTGATCGTCGAACGGCGCCGCCAGGCGCCGATCACGACGACCGGCGAGCTGGCTGACCTGGTCCAGCGGGCGATCGGGCGCGGCGGGCGGGAGCGCATCCACCCGGCGACCCGCACCTTCCAGGCGTTGCGCATCGCCGTCAACCAGGAGCTTGCCCAACTGGAGGCGGCCCTGCCCCAGGCCGTGGCGTTGCTCCGGCCCGGCGGTCGCCTGGCGGTGATCAGCTTTCACTCGCTCGAGGATCGGATCGTGAAGCAGTTCTTTCGCGCCGAGTCGGGCTATGGCGCCGGTGAGCCCCAGCACCCGCCTCGCCTGACGGTTCTGACCCGTAAGCCCATCGTGGCCGATGCGGCGGAATGCGCCGCCAACCCCCGCGCACGCAGCGCAAAGCTGCGCGTCGCCGAACGCCGCGCTGCAGCATGAGCGCTGGCGGCCCGGCGAGCGGCCGCCAGTCGTGTTTATCCGAGATAGGAGAGAGTGCATGGCCGTCAACTCGCACCGCGTCTCATCGATCGCAGGCGCCCGCGCGCGCCGTCTGGCGCTGCCGCGCTACCTGCGCCTCGATGGCTCACGCTATCTGCTCGGCCTGGTGATCATGCTCTGCCTGATGAGCCTGATCGTGCTCGCCCAGACCGGCGTGGTGGCCACCAGGGGGTATGCGATCAGCGACCTGGAGGCCGAGAAGGTGAGCCTGCTCCGCGAGCGAACCCAGCTCCAGGAGCGCCAGGCGCGCGCCCACTCGCTCGAGCGCATCCGCCGCCGGGCTGAGCAGAACGGCCTGCGCCCGGTCCGCGATGGGCAGATCCGCTACCTCGAACTGCCCGCCCGCTCAGCGCCGGCCGCCCCGCCGGTCGTACCGGCCGGCCAGCCCGATGCGAGCAGCGACCGCGACGAATAGCAGCGGCACGCGCGCCGCTTCACGACCAGGACGGTACCAGAGCGATGGCTACCCGTAGCACAACCCGGCTCGATCGACCCCGCGCCTCCACCGGCGGCGCGCACGTCCGGCTTGCCCGCTGGCGGATCAATGCCATCCTGCTGCTCTGCCTGCTGCTGATCGCCCGTGTCGTCCTGCGCCTCGGCGAACTGCAGGTGCTGCGCCACGGCGAACTGCGTACCCTGGCCGAGCGTGAGATCGCCCAGCAGATCACCCTGCTGCCCACCCGCGGCATGATCACCGATCGCCTGGGCAATGTGCTGGCCATGGACGTGGACCGCGAGAGCCTGTGGGTTATTCCCGGCCTGGTCGACCAGGAGAAGGCGCCACGCCTGGCGCTGACCCTCGCGGCGCTGGTGGGCAAACCCGCCGATAGCATCCTCGATGCCCTGACGGACACGAAGCACTACTGGCTGCCGGTGGCGCGCTGGCTCGAACCGGAGGTCGCTGCCCAGATCGAGGCGCTGAATGAGCCCGGGCTGCGCCTCGAGTACGAGCCGCGCCGCGTCTATCCTCAGGGCTCGTTTGCCGCCCAGGTGATCGGCGCCGTCAATTTTAACGGCGAAGGCATTAGCGGGATCGAGGCCTTCTATGACTCGCAGCTCAAGGGCATCACCGGGACGCTCGAGGCCGAGTTCGACGGCGCCCGCAAACCGATCGCGATCGCGCCCTCGCGCACCGTGCCGCCGCGCAACGGTATCAACATCCAGACGACGATCGACCCGCTCATCCAGTACGTGATCGAGCGTGAGTTGAAGACCGCTGTCGAGGATCACAATGCTGATGGCGGGTCGATCATCGTCATGGATCCGCGGACGGGCGCGATCCGCGGGATGGCCAGCTGGCCCTCCTTCGATCCGAACCGCTACGGCGATTATCCGGAGGAGGTCTACGCGCGCAACCCGGCGGTCAGCAACCTCTACGAGCCGGGGAGCACCTTCAAGATGATCACCGTGGCCGCGGGGCTGCAGGCGCGGGCCTTCACCGCGGACACCGTGGTCAACGATACCGGGGTGGTGTTCCGCTACGGCTACTCATTGAGCAACTGGAACAGCGGCGCCAATGGCATGCTCGATTCCGAGCGGGTGCTCTACTTCTCCAGCAACGTCGGCGCATTGCAGCTCAACGAGTTGACCGGCCCCGAGCGCTTCTATGCCGCCCTGCGCGACTTCGGCTTTGGCCGGCCGACGGGTGTCGAGCTCGGTGGCGAGGAGCAGGGGATCGTCAATAGCTGGGGGAGCCCGACTTACAACGACCTGAATTTCCTCACCAACGCCTATGGCCAGGGCATCTCGGTGACCCCGCTGCAGATGGTGCAGGCGGCCGGGGCGATTGCCAACGACGGTGTGATGATGAAGCCGTACATCGTCGAACGGCGCTGCGAGGGCACGGTCTGCACCGATACCGAGCCGGTGGTGGTGGGCCGCCCGATCGAGCCCGGTGTGGCCTGGACCGTGCGGCAGATGCTGGTCCACTCGGCCAACCACTACAGCCCGGTGGTGTGGGGGCCGATCACCGGCGACTACAGCGATACATGGCTCGTGCCCGGCTATCGGGTAGGGGCGAAGACCGGTACCTCGAGCATTCCGATCGAGGGCGGTGGCTACGATCCGAACTATACGATCGGCTCGGTGCTGGGCTTTGGCCCGGTGGACGAGGCACACTACGTGGTGCTGGTCAAGATCGACCGGCCCAAGGACGATATCTGGGGCGTGGGCACCGCCATCCCGGTCTTCTACAAGGTGATGGACGAGTTGCTGCGTTACGAGCGGATTCCTCCCGACCCGGGTCTGGTTGATCCGGGGCAGTCATAGGCGCAGCCGTTGCGCCACCGGCGGCTATCAGCTACTTCTCATCAGGCGCGGCGTCGCCGCGGCGCATGGGAGAGGAGAACATGAACTATAATTGCCCCCGGTTATCCCCTGCGATCGATGGGGTGCGGAGGGCATCGTGCTGCGATTGATCGATGTGCTCATTGGCGTGCAGCCGCGCTGGTCACGGCGTTCACCGGAGCTTGCACCCGCCTGGCAGGCGGTGCGTTTCGGCGAAGTGGTGACCGACTCGCGGGAGGTTGAGCCGGGGACGCTCTTCCTTGCCCTGGCCGGTGAGCGTACCGATGGACACAATTTTCTGGCCGATGTGCTGGCGCGCGGCGCGCGGGGGGCCCTGGTCACCCGCGCGGCGGTGGAGGCGCGACGCACGGCCCTCGGTGGGCTCGCCCGCCCCTGGGCCATCGTCGATCCGGCCACCGGCGAGGGTCTGGCCGATACGCCGCCCGATGCGTGTCTGCTCATCGCCGTAGACGATCCGCTTCTGGCCATCCAGCGGCTGGCCGTCTACCATCGCCGACAGCTCACGCCGACCGTTGTTGGTATCACCGGTAGTGTGGGCAAGACCTCCACCAAGGAGGTCGTGGCGGCCGTCCTGGGCCGCCGGTTCCGAACCTTAAAAAGTAAACGCAGCTATAACAGTGAGGCCACCCTCCCGACCTCCCTGCTCCGGCTCACGCCCGACCACGAGGTCGCCGTGCTGGAACTGGGCATGTGGGCGCCGGGCGAGATCCGCTTTCTAGCGGCGCTCGCCCGGCCCCAGGTCGGGATCGTGACCAATGTCGGCCCGACCCACCTGGAGCGCCTGGGCAGCCTCGCAGCGATCGGGTGGGCCAAGAGTGAATTGCCCGAAGCCTTGCCCGCTGATGGCTGGGCCATCCTCAATGCCGATGACCCACGCGTGCTGGCCATGGCCGCCCATACGCCGGCCCACGTCTTCACCTATGGGCTGGCCCCCGATGCCGACCTGCGGGCCGATGAGCTGGTGAGCTTCGGCCTCGATGGGATCGGCTTCACCGCTCACCACGCCGGCGTCAGCATTGCCCTGCGCCTGCCCCTGCTCGGCAGGCATAGCGTCTATACGGCCCTGGCTGCCGCAAGCGCTGGCCTGGTGCTCGGCCTCAGCTGGCATGAGATCAGCGCTGGCCTGTGTGACCCGGAGCCCATGCCACGCGTCAAGATTGTCGCGGCTCAGGCCGGCGCGACGATCATCGACGACAGCTATAATGCCGCCCCGCTCTCCATGCTCGCCGCCCTCGATCTGCTCGCCGAGCTCGCTGGCCGCAAACTTGCCGTGCTGGGCGATATGCTCGAACTGGGCGCTACGGAACAGGCGGGCCACCACGCCGTGGGCCGGCGCGTTGCCCAGGTGGCCGAGACGCTGATCGCGCTGGGTCCCCGGGCGCGCTGGATCGCTGAAGCGGCCCGCGAGGCAGGGATGGCTGCCGCGCAGGTGCACGTCGCCGACTGCCACGAGCAGGTCATCGCCGCCCTGCGCCCGTTGCTGGCACCCCGGACGTATGTGCTGGTCAAGGGTTCCCGCGGGATGGAGATGGAGCGCATCGTCACAGCACTACACCGGCGACTGGAGGAGGAGTAACGTGGACGTCCTACGTGCGGTGCTGGTCCAGGACATGGCCCGCGCGCTGCTGCTTGCCGCAGCCGCATTTGTGCTGACCCTGATTGTCGGCGCATGGTACGTGCCCTTTGCCCGCCGCCACAAGCTCGGAAAACAGATCCGCAGCGATGGCCCCCAGAGCCATCTGAGCAAGATGGGCACCCCGACCATGGGTGGGATCATGGTCGTGAGCACCGTGGTGGTGCTCACCGTGCTCTTTAACCTGGTGGACCGCTGGTCGATGCTTCTGCCGCTGGCCGTCTTGCTCAGCTTCGCCGTCCTGGGTGGCATCGACGACTGGATGACGCTCACGGGCACCCGCTCAAAGAGCTACGGCTTCACCGTACGCTACAAGTTCTGGCTGATGATGGCCGTGGCCTTCGTCGCCTCGCTGGCGCTCTACCTGCCGCCGCCGTTCGGCCTCGGCCACGAGGGCCAGCTCCAGATCCCGTTCGTTGGCATGCGTGATATTGGCGTCTTCTTCATCCCCATCGCGACGCTGATCATCGTCTTCATCTCCAACGCGGTGAATCTCACCGATGGCCTCGATAGCCTCGCTGGCTGGAACCTGACTCTGGCCTTCGGCGCCTATGGCGTGATGACCTTCCTGGCCGAGCCGCGGCTGACCAACCTGATGGCCTTCTGCTTTACCCTGGTGGGGGCCTGCGCGGCGTTCCTCTGGTACAACGCCCACCCGGCCCAGGTGTTTATGGGCGACCTGGGGGCGCTCGCCCTCGGCGCGACGCTGGCCGTGGTGGCGCTGCAATCGCAGCAGTGGCTGCTGCTCCCCGTGGTCGGGATCGTCTTCGTGGTCGAGGCGCTTTCGGTGCTGCTGCAGACCGGCTATTTTAAGTGGACCCGGCGGCGCTATGGTGAGGGCCGCCGCATCTTCAAGATGGCGCCGCTGCACCACCACTTCGAGCTCCTCGGCTGGAGCCAGGTCCAGGTGACCCAGCGCTTCGTGCTGATCGCGGCGGTGGCGGCGATGGTCGGCATCTCGCTGGCGATCACCTTCGCTACGCCGGCGCCCCAGCGGGCCGAACAGAACCCGACCACGCAGGTGGTCGAGGGCGGACCCTGATCCGCCGATGAACCTGCACGGCAAGCGTGTCCTGGTGATGGGGCTCGGCGTCCACGGTGGGGGTCTCGGCGTCGCCCGCTGGCTGCTCCGCCAGGGGGCGAGTGTCACGGTCACCGATATGGCCAGCCCCGCGGCGCTGGCGGAGCCGCTGGCCGCGCTCGAGGCCGCAGCCACTGACCTCGGCGCCAGCGTGGCCTACACCCTCGGCGAACACCGCGCCGCCGATGTCACGAGCGCCGACCTGGTCGTCGCCAATCCCGCGGTGCGCCCCGACTCGCCCTGGCTGGCGCTGGCCCACGCGGCCGGGGTGCCGGTCGAGACGGAGATGACGCTCTTCTTCCGCGCCTGCCGTGGCCCGCTGCTCGGCGTGACCGGCACCAAGGGCAAGACGACGACCACACTGCTGCTCGCTGCCATGCTGCGCGAGCGCTTCCCCACCACGGTCGTCGCCGGCAACCTGCGCGTCTCGGCGCTGGAGGCGCTCGCGACGATCGACACGACAACTCCGGTGGTGCTAGAGCTGTCGAGCTTCCAGCTCGAGCGGCTCGGCGCGGCGGGCCTGAGCCCCCCGTTCAGCCTGATCACCAATCTCTCGCCCGACCACCTGAACTGGCACGGCTCGCTGGAGGCGTACGCCGCGGCCAAGCGCCAGATCTACTGGCATCAACCAGCCACGGGGGTGGTGGCGCTCAACGGCGCCGACGATGGCTCCGTCGCGGCCTTCCCGCTCGCCGCGGGTGCGTACCGCTACCCCGGCCGGCTGATCGCCGTCTGCGCCGGCCCCGCCTGGTCGGCTGAGGCCAGCGCCTACCGCCGGCATGCCGCCGTAACCGTGACGTTGCGCGGCGCTACGGTCCACTGGGACGACCGGGCCGCTGCGTTTGGCGCGATCAGCCCGGCTGGCGGTGAGCCGCTCTTCGCCCGCGATGACCTGCGCTTGCCGGGCGCGCACAACCTCGCCAACGCGATGCTGGCGGCCGCGCTGGCGCGGGCCTTCGGGGTCGAGGCGGGGGCCATCCGCGCCGCGCTGCAGGGCTTCAGCGCTGTGGAGCACCGGCTCGAACTAGTGCGCGAGGTGGAGGGGGTGCGCTACGTCAACGATACTACGGCCACCAACCCGGCTGCCGCACTCGCCGCGCTCGCCGCGCTCACCACCCCGATCGTGCTGATCGCCGGCGGCGCCGACAAGGAGTTGACGTTCGAGGCCCTGGGCGCGGCAATTGCTGGCCGTGTGAAGGCGCTGGTCCTGCTGGCGGGCACCGCGACGCCCCGACTCGCCGCGGCGGTGCAGGCCGGCCAGGCGAGCGCCACTGGCCGTGGTGTGCCGATGACGATCGCGGGGCCGTATGACGACCTCGCAGCCGCCGTTCGGGCGGCCCGGGAACTGGCCGCGCCGGGAGACACGGTGCTGCTCTCGCCGGGCTGTGCGAGCTTTGGCATGTTCCGGAATGAGTTCCACCGGGGTGACGTGTTCCGGCGCATTGTTGGCGAGCTATGACCCAACCACCCGATGAGCGCGAGGCCCAGACCGGGCCGCCCGAGCCAGCCGGAGCGCAACGCATCCCCGTACGCGTGGCCTGGGGCACCCAGCCACGGGCCGCCTATGCGATCCTGGCGGCGATTGCCATCATCTACCTGCTGAGCGCCCTGCTGAGCGGCGGGCTGTTTCAGCCCTCGTTGCTGGTGCTGATCGTGCTCGGCGCCAAGGAGAACAGCCTGATCGATGCGGGCCAGTACTGGCGCCTGCTGACTGCCACGTTGCTGCACGCGAACCTGATCCACGTCTTCTTCAATAGCTTCGCGCTCTACGCCCTTGGCCCGGAGAGCGAGCGGATCTATGGCACCGCCCGCTTCCTCGCCGTCTATCTCCTGGCGGGGATCGGGGGCAGCGTGGCATCCTACCTGCTCTCGCCGGTGCCCTCGGTGGGCGCCAGCGGCGCCATCTTCGGCCTGATCGGCGCGCTGGGCATCTTCTACTACCTCAACCGCGCCACGCTCGGCGATTTCGGGCGCGCCCAGTTGCAGAGCATGGCCGCCATTGCGGTGATCAACCTGATCATCGGCTTCTCGTCCCCCGGCGTGATCGATAACTGGGGACATATGGGCGGCCTGGCCGTTGGCACGCTGACCGGCCTGGCTCTGGCGCCGCGCCTCGCCATCAACCTGGACCGCTACCCGCCCGTCCTGGTCCGCAGCTTTCCGCCGTGGGGCTGGGGCGCCGCGCTGGCGACCTTCGCCGCGCTGGCGGCGCTGGCACTGTTACTGCCCGGGGCCGGGTGACGCTCGCCCCGGTGCCAAGGGGGGACCAGTGACCGACCGAACCTCCAGACCGGATTACGTCTTGCTCGCAACTGTCGGCTCGCTCGTGGCCCTCGGCCTGGTGATGGTCTACAGCGCGAGCTTCGTCGAAGCCTTCAAATCCCATCAGAACCAGTACTACTACCTTATCCGCCAGACGATCGGCGCGATCGTCGGTACGATCGGCATGCTGGTAGCCGCCCGCATCGACTACCGGTTCTGGCGCACCTACTCGGTTCAGTTGATGGGCGGCGCGTTGCTGCTGCTCTTCCTGGTGCTGATCCTGCCCGACTCGATGACCCGGGTCAACAACTCGCGCTCCTGGATCCGCATCGGCGAGGGGGTGTTCGGCCTGGTGAGCGTGCAGCCCGCCGAGTTGGCCAAGCTGGCGATCATCATCTACTTTGCCGACTGGCTATCGCGGCGCAGCGAGAAGGTCGGCAACGTCTCCTATGGCCTGATCCCGTTCAGTGTGATGCTGGGCCTGGTGTGCGGCCTGGTGATGCTGCAGCCCGACCTGGGGACGACGGTCGTGCTGGTGCTGATCGGCGGGGTGATCTACTTCGCGGCTGGCGCGAAGCTGTGGCACGTGGCCGGCGCGACCGGCCTCGGCGCCGCCGCCTTCTGGTTCCTGGTCAACGTGATGGGCTTCCGCAACTACCGCATCCTGGCCTTCCTCGATCCGTGGAAGTACTACCAAAGCTTTGGTTTCCAGCCCATCCACGCCATGCTGGCCCTCGGCAACGGCGGCCTCTTCGGCCTCGGGCTCGGCCAGGCGCGCCAGAAGTTCCAGTGGCTGCCCCAGGCCTATACCGATGCGATCTTCGCGATCATCGGCGAGGAGCTCGGGCTGATCGGCACGGTGGCGGTCATGGCCGCCTTCGCGGTCATCGCCTACCGCGGCTTTCGCATCGCCGGGCGCGCGCCGAACCCCTTCGCGGCCCTCGTCGCGGTGGGCATCACCAGCTGGCTGGTCATCCAGGCGCTGATCAACATCGCCGTGACCACCTCGCTGCTGCCGTTTACCGGCCTGACCCTGCCCTTCCTCTCCTATGGCGGCACCTCGCTGTACACGAGCATGATCGCGGTCGGCATTCTGCTCAATATCTCGAAACATATGCTCCGGCACCAGCCCCAGGAGATCACCGATGCCCCGCTCCCCCGGCGCGCCCCGGCCTTCGCCCTCCCCAACCCTCTTGCTGTCTGGCGGGGGCACGGGCGGCCACGTCTACCCGGCGCTGGCGGTCGCCGCAGCTATCGGCGCCGCTGAACAGCATGCCCCCCCGGCGCTGCTCTATGTGGGCAGCGTGGGCGGGATGGAGGCTCGGATCGTGGCCGCAGAGAGCAACTTGCCATTCCGCGGTCTGCCTGCTGCGGCGCTGCGCGGGCGCGGCCCGCTCCAACTCGCCCGCGGCGCCGCGACAATGCTCGCCGGGCTGCGCCAGGCGCGGCGCCTGCTGCGTGAGGTGCGCCCCGGCGCCATTCTCGGCACGGGCGGCTATGTCTGCGTCCCACTCTTCATCGCCGCGCGCGGGCAGCGCATCCCGACGCTCATCTACCTGCCCGATGTGATCCCCGGGCTCGCGGTGCGCTTCCTCGCACGCATCGCCACGCTGACCGCGACCAATGTGGCTGAGGCGCTGCCCCACCTGGGCCTGCAGCCCGGCCACCCGCGCGCGCTTGTCACCGGCTATCCGCTCCGGGCAGAGCTGTTCGGGCAGGACCGGGCGGCCTGCCGGCGGGCCTTCGCCCTGGCCGACGAGCCGCCGGTGGTGCTGGTCTACGGCGGGAGTCGCGGCGCCCGCAGCCTCAACCGGGCGATCGAGGCTCTCCTGCCGGCCCTGCTGGAACACTGCCAGCTCATCCATGTGTGCGGGCGTGAGGGCGACGAACAGTGGCTCCGCACCGCCGCTGAGCACTTGCCGGCTGCCCTCCAGGCGCGGTATAAACTGTATCCGTATCTGGCAAGTGGGGAGCAGCCCCAGTCGATGGTGCGCGCCCTCGGCGCGGCTGATCTGGCGATCTGCCGCAGTGGTGCCTCAACCCTGGGCGAGTTGCCTGCGGTAGGCCTGCCTGCCGTGCTGGTCCCCTACCCGTATGTGCACCAGGACGAGAATGCCGACTACCTGGTGCGCCGGGGGGCGGCGCTCAAGGTCGCCGATGCGGCCATGCTCGGTGCCGGGCCGCCGCAGGACGGGCCGCTCTTCCGCGCAGTGCTGCACCTCATCCACGACCAGAGCGAGCGAGAACGCATGGCGGAGCGGAGTCGGGCGCTGGCCCGGCCGGACGCGGCGCGGCACCTGGCCGGCGCGCTCCTCGGCCTCGCTGCAAGGAGTGTTGGCTGATGTTCTTCACTGAAGCAGGTCATTCGCTTGTGCCCCTGGCCCAGGGTACGCTCACCCTGACCTTGAGCGGGGTGGTTCTGCTGCTGATCTTTATGGGGCTGGGCGCCTACTGGGGAGTGCAGCAGGGTTTTCGCAATGTGCTCACCCCGGCCCTGTGGACGATCGTCGCCTATATCCTCACCGTCCAGGGCGGCGATTTCGTGGTCGGGCTGATCAATCGCTTCTGGCAGAATGGGCCAGCCCTGGTGGCCTTTGCCCTCGGCCAGAATCCGGCCAGTGCACCCGAACTCGACCCGCTGATCACGCCAGGGTTTCAGATCCCGCTCTTCTTCCGCGTGATTACCTTCGTCGCACTGGTGCTGCTCGGCTTCTTCTTCAACAAGAACGCGAGCTGGAAGGGGCCGCCCAAGGAGGCCCTGGCCAAGCCGCTTGGCCTGTTTGTCGGCGCACTGATCGTGCTGCTCTGGTCGAATGGCGCAGTGGTCTTCTGGGAGGAGTATGTGGCGGGCAATGGCGGCTTTGGTGGCCCGCTGGCCGGCGTCCTCAATACCCTGCCCAATGTCAGCGTGCTGATGCCCTCGCTGATTACGGTCTTCTTTCTCATCCTGCTCATCCTGATCGTCTTTAACTTTCCGAAGATCTGGAAACCCGAGGGCGGCGGTGGCGGCGGTGGAGGCAAACGGTGAGCCCGAGGCATTACCATATCGTCGGCATCGCGGGCGCGGGGATGAGCGCCATCGCTGGCCTGCTGCTCGACCAGGGCCATACGGTCAGCGGCTCGGACCAGGTCGCCAACCGGCTTACGGCGGCGCTGGCCGCCCGCGGCGCCACGATCTACCAGGGCCACGACCCGGCCCACGTTGCCGGGGCTGACACCGTGCTGGCAACTGCCGCCGTGCGCGCCGACCACGTGGAACTGGCCGCGGCCCGGGCGACCGGCATCCCGATCAGCGGGCGAGCCGAGCTGTGGCGCCAGTGGTCGGGCCAGCGCCCGGTGGTGGCGGTGGCCGGCACCCACGGGAAGACCACCACCAGCGCGATGATCGCCGTGGCGCTGCGTGGCGCCGGGCTTGCGGCCGGCTATCTGATCGGCGCGGAGGTGCCCGAACTGGGCGGCAATGCTGCCTGGGGCGCGCCCGCAGCGCCGCTGGTGATCGAGGCCGATGAGTACGACCGGGCCTTCCTCGCGCTCAGCCCGGCCATCGCGGTGATCACCAATGTCGAGTGGGATCACCCGGATATCTATCCCGACGCCGTGAGCTACAGCACCGCCTTTGCCCGCTTCGCCGCGCTGGTGCCCAACCCGGCCCACGTGGTGGCCTGTGGCGAAGACGCCGGTGTGCTGGCCCTTGGGCTGGCCGAGGCCACGCGCTATGGCATCGAAGAGGCCCTGGCCAGCGACCCGGTCTCGTGCCGGCTTGCCCCGCTCGACTGGGCAGCCAGCGGGGTGGTTCCCACCCCGGGCGGGGGCGTGAGCTTCGACCTCTGGCGCTACAACCGGCGCAGGTTCGCCCAGCAGCGGCTCGGGCGCCAGGTGTTGCGCCTGCCCGGCGCCCACAATGTGCGCAACGCCCTGGCGGCCCTGGCGGTGTGTGCGCTGCTCGCGGCGCCGCTCGACGCGGCGGCGGCGGCCCTGGCCCATTTCGGCGGCAGCGCCCGCCGCTTCGAGCTCAAGGGCGAGGCCGGTGGGGTGACGGTGATCGACGACTACGCGCACCATCCGACCGAGGTGCAGGCGACCCTGGCCGCGGCCCGCCAGCGCTACCCCGGACGGCGCCTGGTGGCCTATCTGCAGCCCCACACCTTCAGTCGCACCGCCGCGCTGCTCGCACAGTGGCCCGCAGCCTGCCACGCCGCTGATCTGCTGCTGGTGGGCGATGTCTACGCCGCCCGCGAGCAGGGCGATACGGCGGCGCTGGCCCGGGAACTGGCCGCCCGCGCGGTCGCGGCGGGCCTCGACGCACGCTATGTCGGTGACCTGGCCAGCGCCGCCGCCGTCCTTGCTAGCACGACGCAACCCGGCGATGTCGTGCTGACCCTCGGGGCGGGCGATGGTGATCGAGTCGGCCTGGCGTTGCTGGCGCACCTGGGCCAGCACGCGGGACAACCACCAGCATGAGGCGCACGACGATGATCGCACCGCCCCCCATTCCCATCCGCGAGCACGAGCCCATGGAGCGCCACAGCTCCTGGCGCGCCGGCGGCGCAGCCCGCTACTACGCCGAGCCGGCCAGCCCTGCGGAGGCGCAGGCCCTGGCGGCCTGGGCCCGCCTGCATCGCCTGCCCCTGGCCTGGGTGGGGCGCGGCACCAACCTGCTCGTGCGCGACGCCGGCTACCCGGGGCTGATCGCCAGCTACCGCGCCCAGGACTGGCAGATCGCCGAACAGGGCGACAGCGCCCTGCTCTCGGTGGAGGCCGGCGCGCCGATGGCCGGCCTGGCGCGCCGCCTCGCCGCGATGGGCTGGGCCGGGCTTGCGTGGGCCGAGGGCCTCCCCGGTACGGTTGGCGGGGCCGTCTTCGGCAATGCTGGCTGCTACGGCGGTGATACGGCCCAGGTGCTTGTGTGCGCCGAGATCCTGATCGACGATACGATCGAAAGCTGGCCGCTGGAGCGGCTGGCCTACGACTACCGGACCAGCGCCCTCAAACGGGCGGACCGTGTGCCTGGCGCGATCCCGCCCCTGGTGCTGGCGGCGACCTTCCGGCTCACCCGTGGCGACCCCACTGCGCTGATGGCGGCAATGGGCCGCACAGCGGCCGAGCGCAAGCGCAAGACGCCGGCCGGCAGTTCATGTGGCAGCGTCTTCAAGAACCCGCCGGGCGAGAGCGCGGGGCAACTGATCGAGCGCGCCGGGCTCAAGGGTCGCCAGGTCGGCGACGCGGTGATCAGCCCGATCCACGCCAACTACATCGTCAACACCGGCGCGGCCAGCGCCGCCGATATCCTCGCCCTGGTGGCGATCGCGCGCGATGAGGTTCGCCGGCAGTTCGGCATCGTGCTCGAGCTTGAGGTGTGCGTGCTGTAAGCGGGCCGGATCTGCGTCCGCCCGCTCGTTTCGCAACAGGGAGCGTCCTATGTCCAGGAAGCTACGCGTCGCCGTCCTCTTCGGCGGCCAGAGTGGTGAACACGAGGTCTCCCTCGTATCGGCCCAGGCGGTGCTGGCGGCCCTCGACCCGGCGCGCTACGACGTGCTGCCGGTGGGCATCACCAGGCAGGGGCGCTGGCTGGCCGGCCCGGGGGCCCACGCCACCCTGGTGGCCGCCGCTGACCGCGATCGCCTCCCGGCCGGGGCGGCGCCCGTCGCACCGGCGGCATCGCTGGTCGAAGACTTCACCCTGCTGCCCCCCTCGCACCCGGTCGATGTGGTCTTCCCGGTGCTCCACGGCCCCATGGGCGAGGACGGCACCGTCCAGGGCCTGCTGGAGTTGGCAGGCATGCCCTATGTCGGCTGTGGGGTGGCAGCCAGTGCCGTGGGCATGGACAAGGCGCTGATGAAAGCCGCCTTCGCCGCCGCCGGCCTGCCGCTGCTGCCCTGGCTCCTGGTGCGCCGCAGCGAACTGGCCGCCGATGCGGAGACCGTCGCTGCGCGGGTCGAGGCCGCGCTGCGCTACCCGGTCTTCGTCAAGCCGGCCAACATGGGCAGCAGCGTCGGCGTCAACAAGGCCAGCGATCGCGCAGGCCTCCAGGCTGCCCTGGCCGAGGCGGCCGGCTACGACCGGCGCATCGTGGTTGAGCAGGGCATCCCGGCGCGCGAGATCGAGATCAGCGTGCTGGGCAACGATGAGCCTGCGGCCAGCGTTCCTGGCGAGGTGGTGCCCTCCGGCGAGTGGTACGACTACGCCGCCAAATACCTCGATGGCGCCTCGCAGCTCGTCATTCCGGCGCCGCTCGACGCCGAACTGGCGGCACAGGTGCGCGAACTGGCGCTGCAGGCCTTCCTGGCCATCGACGGCGCCGGGCTGGCCCGGGTCGATTTCCTGCTCGACAAGGAGACCGGCACACTCTGGCTGAACGAAGTGAACACCATGCCTGGCTTCACCCCGATCAGCATGTACGCCAAGCTGTGGGCCGCCAGCGGGCTGGCCTACCCCGATCTGCTCGATCGGCTGATTCAGCTGGCCCTGGAGCGCAAGCGGGGGCCTGGCACGCCAGGTTCCACCTGAGGCAGGGACCCACGCAGATGGACTACAACCCCCCGAATACGCGCGAGCGCATCGCGGCCCGCCGCCAGCAGCGGCGCAAGGCGGCGCCTGCACCCCCACCCCCGCGCCGCGCGCCGGTGGCCCCACCACCGGGCCAGCAGGCCGTTCCGGGCGCGCAACGCGCACTGCTCGCCTGGCTCCGCAATGGGCGATTGGCCAGCCTGGCGCTCTTCCTCGCCGCAGTGGGCGCCCTTGCCTATGTGTTCACCGCCCCCCGCTTCAGCGTGCAGCAGATCCGGGTGGAGGGCAACAACGCCCTCGACGCGGCCGCAGTGGCCGAGCTCGTCGACCTGCGTGGGCGACCGATCTGGTTCGTCAACACCGACCAGGCGCTCGCCCGGCTCAGAGAGAACGCCTACGTCGCCTCGGCGGCGATCGACCTCGCCCTGCCCGATGCGGCGCTCGTCCGTATCGTTGAGCGCCGCCCCGAGGTGCGCTGGCAGGCCGGTGGGGTGCACTACCTGGTGGACGGCAGCGGCAAAGTGCTCGGTCCCGCCCGCGAGGCTGCCGCCGCCGACGTGCTCGTCATTACCGATAGCTCGAACCTCGAACTGAAGCCCAACGAACAGATCGATAGCGACGCCCTGCACCTGGCGCAGAACCTGGCGTTGCGCCTGCCGGTCGAGCTTGGCTTTACCCCGGCGCAGATCGGCTGGGACTACGGCCTGGGCGTCTTTGTCCGCGGACCGTTTGGCCAGACCATCGTCTTTGGCCGGAGTGAGCAACTCGATCGCAAGCTGGCCGTGCTCCAGGTGCTCTTGCAGGACCAGACGGCCTTTACCTATCTCGATCTGCGTCCCGCAAACCCGTTCTATCAGAACACGGCGCCAGCGCCGGCCAGTGTGCCCGAACCATAACGGTCACCGTTCATCCAGGTATCGCGATCTGGAACATCGCACCAGCAATGCCACAACCCTTTCTGCGGTTGCCGGGCAACTGTAGAGAGATGAGGGAAGTCTATGCAGCGCACCATCGTCGGAATCGATGTCGGGACGACCAAAGTCTGTACGATTGTGGCCCAGGTCGGCGACACGGGCGCGCTCAACATCCTCGGTGTCGGCCTCACGCCGAGCAAGGGCCTCGACAAGGGCGTGGTGGTCAACATCGATGACGCGGTGAGCGCGATCACGGCCAGTATCGAGAAGGCGGAGCGCTCCAGCGGCTACCGCGTCGGCACGGCCTTCGTCGGGGTCAGCGGCCGCCATATCGCCTCGCTCAACAGCCGCGGGGTGGTGGCCGTGCAGCGGCCCGACCGCGAGATCACCCGCAACGACGTTGCCCGGGCGGTCGAGTCGGCCCAGGCGGTCGCCATCCCTACCCAGCGCGAGATCATCCACGTCATCCCACGGGCCTATGTGGTCGATGGCAATGAGGGCATCCGCGACCCGATCGGCATGAGCGGTTTCCGCCTGGAGGTGGAGACCCACATCGTCACCGGTGAGGTGATGGCCATCCAGAACCTCATCCGTAGTGTCCAGAAGGCAGGGCTCGAGATCGACGACCTCATCCTGCAGCCGCTGGCCTCCGGTGAGGCCGTGCTCAGCGCCGAGGACAAGGACCGCGGCGTCATGCTGGTCGACATTGGCGGCGGCACCACCGACATCGCCATCTTCGTGCAGGGTGGGGTCTGGCATACCAGCGTCATCTCGGTGGGTGGCAACCAGTTCACCAATGACATCACCTACGTGCTGCATACGCCGCACAACACGGCGGAGTATCTGAAGATTCGCTACGGCAGCGCGATCGCGGGCGACCCGCCGGTCGAGGGCGACGAGAATGACCTGGTCGAGATTGATACGCTGACGGTGGGCGAGAAGCAGAAAATAAGCCGGCACCTGCTCAACGAGATCATCCAGGCCCGGGCCGAGCAGGTGGTGGAGCTCATATACAACGAGATCAAGCGCAGTGGCTACGAGGGCATGCTCCCGGCGGGCATCGTCCTCACCGGCGGAGCGGCGCAACTCAACCGCTTCGACGAACTGGTGCGCGAGATGCTCGGCATGCCGGTACGCATCGGGATGCCGACCGACCTCAGTGGCCTGGCCGACTCCCTGGACAGCCCATCCTACGCCACTGGCGTGGGCTTGCTGCGCTGGGGCTCGCGCCATGGATTGTCGATGCTGGGCCCCACCCATCGCTCCGAAGAGCGCCAGGGTTGGGGAAACGTCTACGAGCGGTTCAAAGGCTGGCTCCGGGAGTTCCTTCCGTGAAGGGGAACAGGAAACCGGGGACCGGGGACGGGCGTCAGCGCCCTGCATCCCCAACCTCGCGCCCTGTGCCCTGTACCCTGTACCCTGTACCCAAACCAGGAGGACACAATGGTTGACCGCAACAACAACGGTTTTACGCTCGAGGACTTCGCGCAGATCAAGGTGGTGGGCGTCGGTGGCGGTGGCAGCAACGCGGTCGATCGCATGATCGCCGACGGTGTGCAAGGGGTCGAGTTCATCACCGTCAACACCGATGTGCAGGCGCTGATGCACTCCCTGGCCCCGACCCGCATTCGCATCGGCGACAAGCTGACGCGCGGCCTCGGCTCGGGCGGGAACCCGGTCATCGGCCAGAAGGCGGCCGAGGAGAACCAGGAGGACATCTACGAGCAGCTCAAGGGCGCCGATATGGTCTTCGTCGCCGCTGGCATGGGCGGCGGGACGGGCACGGGCGCCTCGCCGATCATCGCCGGTATCGCCCACGATCTCGGCGCGCTCACCGTGGGTGTGGTGACGCGGCCCTTCACCTTCGAGGGCAACCACCGTCGCAAGCTGGGCGAGTCCGGCATCGAGCAGCTGCGCCCCGTGGTCGATACGCTGATCGTCATCCCCAACGACCGGCTGCTGCAGATGGCCAGCAAGAACACCTCGTTCACCCAGGCCTTCCAGATGGCCGACAACGTGCTGCGCCAGGGCATCCAGGGTATTGCCGACCTGATCACCCAGCGCGGGCTGATCAACCTGGACTTCGCCGACGTCAAGACGATCATGGCCCAGCAGGGTTCGGCCCTCATGGCGATCGGCTATGGCAAGGGCGACAGCCGTGCCGTTGATGCAGTCAACCAGGCCATCGCCAGCCCGCTGCTCGAGGTCAGCATCGACGGGGCCAAGGGCGTGCTCTTCAACGTGACCGGCGGCGAGGACCTCGGCATCCTCGAGGTCTACGAGGCAGCCGACATCGTGGCCAAGCAGGTGGACCCCGATGCTCACATCATGGTTGGCGCCGTGATCGACCCGAGCTTCGCGCCCGGTGAGATCAAGGTGACGCTGATCGCCACTGGCTTCGATCTGAGCAAGCCGAACGGGGCCGTGCAGCGCACGCGCTCCTACCCGACGCAGGCCACCAGCACTGGCCAGGCGACCGCCCAGCATCCGCAGCCGGGCCCGGCGCTGCGCCAGCCGCAGCCGGCGCCGCAGCCCCGCGTCGCGCCGAACTTCAGCAGCAGCGACGACCTGGACATCCCGCCGTTCCTGCGTAACCGCAACCGTGGTCGCTAAGGCACGGTTCGTAGGCGATAGGGAGGGGGCGGTTCAACGGTACCATACCGCCGGAGGCACCCGGCGAGGGAAACACGGAGGTTGCCAGCAGGATCGTTGCACAAGCCCTGGAGCGACGCACAGGGCGTTGACAGCGGGGCGGCTACCCGCTATAATAGGCTCCCAGCTTTACAACGGGGAGGGGGTGCACCCCCCTCCCCGTTGTCGCCAGAAAGGGATAGTACGATAGATAATCGTAGTATTGACCATCGTACAGTGTAAATACTTTACGCCAGACCGATTATCGGTCGCCGAGGTGCGCGCAGAGCCGTGGAGCTCCCCGATGAAGCCACGCCGCTGGTATAGCAGCCCCGAGGTCAACCCCCACCCGACGCCGCCACCGGCGCGGCCATTCCCTGCCCAGGTCTACTGGCAACTCACAACGCGGACTCGCCTGGAGCAGGGGCCGATCATCCGCCCGCAGCCGCCGGCCACGGTCGCGCCCCAGCGGCGCGGGGCCGCGCCGCGTGCCACCTGCCCGCCACGCCGCATCGAGGTCGCGTAGGTCCTACGCTAATCGCCGCCGGCGGGCGGATGATCGCGGCGGGCGACGCCGTCCTCGATCGCAGCGCGGGCGACTGCAGCGGCGATCGCTGGCACAACGTGGCGGTTGAAGACGCTGGGAATGATATACTCCTCGCTCACCTCGTCCGCCGGGATGACCGCAGCCAGGGCCTCGGCGGCTGCCAGGCGCATGCCGGTGGTCATCTGGCGGGCGTGCACATCGAGGGCGCCGCGGAAGATCCCCGGGAAGCTCAAGACGTTGTTGATCTGGTTTGGCTGGTCGGAACGGCCGGTTGCCACCACCCGCGCGTAGTGGCGCAGCATCTCCGGGTCACCCTCCGGGGTGGGATTGGCCAGCGCGAAGACGATCGGGTCGGCGGCCATCTGCTGCACCAGTTCCGGGGTGAGCAGGTTGCCCCTTGAGACACCGATGAAGATGTCGGCGCCCTCCAGGGCTTCGCCGAGCTTGCCGCGCCGCCCCTCGCGATTGGTCTGTGAAGCGATGATGCGCTGCATCGGAGTCTGCAGCGCGTCATCGCCCGTCCGCAGAATGCCGTGGCGATCCACCGCCGTCACCTCGCCGATGCCCGCCTCCAGCAGCCCGCGGATGATCGCCGTGCCGGCCGCGCCCACGCCATTCACCACCGCGCGCACCGCGCCGAGCCGCTTGCCCACCAGCTGCAGCGCATTGCTCAATGCCGCCAGCACGACCACCGCGGTGCCGTGCTGATCGTCGTGCATCACCGGGATGTCCAGGCTGTCGTGGAGCCGGCCCTCGACCAGAAAGCAATTCGGCGCCGCGATATCCTCCAGGTTGATCCCGCCAAAGCCAGGCGCCAGCTGCTCCACCGTCTGCACGATCACGTCCGGGTCCTGCGTGCGTAGACAGATCGGCACGGCGTCGATGTTGGCCAGTTCCTTAAACAGGATGGCCTTGCCTTCCATCACCGGCATCGCCGCCTCGGGCCCCAGGTTGCCCAGGCCCAGGATGGCGCTCCCATCGCTCACCACCGCAACGCTGTTGGCCTTCCAGGTGAGCGTGAAGACCTTCTCCGGCTCGTCGGCGATCGCCTTGCAGACTCGTGCGACCCCGGGGGTGTAGGCGATCGACAGATCATCGCGGGTCTTCAGCGGTACCCGGCTCTGGATGCCCAGCTTACCGCCCAGATGGGCCAGAAAGACCCGGTCGCTCACCTGGATCACACTGATACCTGGCAGGTCGTTGATCGCCGTCACCAGCGTATCGCCGTGCTCCTCGTCCTGCACGCGCACGGTGATGTCGCGCACCAGCATGCTGCGTTCCGCGCGAACAATATCGATGGCGCCGATGTCCCCCCCTACCTCGCCGATGCGCGTTGTTAGCCGGCCCAGCATGCCCGGGCGATTCTCAATCTGACAGCGCAAGGTCAGCGTGTAGGCCACTCCCATCGACATCGACATAAACTACCTCGCTCAGGATACAAAAAAAGGACCGTCGCAGATCAGGCGACAGTGCATTCCTCTATGGTACCATAGTCTGGCATGCCGCGCAATCGTAGCGTCAGCAGTACGTGTTCACATGTCTCCCGGGAGCGCGGGCATCTTGCCCGCGGAGACGCGACGAGGGCGGGACGCCCTCGCTCCCAGGCGCGTGTATGACCCCGGGTGTGAACAGGTACCGTCAGCAACGGCATGGCCCTGAAAGGAGCCCGCTGTGGCAGCCGCCGATGACCTCCAGGCCGCCCTGGTCGCGCCATATATGCCGTTGGTGCGCCGCATCGTCGCCGAGGCGACCGTGATCGACGGTCGTATCCTGCGCATTGATCACTTTCTTAACCATCGGATCGAGCCAGCGCTGATGCGTGCGCTTGGTGCGGCCCTCGCCGAACGCCTGGCTCCGCTGCGCCCCGAACTGTTGCTCACCGCTGAGGCTAGCGGCATCGCACCAGCGCTGGTCACCGCCCTGGCCCTCGATCTGCCCCTCGTCTACGCCAGAAAGTATGCGCCTGACGTTGCAGCCCCGGGTCTCTCACGGCTCGTGCCCTCGCCCACGCGTGGTGGCCAGGCCCGCCTGGTCGTCGCAGCAGGCTATCTACCCCCCACCAGCCGGGTTGCCGTGGTTGACGACTTTCTCGCCAACGGACGCACTGCGCTCGCTCTGGCTGAACTGGTGGCCGACGCCAACGCTACCCTCGTCGCCGCCGGCTTCGTGGTCGAGAAGCTCTTTCAGGCTGGGCGCGCCCCGCTCGTCGCCCGTGGCGTGCCGGTGGCCGCCCTCGCCCAGGTGGAACGCCTTGAGCCCGGACGGGTCGTTGTGCGCGGGGGATAGCCAGGGTGGAGGCAACGATCCTGCTGGTAAACCCGGGTGCGCGGGCCTCCGGCGGCGCGCGGTACGTGTTCACATGTCTCCCGGGAGCGCGGGCATCTTGCCCGCGGAGACGCGACGAGGGCGGGACGCCCTCGCTCCCAGGCGCATGTATGACCCCGGGTGTGAACAGTTGCGGCGCGTGGGCAAGTTGCCGCCTCTCATACCCTCGTGCTATACTGATCCGACGGTTGAGTCGTGCCAGTGGAGCCAGTCATGAGCCGGATCGCGCAGGATGTTGAGCGCCTGGTGCCCCGGGCACCTGAGTGGCCGCTGGTCCGCGGTGTGCTGGTCGGCATCGTGATTGGCGCGGCCGCTGCCGGCCTGGTCATCCTGGGGCGGACGCTCGCCGAACGCCGCCAGCCTCGCCAGCAGGGCCCGACACCTCCACCGCCCGCCGCCCCCGGGCAGGATGGGGCGGCAGGCTCGCCACTCTAAAGGAGTGCCTGAATGTTCTATTTTGATCCAACCTATTTTATCTTTGCGCTCCCGGCGATGCTCTTCGCCATGTGGGCACAGTTTCGGGTCCAGTCGGCCTTTCGCAAGTGGTCGCAGGTGCCCAGCGCCAGGCAACTGAACGGGCTCGACGTGGCGCGAACGCTGATGCAGAACGAGGGCCTGGCCCACGTGCAGGTCGAACGGATCAGCGGCATGCTCACCGACCACTACGATCCGCGCGGCAAAGTGATGCGCCTCTCTGATGGCTCGTTGCAACCCTCCGTTGCCGCCATGGCGATTGTGGCCCACGAGCTTGGCCACGCCGCCCAGGATAAGGAGGGCTACTTCTGGTTGCGGGCCCGGGCCGGTATCGTTGGCATTGCCAACATCGGTTCGAACCTCGGCACCCTGCTCTTTTTCGTCGGGCTGATGCTGGGGGCGATTGCCGGGAGCGACTTCGGCTACAGCATCGCTGTGCTTGGCATCATCCTCTTCAGCGCCGCGGTCGCCTTTACCCTGATCACGCTGCCAGTGGAGTTCAACGCCAGCGCCCGGGCCCGCGAAATGCTCAAGCGCAACGGGCTGGTTACCGTCGAGGAGTCAAGCGGCGTCAATGCGGTCCTGGGCGCCGCCGCGCTCACCTACGTCGCCGCTGCCGCCCAATCAATTGCGCAACTGCTCTACTTTGTGACCTTGCTCGGAAGACGGAGGGATTAACGACCATGGATGACGATCTGCGTCGTCGGCTGGTGCACGGGCTGATCAATCTTGTCCTGGGGCTGGCCGCCGCCTGGCTTGCTACCTATCTGACCAACAAGATCCTCGGTCGTATTGAGGATCAGAAACGCCTGGAAGCCTGACGCGTCCACCTGCCGTGGTGACGAGGCGCGGAGGCGAGAACGCACGACGGACGTGCGTATTGGTACTAGCCGCCGATGATGCGTGCCAGGCCCAGTTCCATCAGTCCCTCCTCAAACAACTCGGCCATCGCTACTGCCTCGATCTGCAGGACGACCCGCGCGTTGCGTGGTGCGCGTGAACTGGCAGCGCGAAGCGCATCGGCAACGTCGAAGTCGGGCGAGGTCGCGTGTGATGCCAGGTGCTCCACGCCGCTAGCCCCCAGGGCCAGGGCCGCCTGGTGTTGCTCGCTGAGCGCCACGATCGTCTGCCCGCGGGTCAGTTCACCCTCGGTGACGACGCGCACGGTTGCCGGCAGCGCCACACCAAGGTCGGGGTGGAGCGCGTAGATCACAGCGACCGGGTCAGGGAGGGCAATCGGGCCCGAACGGTTGCTGATCGCGCGGGCGTACCTGGTAAGCACCTGGGCCAGCAATCTGCCAGGGGCGCCACCCTCCTGTTCCAGGCGATGAGCGACCATCAGGTCAAGCTGCAATGCCTGGAACGCGTCACGGGTAACCAGTTCGACCTGCAGCTGGCTGTCGAGCACGATCGCCAGGGCGTGGGGATCGGCGAAGGCGTTGAACTCGGCGGCGGGGGTGATCGTGCCGGCGCCATGGGCGCCGGCTAGCGCGACCAGGCGCACCCCGGCCATGTCCTCGGGGTAGGCCTGCACCGCGCGAGCGATGTTGGTGAGCGGCCCGATGGCGATCACGGTGAGCCCGGGGTGGGCCCGCGCGGCCGCAGCGATCGCGCCGGGCGCGCCCTGGGGCAGGCTGTCGAGCGACTGCGGCAGTTGCGCGCCCCAGAGACCATCGGGGCCGTGGGCCAGCGCGCCCGCCCTGGTGCGCGGATAGACCAGCGGCGCTGAGGCGCCCATAGTGACCGGTACATCGCACTGCATGGTAGCCAGCAAGGTCAGCAGGTTCGCCGTCGTATTCTGCACACTGCTGTTGCCAAAGACCGTGCTCATCCCAACGACACGGGCCTCGGGCCGACGGAGGAGCCAGGCGATGGCCAGCGTGTCATCACAGCCAGCATCGGTGTCGATAAACACGGGCATTGGGAACTCCGCGCCGCGTCGTTGCTTACTCATCGTCGGCACTCCTCCGTAATCACCACCGGCATGGTCATATTCTGCCTGCACAGGGTCGTTTGCGCTGGCACGAGAGGCGTTGTTGTATGTGCCGGAGCAATGCCCGGCGTATCATGCGGCACTGATGTCGGGGAACACCACCCGTCTATCATAACGCGCTGTGGTATGAGTCCGCTGACATGGAGCGGCCCGCCAGCTTACGGTGTTGTCATCCGCCGACGGCCCTGGCGGTGCCGGCCGCTAGTGTGGCGCGCGTATGCCGTGCATAGGCTGGTGGCAGTTCACGCAGCATGTCGGCGAGGGCCGCGAGGTCGGCCAGATCAGCCACGCCGAACCAGGGTGGCAGCACGGCGACCGTGTGCCCGCGGCTGCGGACCGCGCTGATCAGTGCGTCGGGGGTCACATTACGGGCCGGCACGGCCCGGAGCAGCACCGGATCGGCGGTCGCCAGGCCCAGCAGGTACCAGCCGGTCCGGTCAGCAGGGCCAACTACGACGGCAGCACCAGTGGCGAGATGGGTGAGTGCGTCACGCAGGCGCGAGCGTGGTAGGTGGGGCAGATCGCCGCCAACGATCAGCACGGCGCTGGCCTCACCCAGCGCGTCGGCCAGGAGTGAGGCGAGCGCGTCTGTGCCGAAGCCGGCCATCGGCCGCAGCGCGACGCGCTGGTCTAGTTCAGGTGGCGTCGCCGTCGCGTAACCAACGCTGAGCCTGATCCCGGGGATCGCCTGCGCCAGATCGACCATGTCGTGTAGGAAGCTGGTCAACAATGGCACGGCGTTTGGCCCGAGGGGCCGCATCAGGTCGCTCCGTGCGAACGAGTCAGCCATAATGATCAAGCGTGCAGTCATTGTCATACGCTCCGCACGTCGCCGCGGCAGGCGCGGCGGTCGGCGCAATCGTGGCGAACACGGGAGGGGTCACTGCATGATAGTGCGCGTCACCAGGCTCGGGTAGCGGACCGGATGAGTCAATTGTCACAAGCGCTGGCCTCACGTTTACCGCAATGCGTCATGATCGGGGTCTCCTGTGCGCGTAGCGTGAAGATAAAGAGATCGTCACCAGCGGTTGCATGGCTGTTACCTCGTGCCACACGGCGCAAACCTATACTGATCCCGTCGTACGGAGTGCTCTGAGATCAGCAGAGGAGGCATCCTCATGGATGTGCGCCGGGATAGTGAAAGCGCCACCAGCGTTGCCGAGCCAATCCCGCAGGTGACGATTGACGGCAACGAGGCGGTGGCGAATGTGGCATATGTGTTGAGCGAGGTGGTGGCGATCTACCCCATCACCCCCTCGACACCGATGGGCGAGTCGGCTGACGCCTTCGCGGCGGCGGGCAAGCCCAACCTCTGGGGTACCGTCCCGACCGTTTACGAGATGCAGTCCGAAGGCGGCGCGGCAGGTGCGCTGCACGGAGCGATGCAGACCGGCGCGCTGACGACCACGTTCACTGCCTCGCAGGGCCTGCTGCTCATGATCCCCAACATGTACAAGATCGCCGGCGAATTGACGCCGACGGTCTTCCACGTGGCGGCCCGTTCGCTGGCTGCCCAGGGGCTCTCGATCTTCGGCGACCACTCCGACGTGATGTCGGTTCGCTCCACGGGCTGGGCGCTGCTCTCCTCCGGCTCGGTGCAGGAGGCCCAGGATCTGGCGCTGATCGCTCACGCCGCCACACTCAAGGCCCGCGTCCCCTTCTTGCATTTCTTCGATGGCTACCGCACTTCGCACGAGGTGAACAAGATCACGCCGCTCGACAATGGCACCATTCGGGCGATGATCGATGATGAGCTGGTGCGGGCCCACCGCGCACGCGCACTCTCGCCCGAGCATCCGGTGATCCGCGGCACAGCGCAGAACCCCGATGTCTACTTCCAGGCGCGCGAGAGCGTCAACCCCTTCTACGCGGCCTGCCCCGCTATTGTCCAGCAGACGATGGACCAGTTCTTCGCGCTCACTGGCCGGCGCTACCGGATCTTCGACTACGCCGGCGCACCCGATGCCGAGCGGGTGATCGTGCTCATGGGCTCCGGCGGTGAAGCGGCCGAGGAGGTGGCACGCTTCCTCGCCGAGCGTGGCGAGAAGGTTGGCGTGCTGCGCGTGCGTCTCTACCGGCCGTTCGCCGCCGAGCGGCTGGTGGCCGCCCTGCCCGCGACGACGCGCGCCATCGCCGTGCTTGACCGCACCAAGGAGCCCGGCAGCTCCGGAGAGCCGCTGTTCCTCGACGTGGTTGCTGCGGTCTACGACCACGGCGCCAGCCACTTCCGCGACGCGCGCAGCAGTGACGCCGCTGAACAGCGTCCACTGCCGACGATCATCGGCGGGCGCTATGGCCTCTCCTCCAAGGAGTTCACGCCCGGCATGGTCAAGGCCGTCTTCGATGAACTGGCCCGGCCACAGCCGCGCTCTCGCTTCACCGTCGGGATCAACGACGACCTGAGCGGCACGAGCCTGAGCTACGACAATAGCTTCAATGTCGAGCCTGAGCGCACGGTGCGCTGTGTCTTCTGGGGCCTTGGCGCCGACGGTACGGTGGGCGCCAATAAGAACAGTATCAAGATCATCGGCGAGGAGACACCCTACGACGCCCAGGGCTACTTCGTCTATGACTCGAAGAAGTCCGGCTCAGTGACGATCTCGCACCTGCGCTTCGGCCCCGAGCCGATCCGCGCGCCGTATCTGATCAGCGACGACCAGGCCCACTTCGTGGCCTGCCACCAGTTCAGCTTCCTCGAGCGCTTCGACGTGCTGCGCTATGCGCGACCCGGTGGCGTCTTCCTGCTCAACAGCCCCTACGGCCCCGACGAGGTCTGGGACAAACTACCGGCCGAGGTGCGAACGACCATCCGCGCGAAGGGCCTGCACTTCTGGGTGATCGATGCCACCTCGGTGGCCGTCGCGACCGGCATGCGCGGGCGCATCAATACGGTGATGCAGACCTGCTTCTTCGCGATCAGTGGTATCCTGCCGCGCGAAGATGCGATCGCCGAGATCAAGCGCAGCATCAAGAAGACCTATGGCCGCCGCGGCGATGCGGTGGTCAAGCAGAACTTCATGGCCGTTGATCAGACGCTCGACAAGCTCTATGAGGTGACGATCCCCGCCAGCGATCCTGCGCAGAACGGGCTGCATATGCGGCCCCCGGTCGCGCCCGAGGCGCCACCCTTCGTGCGCGAGGTGCTTGGCACCATGATCGGCATGCGCGGCGACGAACTCCCCGTGAGCAAGCTGCCCTTCGACGGCACCTACCCCACCGGCACCGCCCGCTGGGAGAAGCGCAATATCGCGGTCGAGATCCCGGTCTGGGAGCCGGATATCTGCATCCAGTGCAACAAGTGCGCCTTCGTCTGCCCCCATGCCGTCATCCGCCCGAAGGTCTACCCGCCCGAGGCGCTAGTGGGCGCGCCGGCCAGCTTCAAGAGCACCGAGGCGCGCTACAAGGAACTGCCCGGCCACAAGTTCAGCCTGCAGGTAGCGCCTGAGGACTGCACCGGCTGTGGGCTGTGCGTCGAGGCTTGCCCGGTCAAAGACAAGCGCCAGACCGGACGCAAGGCGATCAATATGGCACCCCAGGCGCCGCTGCGTGAGGCTGAAGCCGCCAACTGGGACTTCTTCCTGGGGTTGCCCGAGGTTGACCGCACCAGCCTCCACCTCGGCAGCATCAAGAACTCGCAGCTGCTGATTCCGCTCTTCGAGTTCTCGGGCGCCTGTGCGGGCTGCGGCGAGACGCCGTATGTCAAGCTGGTCAGCCAGCTCTTTGGCGACCGGTCGGTGATCGCCAATGCCACCGGCTGCTCGTCGATCTACGGCGGCAACCTGCCCACCACCCCCTGGACGGTGAATAAGGAGGGCCGTGGCCCGGCCTGGGCCAACTCGCTCTTCGAGGACAACGCCGAGTTTGGCCTGGGAATGCGCCTGACCATCGACAAACAGATCGAGTACGCCCGTGAACTGCTGCCCAGACTGGCGAACTACGTCAGCCCCGACCTGGTGGAAGATATCCTCAATGCTGACCAGCACGACGACGCGGGGATCAACGCCCAGCGCGAGCGGGTCGCCCTGCTCAAGCAGCGCATCGACGCCGTGCTGGCCGGCGATGCCGGCCCCGACACCCCGCTGCTGCGTGACCTGGCCTCGCTGGCCGAGGTACTGGTGCGGCGCGCGGTCTGGATCATCGGTGGTGATGGCTGGGCCTACGACATCGGCTATGGCGGGTTGGACCACGTGCTCGCCTCGGGCCGCAATGTCAACGTCCTGGTGCTCGACACCGAGGTCTACTCGAACACGGGCGGGCAGGCGAGCAAGTCGACACCGCTTGGCGCGGTAGCCAAGTTTGCCGTGCGCGGCAAGGCCACGCCGAAGAAGGACCTGGGCCTGATCGCCATGGCCTATGGCAACGTCTATGTCGCGCGGGTCGCCATGGGCTATGACGACGTGCAGACGCTGCGCGCGCTGCAGGAGGCCGAGGCCTACGAGGGGCCATCGCTGGTCATTGCCTACAGCCACTGCATTGCGCACGGCATCGATATGCGCCGCGGCCTCGACCAGCAGAAGCTGGCCGTACAGTCGGGGATGTGGACGCTCTACCGCTTCAACCCGAGCCTGGCCCAGGCCGGGAAGAACCCGCTGACCATCGATTCCAAGGCGCCGTCGGTCTCGATCGAGCAGTACATCGCTGGCGAGGGCCGCTTCCAGATCCTCCAGCGCAGCGACCCGCACCGCGCCGAGGAATTGATTGCCGAGGCCAGGCGAACGAACGCCGAGCACTACCACCGGCTCGAGCAGATGATGGAAAAGGGCGAGTAGCGAGCCGACAGGGGCCAGGGCGACATGGCATGCCACGTCGCCCTGGCGACCGCGATTGAGGAGCAATCTCGATGGTTGACCTGAGCACCAACTACCTCGGCTTTCAGTTGAAAACGCCGATCGTCGTCGCGGCCTCGCCACTCTCGCAGCGCGTAGAGACCGTCCAACGCCTGGAGGAGGCCGGCGCCTCGGCAGTGGTGATGTACTCGCTCTTCGAGGAGCAGATTATCCACGCCAGTCTTGAGATCGACTACCTGCTGAGCCACGGCGCCGATAGCTTCGCCGAGTCGCTCACCTATCTGCCTGATACCGGGCGCTACAGTGTTGGTCCCGAGAGCTACCTGGAGCACGTGGCGAAGCTCAAGCACGCGGTGAGCATCCCGGTCATCGGCAGCCTGAACGGCGTCTCGCCGGGTGGCTGGGTTCACTACGCCAAGCTGATCGAGGAGGCCGGCGCTGACGCGCTCGAACTCAACATCTACTACATCCCGACCGACGTCAGCCTCACCAGCAGCGAACTGGAGCAGACCTACATCGATCTGGTGCGTGCGGTGCGGGCCGAGCTGCAGATCCCGCTGTCGGTGAAGATCAGCCCCTACTTCACGGCACTACCCAACTTTGCTGTGCGCCTGGCCGAAGCCGGCGCCAACGGTCTGGTGTTCTTCAACCGGTTCTATCAGCCCGACTTCGACCTGGAGCAACTGGTCGTCGTGCCCAATCTGCGGCTCAGCACCTCCGAGGACCTGCGGCTCCCGCTGCGCGAGGTGGCCATTCTCTACGGGCACGTAGACACCGACTTCGCGATCACGGGGGGCATCCATACCGCGCTGGATATGCTCAAGGCCATGATGGCCGGCGCCAAAGTGGGTATGCTGGCCTCGGCCCTGCTCAGGGGCAACTACCAGGAACACGTGCGGAGCATGATCGCCGACCTGGTGGCCTGGATGGAGGAGCACGAGTACGAGTCAATCAGCATGATGCAGGGCAGCATGAGCCGGAAGGCCGTGGCTGAGCCGGCAGCCTTCGAGCGCGCGAACTACATGAAGGTGCTCGGCTCGTTCCGCTTCAGCGAGGGCTCGTCGGCCCACTCGACCCTCACCAAGGGGATGCTTTACCCCTTCCTGGGCACGTCCGTGGATGACTGAGTCACAGCTGATGGGGAAGGTGCAGGCCGGCGATCAGGGCAGCGACGTTGCCCTGATCGCCGGCCAGTCGTTGTCTATGCTCTGCTGCCGTCGCGGGGCCGACGGCGCTGAGCCTACCGTTCGTTCCAGCGCGGCGGACGCTTCTCAAGGAAGGCGCAGATGCCCTCCTGGGCGTCGGCGAAGGTCGCGTTGAAGGACATGACTTCTTTGGCGTAGGCGTACGCCTGGTGCTGCGGCATGTTGATCTGGCGGTAGAACGCCTGCTTGCCCAGGCCCACGACGGCGCTGCTGGCCGCGGCGATCTGCGTGGCGAGCGCACGCGTAGCCGCTTCGAGCTCGCCTGCCGGCACGACGCGGTTGACCAGCCCGAAACTGCGCGCCTCAGCCGCCGAGATGGGCTCGCCGGTGAGCAGCATCTCCATAGCCTGCTTGGCCGGCACGGCGCGGCTCAGCGCCACCATGGGCGTGGAGCAGAACAGGCCGATCTTCACCCCGGGGGTGGCGAAGCGTGCGTCCTCAGCGGCGACCACCAGGTCGCAGGTGGCGGCCAGCTGGCAGCCCGCGGCGGTGGCGATCCCGTGCACCTGGGCGATCACCGGCTGGGGGATGGCCTGGATCGTCTCCATCAGCACCGTGCAGACATCGAAGAGGTGGCGGTAGAACTCAGGGCTGCGGCCGGTCATCTCACTCAGGTCGTGGCCAGCGCAGAAGGCCGGCCCCGCGCCACGCAGCACCACCACGCCCAGGTCACCACGGCGACCGAGGGTGCGGAAGGCGTCGACCAGTTCTTCCATATGCTCCAGTGAGAGCGCATTGCGCTTTGCGGGCCGGTTCATAGTCACGAAGGCCAGCCGGTCTTCGACATCCAGCAGCAGGTGCTGATAGGACGGGATCACGGTCGTCATCGACGTTCCTCCTTAGACAAGGTTCAAAGGCGAGCGTTTCAACATTACAGTTGCTCCACAGCTCCACAGCGCTACACCTCCACACAACCGGCCTGTAGCGCTGTAGCACTGTGGAACTGACCCCCAGATTGTCAAGCAGGTTTGAACCATGTCTTACGCTCCAGGCGGTAGTCTGCCTGGATGGTACAATCAGCGGGGGAGAATAGCAAGTGGAGCATGCGCCTGCGCGATGCGGATTCTCTGGCTCGACCCATTCCACGGCGGATCGCACGCGGCGGTGGCGGCGGGCTATGCCGCCCGCGCGGCCCACCAGGTCACGCTCCTGACCCTGCCGACCGCGGGCGGCTGGCGCTGGCGCATGCGCGGCGGTGCGGTGACGCTCGCGCGTATGGCCCGCGAGCGTGGTGAGCGCCCGGAGTTGATCGTCGCCAGCGATATGCTCGATCTGGCCACCTTTCGCGCGCTTACCGCCGACCTGCTGGCGGGCGTGCCAGCCGCGGTCTACTTCCACGAGAATCAGCTGACCTACCCCTTGCCAGCGGGGCGGCAGCGTGATGCGGGCCTTGCCTGGACGAACTACACCAGCGCGCTGTGCGCCGATGCGGTGATCTTCAACTCCGAGTTCCACCGGCGCGACTTTCTGGCCGCGCTGCGCGCGTTGCTCGGGCGCTACCACGACTACCATGAACTGGAAAGCGTGGCGGCGATTGCGGCCAGGAGCCACGTGCTGCCGCCGGGGATCGACCTGGCGGCGCTCGCCGACGCCGCGCCGCCAGCCGGCGAGCGCGCCATGGTGCAGCCGCTGACCATCCTCTGGAACTCGCGCTGGGAGTACGACAAGCAGCCGGGCGCCTTCTTCGCGGCGCTCGAGGCCCTGGAGGCCAGTGGCGCCGACTTCCGCCTGATCGTGGCCGGCGAGCACATCGACCCGCGGATGCCTGCCTTCGTGGCGGCCCGCGAGCGCTGGGCGCGCCACATCGTCCACTGGGGCTATGCGCCCTCGCGGGCCGCCTACGCCGCCCTGCTGCAGCGCGCCGACGTGGTCGTCAGCACGGCCATCCAGGAGTTCTTCGGCATCGCCGTGGTCGAAGCGCTCTTCTGCGGCTGTGCGCCTGTCCTGCCACGCCGGCTCAACTACCCGGAGTTGCTGCCCCCGGAGCTGCACGCCGAGTGCCTCTATGACGATGCCGCCGGCCTGGTCGCCCTGCTCAGCGCCCATACAAGGGGGCGCCAGCGCCCGCGGGCAACCTGGCGCGCGATCGCGGCGCCGTACGACTGGACGCACCTGGCCCCTCGCTACGACCAGTTCTTCGCCGCGATCAGCACGCGTTGATGACGAAATTGTCAACCGATTCCCGGCACGTCCGCTCGAACCGGAGCGCATCAGGACGCGGGAAAATCCCTACGAGGCTGCTCAGTACGGTCATTGACAGTTTATCGCTTCCAGTGTAGTCTATGGATCCAAAGCTTAGAACTGTACTCCCATCGATCTCCCCGACCGACGATGGTGAGGCCACCACGCCTGCTGGTTGCTCGACCTGGCCCGTAAGGCCATGTGGGGCTTTTGTTGTCGCTCCAAGGCCCAGAGAGCAGAGGTACGATCGTGGCTTCGCGCACCATCAAACTGCTGGTTGTCCTCGGCCTGTTCACCCTTACATTCAGTATCGCTGGTCCGCGGGCAGTCACCTCGCCGGTGGCTGCCCAGCGTGGGCTTGAGTTGCCGGCCTACCGCGCCCTGGTGCAGGCAGCCGACCAGGCGAGTTGGGCCGACCCGGGGCGCAGCGCGCCTGGCGCGCACGTGGCAGCCCTGGTGCAGCTCGATCTGCCGCCGCTGGCGGTGGTCGGTCACGAGTGGAGCCACGCCCGGCGGCTGGAGTATGTCCGGCAGGTCGCCGCCGAGCAGCGGCGGGTCGCTGCCGAGGTGCAGGCGCTGGGTGGCACGGTGCTCGCCGGGTTCACCCACGCCGCTGCGGGGCTGGCCGTGGCCGTCGAGGCCGCTACCGCCCCGGCCCTGCGCGATCTGCCCGGGGTTGCCGCGGTGGTGCAGGTGAGTGACTATGCCGTTGACCAGGGCGCCCCCGGGCCGGCGACGGCGACGCTGGCCGAGCTCTCGGCGCTGATCGGCGCCGATGCAGTTCGCGAACTCGGCAACGATGGCGCGGGGATCGATATCGCGATCGTTGACTCCGGCATTGACTACACCCATGTAAAGCTGGGTGGCAGCGGCTCGCTCGCTGACTACCGGCGCGCCGCCTGCGGCGATGCTGGCCTGGCGCCCGGCCAGCCCGGCTGCGACCCGAGCCGCCCCCCGCCGCCGGATCTCTTTCCCAACAGCAAGGTGCGTGGCGGCTTCGACTATCTGGGCGATGTCTGGCCCAATCCCGACCCGCGCTGTGGTGAACTGGGCGTCTGCATCTTTTTTGACGCAAATCCGATCGATCTCGCCGGCCACGGGACCAGTGTGGCCGATATCATGACCGGCCTGGCTACCCGGGCCGGCGGCGCCGATAGTGGCGTGGCCCCCGGCGCCAATCTGTGGGTCTACAAGGCGTGCAATGGCGACGCCGGCCTGTGCAACGGCGTTGCGCTGCTGCGGGCCCTGGATGCCGCCCTCGACCTCGATGGCTCGGATCGCGGCCTCTGCACGCCGGGCGTTACGCCGGGCTGCCGCGCGTATGACCCGGCCGATATCATCAACCTCTCGGTAAGTTTCAGCTATGGCCAGCCCGAGGATGCGCTCGTGCTCTTTGCCGATATCGCCAGCTACTACGGCTCGCTGGTCGTAGCCTCGGCCGGCAATGACGGCGATCGACCATTCATCGTCGGCTCGCCCGCCGCGGCGGCGGCAGTGCTGGCAGTGGCCGAAAGCGCCCTGCCGGGCGCCACCGGCGATGAGCGCATCGCGGCCAGCGCCAGTCGTGGGCCGCGCATCGCCGACAATGGCGCCAAGCCCGACCTGGCGGCCCCCGGGGCGATCGCGTCGGCGCAGGCCGGCAGCGGCACGGAGGTGGCGCCATTCAGTGGCGCATCCGGCTCGGCGCCGGTGGCCGCAGGGGTGGCTGCCCTGATCATCCAGCAACTGGAGCGGCTGGGGGTGATCGACGCGAACCCGGGGCTCGCCGATGCGCCGCAACTGCCGCTCTCGCTCGCGCCACTGGTCAAGTCGGTGCTGATGAACAGCGGCACCAGTCTGCTGAGCGCCGACGGGGCTGGTCCTGCGCCGATCACGCTGCAGGGGAGCGGGCGGCTGAACGCCCTGGCGGCGTTCCGCGGGCGCACCCTGGCCTGGGATGCCACCGCAATGGCCGAGTTGCTCGCTGCTGAGCCCGCGCTGCAGGGTTGTACGATCACGCCGCTGATCGACCTGCTTAACTACCTGTTCTTCCGCACACCGCCGCCGTGCGCAAGCGGCTATCCCTTCGGCAACCGGCTCTTCCGCGCCTGGAACGCGCAGGCCGGCAGCGTCTCCTTCGGCTATCAGCCTGTGGCCGTTCCGCAAACCCTGCAGCGGCAGGTGGTGGTGGTGAACTACGCGCGCTCGTCGCGGAGCTATACGCTTGGCACCAGCCTGCGCTTTGCCGAGGACATTGGGCGGGGGGTCAGCCTGAGCGTCAGCCCCGCGTCGCTGTACTTGCCGGGCAATGGCAGCGCCGTGGTGACGGTGACCGCGACGATCGACCCGCAACGCCTGCGCCCCTGGACGCTCAACGGCGGCGCGCTGGGCGCCACCGGCAGCGCCTCGTGCCCCTCGGAGCGCCCCGAAATAGACTGCCCGAGCCTGACCCTGTTCGAGGTGGACGGCGTATTGGACATCGATGGTGGCGCGAACAATCAGGTCAGCGTGCCGATCCACGTCTTGCCGCGCCGGGTGGCCGAGGTCAGTGTCTCCCGCGTGCTCGAGCAGCGGGTGCTGCTCGCCAATCCGGCGCCCTTCACCCCTGGCCTGGTCGAGCCGTTCGCCCTGGTTGATGTCAGCCCGAACAAGTGTGACCGGCTGGACGATGTGCCCTGTGAGAGTCTCGACTACATCGTGGGGGCACGCCCCGGCAGCGGCCAGAGCCCGGTTGATCTGCGCTTCGTCGGGCTACGCAGCTACAGCGTGCCGGGGCTCAATGCGAGCCTCGGGCTCCCGGCAGCACCCGCGGGCGCGCTCCCCGACGAAGTCGTCGAGTTCGCCCTCACTGTCTACGACCGGCCCTTCCGCGCCTCGCCCAATGTGCCGCTGCGCTTTGAGGTGTATATCGACGCCAACCGCGATGGCGTGAGCGACTACGTGGTCGCCAACGCGGATCTCGGCGGCGGGCGCGATGGGCGCAATGCCGTCTTTGTGCGTGCAGCCGGTACGCCTGGCCCCGGGCGGAGCTATTTCTTCACCGCGGCCGACGTCAATACTCAGAACTGGGTGTTGCCCGTGCCGGCGGCAGCGGTCGGCTTACGCAGCGACCAGCCCTTCAACTTCTACGTGCGGGCGCTCGACGCCTTCTTCCAGAGCAATGGCGTGCCGCAGCTCTGGGACTGCTCGCCCGCCCCCGCGCCGGCGTGTGGCGCCACCGCCCATACGATGCAGACCGGGCAACTGCGCTTCCGCCCGGACGCGCGCGAGCTGAGCGTGCCGGCCGGCGGCAGCGCGCTGCTGGGCTTCAGTGAAGATGCGGGCGGTGTGACCGGCTCGCCCGCGCAGACTGGCCTGCTGCTGCTTTTCCGTGATGCGCTGCCCGAACGTGGCTCGGATGCCGTGATCCTGCGTTAGAATAGGATCACGGCGTCCCCATCGTGAAGTTGTGGGGGGGGGGGGGGGGGGGGGGGGGGGGGGGGGGGGGGGGGG
>JACAEO010000284.1 GCA_013388805.1 Chloroflexota bacterium
CCCCCCCCCCCCCCCCCCCCCCCCCCCCCCCCCCCCCCCCACCACACAAACTGGGGTCTGGGGCATGCCTCAAGGGCCCTGCAACCACCAGACGGCAGGCGCGGCAGTGCTATAATCAGCACAACTGCCTGGCAGCGTGCAGAAAGGATGGCGTATGACCACGGAGCAGACGGCGGCCGCCGTGCAGGCCGATCGCGACTATCTTCTTCAGACCTATGTCAAGCCCGATTTCGTGATCGAGCACGGTGAGGGGGTCTACCTCTTCGACACCACGGGCCGCCGCTACCTCGATTTCGTCAGCGGGATCGCCGTCAACGCCCTTGGCTATGGCGACCCCGAGGTCACCGCGGTCATCGCCGAACAGGCCGCGAAGCTGATCCACGTCTCCAACCTCTATCTCACCGCCCCGGCCGGCGAGCTCGCGCGCATGCTCGTGCAGAGCAGCCCCGCCTTCGACCGCGTCTTTTTCGCCAACAGCGGCGCCGAGGCCGTCGAGGGGACGCTCAAGTTCGCCCGGCGCTACGCCCGCGACCGGGTTGGCGAGGGGAAGACGGCGATCGTCGCCTTCGATGGCTCCTTCCACGGGCGGACCATGGGTGCGCTGGCGGTGACCGCCCGTGAGAAGTATCGCGAGCCGTTTATGCCCGTCATGCCGGGCGTGCGCTTCGCCCGTTTCAACGATCTGGCCTCGCTCGAGGCAGCGATGGGCGCCGATGTCTGCGCCATCATCCTCGAACCGGTGCAGGGCGAGGGCGGCCTGCGCGTCGCCGATACCCGCTTTCTCCAGGGCGCGCGCGCGCTCTGCGATCGCCATGCAGCGCTGCTCATCCTCGATGAGATCCAGTGTGGCATGGGCCGGACAGGCACCCTCTGGGCCCACGAGCCCTCCGGGGTGCGCCCCGATATGCTGACCGTGGCCAAGCCGCTCGCCGGCGGCCTGCCGATCGGCGCGGTGCTGATGAGCCAGGCCGTGGCCGATACCATCCACGTCGGCGACCACGGCACCACCTTCGGGGGCAATCCGCTCGTCACAGCCGTGGCCGGGGTCGTCTTCCGCCGCATCAGCGACCCGGCCTTTCTCGCCCACGTGCGCAGCGTGAGCAGTTACCTCGACGAGGCCCTGCACGACCTGGCTGCCGAGTTCCCGACGACCGTCCTGGAATTGCGCGGGCGCGGCCTTATGCGCGGCCTGCGCCTCGCTGGTCCAGCCTCTGCCGCGCGTGAGGCCGCCCAGGAGCGGGGGTTGCTGGTGGCCACCGCCGGCGAAGATGTGCTGCGCCTCTTGCCACCGCTGATCATCGAGCCACACCACGTCGATGAGAGCCTCGCCGTCTTGCGCCAGGTGCTCAAGTAGCCAGAAGGTGAGCAGTTCGTGCCTGGTTTGAAAGGAACCCGCTATGCCTGTTGTCGCATTGATCGGCGCCCAGTGGGGCGATGAAGGCAAGGGCCACCTGGTTGATCTGCTGGCGGGCAGGGCGCGGCTCGTGATCCGCTATGGTGGTGGCAATAATGCCGGCCATACCGTGGTCAACCACCTCGGGACCTTCAAGCTGCACCTGGTCCCCTCGGGTATCTTCGATCCAGCGATCGTCAATGTGATCGGCCCGGGGGTGGTCGTCAATCCGGAGGTACTGCTCAGCGAGATCAATGAACTGCAGCGCCGCGGCGTCTCAACCGCGAAGCTGTTCGTCAGCGAGCGGGCCCACGTGATTATGCCCTATCACGTGCTGCTCGACCAGCTCCAGGAGGAGACACGCGGCGAAGGCAAGATCGGCACCACCGGTCGCGGGATCGGCCCCGCCTTCGCCGATAAGATGAACCGGACTGGCATCCGCATGGCCGACCTGCTCCACGAGGAGACGCTGCTCACCCGTCTGCGCACGGTGCTGGAGGAGAAGAACCGCCTGCTGACGAAGCTCTACGATGCCCGGCCGCTCTCGCTCCACGACACCTACTTGCGCTTCCTCGACTTCGGTCGCCAACTGGCCGACCACATCAGCGACGTTCACCCGATCATCGACCGGGCGCTCGATAAGGACCTGCCCGTGCTGCTGGAG
Organism: Chloroflexota bacterium; assembly: GCA_013388805.1. Lineage (GTDB taxonomy): Bacteria > Chloroflexota > Chloroflexia > Chloroflexales > Chloroflexaceae > JACAEO01. The sequence goes on from JACAEO010000284.1 coordinate 2,058, forward strand.
GGCGCCCAGGGCGCGCTGCTCGATGTTGACCACGGTACCTACCCCTACGTAACGTCGTCGCCGCCTGGCGCGGCAGGGGCCTGCCAGGGCGCGGGCATCGGCCCTACCCGGCTCAGCACCGTGATCGGCGTGCTCAAAGCCTACACCACCCGGGTCGGCGAAGGCCCTTTCCCCACCGAGCTAGATGGCCCCGAGGCCGACGCCCTGCGCCAGATCGGCACACCCTGGGCCGAGGTGGGAACCACCACCGGGCGCCTGCGCCGCGTTGGCTGGTTCGACGCCGTGCTTGCCCGCTATGCCGTCCAGATCAATGGCATCGACACCCTGGCCATCACCAAGCTCGATGTGCTCGATACGCTCCCGAAGATCAAGATCTGTATCGGCTACCGCCTCCACGAGACGCGGCTGGAGTACCCGCCGGCCACGGTGGCTGTGCTCGCCCAATGCGAGCCGGTCTACGAAGAACTACCGGGCTGGGGCACCGCAACCACGGGCGTGCGCCGCTTCCAGGATCTGCCCGAGGCCGCCCAGGCCTATGTCGCGCGCATCTGCCAGCTGGTCGGCGCGCGCCTTGGCCTCGTCTCGGTCGGCCCCGGGCGCGAGCAGATCATCCAGGTGGCCGAGGTCTTCTAACACGTACGTGTTCACATGTCTCCTGGGAGCGCGAGCATCTTGCCCGCGGAGACGCGACTGAGGGCGGGACGCCCTCGCTCCCAGGCGCGGGTGTTACCCCAGGAGTGAACAGGTACGCTAACACGACTTCATTAGTTTCAGCGGGCTAATACCAATTCTCGTTCCCAGGCCCCGCATACCCCATCCCCCTCCCCCCTCCCCTGCCAGGGGAGGGGGCCAGAATCTGGCGTTGCGGTGCGCC
>JACAEO010000274.1 GCA_013388805.1 Chloroflexota bacterium
CCCCCCCCCCCCCCCCCCCCCCCCCCCCCCCCCCCCCCCAAACGCCATATTCTGGCCCCCTCCCCTGGCAGGGGAGGGAGTAGGGGGGTGGGGTATGCGGTGTACTACGCTGCGAGCATATCCACCACCAGGCGGAACACGTCCGTCTCGGTGATGATCCCGACCAGCCGGTCATCCTCGACGACGGGGAGGCCGCTCACGTGGTTCTGGAGCATCAATACAACCGCCTCGCGCACCGGCATGGCGGGTGAGACCGACAGGGGATCGCGGGTCATCACCTCCTCGACCAGGGTGCCTGCCAGCGCGAAGCGCGCCTCGTGCCAGCCCTGTTCGGTGCGCTGAAACGAGCCCGTCCCCTCGATATCGCTGCGCGTCACGATGCCGACCAGCCGCCCGCCGGCCACCACCGGCAGGCGATGCACGTTGCGCTGGCGCATGCGCTCATAGGCCTCGACCGCGGACGTATCCGGCCCCACCGTCAGCGGGTCATTGCTCATCCAGTCCTGCACGAGGTATTGCTGGCGGTCCATGGTCATCTCCTTGTCGTTTGCCGCGTTCGGGTGCCACGCAGGGCATCAGGGCAATTATAGAGCCTCTCGCGGTGGAATGTGGGGTGGCTAGGCCACCGCGCGGGTGTTGCACAAGCCCCACCGCTCATCCAGCGCCCATCAGTGCGAGCAGCACGCCGCCGGCGACGACGCTGGCAACCTGGCCGGCGGCATTGGCGCCCATGGCGTGGAAGAGGATGAAGTTCTCGAAGTCCTCCTCGGCGGCGATGCGCTGCACCACCCGCGCTGCCATGGGAAAGGCGCTGATGCCCGCCGCGCCGATGATCGGGTTGATGCGCCCGCCGCTCAGCGCGCTGAGCAGCTTGCCGAAGAGCAGGCCGGCGGCGGTGTCGATGGCGAAGGCGAGGATGCCGAGCAACAGGATCAGCAGGGTCGATAGGCGCAGGAACTCCGTGCCCACCATGGTTGAGCCGACCGCCAGGCCGAGGAACAGGGTGACGATGTTCGCCAGTTCGTTGGCCGAGGCGTGGGTCAGGCGCTCCACTGCCCCCGATTCACGCATCAGGTTGCCGAGCATGAGTGAGCCAACCAGGGGCGTAGCGAAAGGCACCAGGATGCCGACGATGATCGTCGCGGCGATGGGGAAGATCACCCGGGTGCGCTTGCTGATCGTGCGCTGGCTGTAGGGCATGCGGATCCTGCGCTCGCGCTGGCTGGTGAGCAGACGGATGACGGGCGGCATGATCACCGGCACCAGCGCCATGTAGCTGTAGGCCGCCACGGTGATCGGGCCGAGCAGTTGCGGCGCGAGGATGCCCGATACATAGATCGAGGTCGGGCCATCGATCGCGCCGATGATGCCGATGGAGGCGGCCTCATTGCGCGTGAAGCCAAGGGCCAGCGCCAGCAGCAGGGTGGCAAAGATGCCGAACTGCCCGGCCGCCCCCAGCAAGACCATGCGCGGGTTCTCGAGCAGCGGGCCGAAGTCGGTGAGCGCGCCGATGCCGATGAAGATCAGTAGGGGAAACAGCTCGTTCTCGATGCCGGCCCGGTAGATCACGGTGAGCATGCCCTGCTCACCCAGCAGCGGCGACAACGGCAGGTTGGCGAGCAGCGCGCCCGCCCCGATCGGCAGCAGCAGCAGGGGCTCGTAGTCGCGCACGATCGCCAGGTAGAGGAGCAGGCCGGCCACGGCGATCATGACCAGCGACTGCCAGCTGAGGTTAAGCACGCCCTGGGCCAGGCGGGCCAGGAAGTCGGCACTCATGGGCCTTTTGCCTCAAAGCGCACCAGCGGCTCGCCATAGCCCACCGCCTGGCCCGGCGCCACCAGCACCTCGGCCACCACAGCATCGGCGGGAGCGCGGATGATGTTCTGCATCTTCATCGCCTCGAGCACCAGCACCGGTTCACCACGCCGGATCGGGCGACCGGGCACAGCCTCGATCGTCAACACGGTGCCCGGCAGCGGCGCGGTGAGTATGCCAGCCGCCGCGGCGGGTGGGGCAGTGAGCGATGGTGGGGCAGCCTGCGCTTGAGGCAGGGGGACAGGCGTCGGGTGCGCTGCGTCCAGCGCTTCGAGCGTCACCTCGTACTGCTGGCCATCCAGCGCCACCTGGAAGCGATCCGCCGCCAGTTCCTCCACAGCGATCTCCACACTGCGTCCACCAACCGTCAACCGGTAGCGCCGCATCTTACCCCCTCCTGCGGCTGGTGGCGCGCGCTGTCTGGCGCGCGCGCCCGGCGGAAACCCAGCGGCTAGCAGCGAGCAGGCTATCCGGCGCGGGGCTGCGCACCTCCGCCGCGACCTGCGGGCGGTGGTCGGCAGCGTGGGCCAGCACCGCCACCGCAATGGCGGCCAGCAACTCCGGCGCAAGCTGGTCGGCGCCGGGCCCCTGCACGCGCACGCCTGTGGCCGCCAGGGCCTGCGGGGCGGGCGCGGCCACGGGCGCGCCAGCAGACGTGCGCTGCGGGCGCGCCTCGAGCCGCGCGACCAGGGCCAGCAAGGCCCAGAGCAAGGTCAGCAGCGCGAAGACCAGCCCCATCCCATAGAGGGTGACCTGGAGGCCGAACATGAGGTCGTCCATCAGCGTCCGATCAAGACGGGTACAGCCCGTGTTTGCGCGGCGGATTCTGCTGCACCTTGGTGCGCAGGATCTCGAGCCCACGGATGAGGCGCGGGCGCGTCTCGGCGGGTTCGATAATCTCATCGATCTGCCCGAGATCGGCGGCGTGGTAGGGATTGAAGAAGCGTTCGCGGTACTCCGCGATGAGTTGCCGCTCCAATGCTATCGGATCGGCGGCCTGTTTCAACTCCTCACGCCAGAGCACGCGGGCCGCCCCCTCGGCGCCCATCACCGCGATCTGCGCCGTGGGCCAGGCGAAGTTCAGGTCGCAGCGCATCTGCTTACTGCTCAGGGCGATATAGGCTCCGCCGATCGCCTTGCGCAGCACCACCGAGATCTTCGGCACCGTCGCCCCGGCGTAGGCATAGATAATCTTCGCCCCGTGGCGAATCACCCCGCCGTACTCCTGCTCGATCCCCGGCAGGTAGCCCGGGCAGTCGACCAGGGTAATCACTGGCAGGTTGTAGGCATCGCAGATCCGAACGAAGCGCGCAATCTTGTCTGAGGAGTCGATATCGAGCGCCCCGGCCAGCACGGCCGGGTTGTTGGCCACAATGCCCACCGGGTACCCGTCCAGGCGCGCAAAGCCGATCAGCACATTGGCGGCATAGGCGGGCTGCAACTCGAGAAAGCTCGCCTCATCAACAAGCTGCGCGACCACCGTGTGCATATCGTAGCCGATGCGCTCGTCCTCGGGCACAATGCTGTTCAGGACCGGCGCCATGCGCTCCGGCGAGTCGGAGGGTAGCAAGTGAGGCGGATCATCAGTGTTGTTCTGCGGCAGGTAGCTCAGGAGCGCCTTGACAAGGTCGAGGGCGCCGCGCTCGTCATCGGCCACCAGGTGGGCCACGCCACTGCGCTGGTGGTGGATGTCGGCGCCGCCAAGCTGCTGCACCGTCACCTCACGGCCACTCACTGCGCGGACCACCTCGGGGCCGGTGAGGAACATATAGCCAATATCACGGGCCATGATCACGAAGTCGGTCAGCGCGGGGGAGTAGACCGCGCCGCCGGCACAGGGGCCAAGGATGACCGAGATCTGCGGCACGATGCCTGACGAGAGCACATTGCGCGCAAAGACCTCGCCATAGGCGGCCAGCGAGCGCACCCCCTCCTGGATCCGCGCCCCGCCGGAGTCATTCAGGCCGATGATCGGGATGCCACTCTCCATGGCCAGGTCCATCAGCCGGGTGATCTTCTGGGCCTGCACCTCGGAGAACGAGCCGCCGAGGATGGTGAAGTCCTGCGCATAGACAGCCACGCGTCGCTCGTTGATCTTACCGAAGCCGGTCACCACCCCATCGCCGGGATAACGCTCGGCCGCAAGGCCAAAATCACTGATCCCGTGCCTGGCCAGCGCCCCGAGCTCCTGAAACGAGCCCGGGTCGAGCAGCAGCGCCAGGCGCTCGCGCGCGGTAAGTTTGCCGCGGGCGTGCTGCTGGGCGATGCGCTGCGCACCGCCGCCGAGCTGCGCGGCCTCGCGCAGCACTCGTAACTGCTCCAGACGATCTTCCACGAACGCCTCCGTTGCAGCGGCAGCATGTTCCAGGGACGATTGTATGGGCAGTATAGCGCGCCCGGGGGATGGCGTAAAGCGAAATGGCGGGACGGGGACCGCATGTTCGTGGCGCCCCGGGCCGCCCCCGCGCCCGCCCCGGCGCGCCCC
>JACAEO010000285.1 GCA_013388805.1 Chloroflexota bacterium
CCCCCCCCCCCCCCCCCCCCCCCCCCCCCCCCCCCAACACCGGATTCTGGCCCCCTCCCCTGGCAGGGGAGGGGGTAGCGGGGTGGGGTATGCGGGGCCTGGGCGCGCAACGCTCAAAAACCCTACCCCTGAGAGCCTCACCCCCCTCCCTGCTGGCAAACCCGGGTATGCGGACCTGCGGCCCACATGCGGGCGGGACGCCGCGCACCCGGCGTGGGCACGACGACGGGGGTTGCCAGCAGGATCGGTGCATCGGCCCTGGGGTATAATGGGCGCGACCGTCCTCACCAGATACAAGGGAGTATCCCATGGATTTTACGGCCGGCTACGAGATGTTTCTTCACGATGAGCACGCCATGCTGCGCCAGACGGTGCGCCAGTTTGCCGAGCAGGAGGTGGCGCCCTCCATTCGCGCCTGGGATCGCTCGGGCGCCGAGCACGGCGAAGGCCCCGAGACCCGCACGCACATCCGGCCGGTGCTCCGGCGTATGGGCGAGCTCGGCTTGCTCGGCATCTGTCTCCCCCGTCGGTATGGCGGTGCGGGGATGGACTACCTCGCGCTCGCCGTCGTCTGCGAGGAGTTGGAGCGCGTTGACAGCTTCCTGCGTGTGGTCATGTCGGTCCACACCGGGCTCAACTCTATGAGCCTCTTCCAGTGGGGCAGCGAAGAGCAGAAGCAGCGCTACCTGGTGCCACAGGCCCGCGGCGAGCAGCTTGCCGGCTACTGCCTCACCGAGCCCGACTCGGGCACCGATGCTGCCGCCATGCGCGCCACCGCCCGCCGTGACGGCGACAGCTACATCCTCAACGGTGAGAAGACCTGGATCAGCCTGGCCGACATCGCCGACAACTTCCTGGTGATCGCCAAAACCGACCCGGAGCAGGGCGCACGGGGCATCTCGGCCTTCATTGTCGAGCGACGCTGGCCCGGCGTGAGCAGCCACCCCATCCACGGCAAACTCGGCGTGCGCGCCGGCAACACCGGGAGCGTCGTCTTCCAGGATGTGCGCGTGCCTACCGCCAACCGCCTGGGGGAGGAGGGTGAGGGCTTCAAGATCGCCATGGCCGCGCTGGACAATGGGCGCTACACCGTGGCCGCCGGGGCCACCGGGCTGATCCAGGCCAGCCTCGAGGCCAGCTTGCGCTACGCCCAGGAGCGCAAGACCTTTGGCAAGCCGATCGCCGAGCACCAGCTGGTCAAGCGTATGCTCAGCCACATGGTGCGCAAGCTCGACACCTCGCGCCTGCTGGTCTACCGGGCGGGCTGGATGAAGAACCGGGGGGTGCGCAACACCCGAGAGACCACCCTGGCCAAGTGGCACGCCACCGTGTCGAGCTTTGAGGCGGCCGACGACGCGATCCAGGTGCACGGCGCCTATGGCTACGCCGACGAGTACCCGGTGGAACGCTACCTGCGCAATGCCCGTGGCGCAGTGATCTACGAGGGCACCCGCGAGTTGCAGGAGTTGTTGCAGGCCGACTTCGCCCTGGGCTACCGGATCAACCCGCCGCTGCGCTGTGAACTGCCGGCGTATGATCCCGAGGCGTGGGGCTAAACGCCATGCGGGTCTACAATCTGGTTGCGATGTGGCGCACAAGCGACGGAGAACATGGTACAATCGGGGGCGTTACGGGTGGCCGGTAGGGTGTCGCACGGGCGGCGCCCCGACGAAGGAGCTTGGGCATGCACATCGTCGTGTGTATGAAGCAGGTCCCGCGGGACAACTCGGTCAAGATCAACCCTGATCTGAGCATCAACGCCGACGGAATCGAGAAGATCATCAATCTGTTCGACGAGTACGCGATCGAGGAAGGGATTATCTGGAACGAGAAGCACGGCGGTAAGCTGACCGTGCTGTCGATGGGCACCGATGAGTGGATCGAGCAGATGCGCCGTGCCCTGGCGATGGGGGCGACCGACTCGCTGCTGCTGAAGGACCCGGCGTTCGCCAACCTCGATACGATCGCGGCGGCCCGGGTGGTCGCGGCGGCGATCAAGAAGCTCGGCGACGTGGATCTCATTCTCACCGGGCGCAATAGCACCGACGATGAGAGCGGCGGCTTCGCCCCGGCCCTGGCCCGATCGCTCGGCTGGCCCCAGATCACCTACGTCGGCAAGGTGCTCGACGTGGACGCCGCCGGCAAGACGATCACCGCCGAGCGCCACCTGGAGACGGTGGTCGAGACGGTCAGCGCCCCGCTGCCGGCCGTGGTGAGTGTGATCAAGGATATCAACAACCCGCGCTACCCCTCGCTGCTCAAGATCAAGAAGGTCGCCAAGGTTGAGCCGCCAGTCTGGACGGCGGCGGACCTTGGGGTCAGCGGGCTCACATCAGCCGCTACCATCGCGCAACGGGTGCCGCCGCCACCACGCCCCGGCGGCGAGGTGATCGACGGCGCCGATGCGGCCGCGAAGGTGAAGAAGCTGGTCGACAAGCTGCTGGAAAACCAGATTATCTAGCGGAGGGAACTATGCCGGGCGTACTTGTCTATATCGAGCAGGTTGATGGTGGGCTGGCCGCCGTCACGCGGGAGTTGCTGGGCAAGGGCAAGGAGCTCGCCGCGGCCCTCGGGGGCCCGCTGAGCGCCGTGGTGGCTGGCAGCGGCGTGGGGGGCGTGGCCCAGCAGGCTGCCGCCCTCGGCGCCGACACGGTCTACACGGTCGATGATGCGAGCCTCTCGCCCTATACCACCGATGGGCACGTGGCGGCCGTGAAGGTCGCCGTGGCTGCCGCCCAGCCCGCGCTGATCCTGGCCGGGGCGAGCTTCCAGATGCGCGACTTTGGCGCGGCGCTCGCCACCGACCTCGACGCCGGCCTGGCCGTCGACATCACCGACCTCAAGGTTGAGGGCGGCGCCGTCAGCGCGGTGCGCCCCTCCCACGGCGGGAACGTGGTCACCACCTACAACTTCCCCGCCGGCCGGCCGGTCGTGGCGCTGGCGCGCAAGCAGAGCTTCCCCGAGGCCCAGGCGGGCGGCGCAGCCGGCACGGTGCAGGCCCTCGCGCTCGGTGGCGCCGAGATCCGCACGAAAGTGACCAGCGTGGCGCCCAAGTCGGGCGCGGTGAACCTCACCGACGCGGCGATCATCGTCACTGGCGGGCGCGGCCTTGGCGACAAGGACAACTACTACAAGCTCATCCCGGCCCTGGCCGAAACCCTCGGTGGGGCCTACGGCGCCTCGCGCGCGATCGTCGACGCCGGCTGGGTGCCCTACGAGCATCAGGTCGGCCAGACGGGCAAGACCGTCTCGCCCAAGCTCTATATGGCCTGTGGCGTGTCCGGGGCCATCCAGCACCTTGCCGGCATGCGCACCAGCCGCAACATCGTGGCGATCAACAAGGATCCCGAGGCGCCGATCTTCCGCGTCGCCACCTTTGGCCTGGTGGGCGATGTGAACGAGGTGCTGCCACTGCTGACCGAGGAGCTTAAGAGTCGCCTCGGTCGGTAGGACCGAACAGTGGGGAACCTGATGGCCCCACACCCCTGCCTCTGGGGGCGCAACACTGCTGCGCCCCCTGATTCCACGACTGGCGCCAAACCGTTGCCGGAGCAGCGCGGCAATCGCCGCGGCATCGGCAGGCGCCGGGGTCGCCGTCTCACACTGTCACCGGTTGGCGAGTGAGGCGGCGCTTGCGGGGCCCTCACGATCGTTCCCGGGGCTTATGGGTTGCTTATACCGCGGTCGAGGGCGATCTTCCACAGCGCCATACCGATCAGCGTCGGGTCGTGGCGGATGGTGTCCTGCTTGTTCCAGAGCGTGCGTTTGCCCTCACTCGCCTCGGCCAGGTTGCGCACGAGCGGCTGGACCCCCAGCGCGGCGATCTGCGCCAGTTCGGCCTCATCTGGCTCGAGCAGGTGCAGGCCCTCAGCGGCGTATTCCGCGGCCACCTGCCGGTCGATATGCTCGCTGCGACTGATCAGCGCGACATCGAGCGTGCCCGGGCCGAGCAGGTCGACCAGGCGGCGCACGTGGTCGGCGATGGTGAAGCCATCGGTCTGGCCGGGCTGGGTCGTGGTATTGCAGATGAACACCACCGTGGCGCGTGTCTCGCGCAGCGCCTCGGTGACGTGGTCGAAGAGCAGCGAGGCCAGCACCGAGGTGAAGAAGCTGCCCGGGCCGATCGCCACCACATCGGCGTGCTGGATGGCCTGGATCACCGCCGGGTTGGCCGGCGCGCCGGGCGTGCTCAGGTAGAGCCGGCTGATCGGCGCCTTGTTCAGCGCGCGCACGGCCAGTTCGTTCTCGGCCACACTGCCGTCAACCAGTTCGGCGCAAAGATGGGTATTGACGGTCGAAATCGGCAGGATGCGGGCGGTGCAGCCGAGCAGCTGGCCAGCCGCCTCGACCGCCTCGGCGAAGTCGCCGGTCAGCTGGGTCAGGGCGGCGATCAGCAGATTGCCGAAGGCCATACCGTCGAGAACGGGCACGGCGGGCGAGCTGATGCGGTGCTGCATCAGGCGGGGCAGCAGCCCGTCGGGGTCACCGGCCAGGGTCGCCAGGGTATTGCGCACATCGCCGGGGGCGGGCATAGCGGCGATGGCACGGGCGGTGCCGGTGCTGCGCCCGGTATCGGTGACGGCGATGGCGGCGGTGAGTGAGCCGAAGTAGGGCCGGGCGCCGAGCAGCACCTGGCTGACGCCGCCGCCGCCGCCGATGGCGACCAGCTTGAGCTCGGATGATGTGGTCTCTGGCTTGTGCATAGTTCTCTCGGGGTCCGGGCGCCCTTCAAACGCAACGGCGGCCTCGTGGGTGGGGTGATCAGCCGGCACCGTACTGGGATCGTACGCCACACGGACGGCGCGTGTCAACCGGCTTCTGCCTCCTGCGCCATCAGCTCGCGATACAGCTCGAGGGTCTGCCGGGCCACGACCGGCCAGGCGAAGGTCGTGCGCACAATGCGCTCGCTCTCGGCGCCCCAGGCCGGCCAACGGGCGCGCTGCTGCAGCGCGAGGCGCAGCGTTGCGGCGAGGTCGTCGCGGTCGCCGGGCTGCACCAGGTAGCCGTTGCGCCCGGCGAAGACCTTGTCGGGGATGCCGCCAGCGGCGGAGGCGACCAGCGGCTTGCGGTGGATCATGCCCTCCAGCGTGACCAGGCTCGAGCCCTCGTAGAGCGTCGGATGGACCACCAGATCCACCTCCTCGTAGAGGCTATGGAGCTCAGCGTCATCGAGGCGGCCGACGAAGCCGACGTGGGCGGCGATCCCGGCCGCCTGGGCCTGGGCCTCCAGCGCCGCGCGCTCCGTGCCATCGCCAACGAGCAGCCAGCGCCAGGTGGGGGGCAGGGTGGGCGCCAGGCGGGCGAGCGCCGCGATCAGCACGTGAAAGCCCTTGTTGCGCTCCAGGCGCCCCACACTGAGCAGAATCGGGTCGGCGCCGGCGAGGCCAAGCCGCGCACGCAGGGCGGCGCGCAGCTCCGGGCGCACCAGGCCGAGGCACTCGTCCGGATCGATCGCCGAGGGGATCACCACGACCCGGCGCGGGTCGACGCCGAGGTAGCGCGGCAGATCGTTGCGGGTGCAGGCATCGGTGGCGATAGCCCGGTCGGCCTGGCGATGGCCATAGGCGTAGAGTGCGCGGAAGGGGGCGTAGGCCAGCCACTTACGCCGGTCGGGGGTACGGAACTCCTCCATCCCGTGGGGGTTGGCGACAAAAGGCAGGCGGCGCAGCAGCGGGTCGCGGCTGCGGATGAAGCCATAGCCAGCGGCGCAGAGCCCCTGGCTATGGACCACATCGAAGGCGCCGCGGCGGGCCGCAGCGGCGGCGGTGCAGCCGAGTTGCCAGCTGTACCAGGGGTAGTTGAGCTGGCGCCCGACGACGCCATTGGGCGGTAGGAGCGGCGAGGTATAGTCATAGCGCAGGTAGACCACGGCGTGGAGCCCATTGACAATCGCCCGGGTGGCGGCATCGTCGGCGCTACGGCGGCGCGGATCGACCTCCTGGACAAAGAGCGTCACTGCCGCGCCGAGGCGGGTGAGGTGGGTGACGAGGTGGAAGACATGGCGCTCGATGCCGCCATAGCCATGCAGCGGAAAGACGACACGGGCGAGCATCGCAACGCGGACCGGGTGCCCGGCGGGCGGGGGAGTGGCGCTCATAGCGGCTATGATACCACTCCTGCCGGGCGGCTGGCGGCTGCGCGTGCGGCGCTGACCGGCACGACATGCACGGCAAAGGTGGCCTCCCGTATGGGTGGCCGCATCGTGTGCCCGGGACATTCTTCCCAGGGATTGTCAGGAAATCTAAACAATTATTTAATTGACGAGGCATTCCTTTATCAGTATTATATTCTTTACCAGCGTAATGGATACAGTAACGTAGTACTACAGGCGGAACGAGCAAGTATCTCCATTCTGCCTGATCCACCACGTGGTGCTGCCACGATAACCATTCGCCTGGCTACACGTTAACGACAAGGGTTAGTACGAAGTTGGGTGGGTTTCACTGCCTTTGTCTGCTCAATGGCAGATGTCTTCAGGTGAGCGCTCGGGGGACGGCTCACGGTCAGCACAGATGCGCGTGTGAGCTGGCAGCGTCGCCACTATTGCAGGGTTAGACTGAACGAGCGGGCCTGTCGCCTGGCATGATTGAGGCAAGGCCGGCGCAGGACAGCCAGTCGGGATGTAACAGCTGTTAGCAAGCTCGTGGCAAGGGGGAGCCATGCATATTCTTGTCGCCAGCAGTGATGTGATCCACGCCCGGATGACCCGGTTCTTACTTGAGGATGTCGGCTACACAGCCAATCACGAGCCTGATGAGCATGGTGTGCGCCACTTGCTCAAACAGGGCAAAGTTGACCTGCTACTGCTTGACGAAGAGTGTCCGGACATCGGTGGCTATGAACTGTGCAGCGAGGTACGCTCCCAGTATCACACCAGCGTAAGTGCTCAGTGACGCTTCAAGTGGCAGAGATATGAACTGTGCAGCGAGGTACGCTCCCAGTATCACACCCCGATCATTTTCCTGTCGGAAGACTGCACGATTGCCGACAAGGTGCGGGCGCTGAAGCTTGGCGCCGACGATGTGCTGCAGAAGCCCTACAACCCGACGGAGTTGCTCGCACGGATCGAGGCGGTGATGCGACGCTATGGTGATGAAGATCTGCGTGTGCATACGACCTACCACCCGATCACGGTCGGGCCGCTCAACCTCGACCCTGTCCAGCGCCGGGTGGTGATCGGCGGCCGCCGCGAGCAGACCCTCACCGAGCGCGAGTTCCAGTTGCTCTACTACCTGGTCCAGAATGCGAGTTGCGTGCTCAGTTCGCGGCAACTGCTGCAAAAGGTCTGGGGCCTGGAGGATGTGACCGACAGCAACCTGGTCCCGGTCTACATCGGGCGGCTGCGGCGCAAGATCGAGCAGGACCCGCTCAAGCCGCACCATATCGTGCGCGTACGTGATCTGGGGTACAGCTTCCGGCCCTGATCCCGGGATCAGGGCCCTTTCAGGGGTAGAGTTTCTGGCGGATGGCGTCCTGCTACGCTGCTTGCCCTCACCCCCTACCCCCTCCCTCTCAAGTGTAGGGTTTTTGGCGGATAGCGTCCTGATGCGCTGCTTGCCCTCACCCCCCTCCCC
>JACAEO010000237.1 GCA_013388805.1 Chloroflexota bacterium
CTCCGTGCGCTGGCAATGGTCTCCCGTGATCATATGACGAGGGTTGGACCAGGCCGGTTGCCCAGTGCCTGCTGCTACGAAAGGGTTGACAGTTTGAACCTCAATCCCCCCCCTTTCAAGGCTGGGAGAGGGGGGGAGGGGGGTGAGGGCAAGCAGCGCATCAGGACGCCATCCGCCAGAAACTCTGCCCCTGAAAGGGGGGGGTGAGGGCCAGAAGTGCTGGACGTTGCAACAGCTCTGGTGCTATAGTACGCTGCAACAAGCGCCAGGCCCGCGCAGTCAAACCCGTAGGGCGCGTCCGGCGCCACGCATGCGCATCGTTTCAGTTGGGAGTGGGAAGCTATGCCCTTCTGTCCTCAGTGTGGGGTTGAGAATCCGGCCTCGGCCCGCTTCTGCGACCAGTGCGGGGCAGTGCTGGTCGCGGTGCCGGTGCAGGGCCGGCCCGTCGCGCCGGCGATCCCGGTGCCGCCTGCCGGCGCCGCACCCGTGGCGGGGCGGGTCGCGCCGATGCCGACCAGTTGCCCGACCTGCGGTGCGGCGGTCATCCCGGGTGAGGCCTTCTGCGATAACTGTGGCGCCTCGTTGCTCGGCCCGGCCCGGCCCGCCGCTCCCGCGCCGCCCTCCGGCGGCGTCCCGCCGCAGCCCAGTTACCCGGCGCCGCAACCGGTGGCCCCCGCGCCGCCGCCGCTGGTCACGCCACCCCTGGTCACGCCACCGCAGCCTGCCCCGGCGCCTGCCCCGCTCCCACCGGCCCGCACGACGCTCGCGCCGGCCCGCCTGGTGGTCCAGCCCTCGGGCGCCACCATCGCGCTGCCGGCGACGCCGCAGGCCCTGGTGGGCCGGGCCGACGCAGTGAGCAACTTCTTCCCCGATGTCGATCTCAGCGAGCACGGCGGCCTCGACCTGGGCGTCGGGCGACGGCACGCGCGCTTTTTCGTGCAGGGCGGCCAGATCTTCGTGGAAGACCTCGACAGCACCAACGGCACGTTCCTCAACGCGGCCCGCCTGAGCCCGCGCCAGCCCGCACCGCTCAAACAGGGCGATGAGTTGCGCCTCGCCAACCTGCGCCTGCGGGTCGAGCTGTGAGGTGCTGCCGATGAGAATCGCGGTGCTGGGCGTTGGCGGGGTCGGCGGCTACTTCGGGGCCAGGCTGGCCCAGGCCGGCCACGAGGTACACCTGATCGCCCGCGGCGCCCACCTGGAGGCGATCCGCGCGGGCGGGCTGCGAGTTGTGAGCCCTGAGGGCGACGTTGAGGCCCGGCCCGCCAGTGCCACGGCCGACCCGGCTAGCATCGGCCCGGTCGACCTGGTGCTGGTCGGCGTGAAGAGTTGGCAACTGGCCGAGGCGGCGGCCAGCCTCGCCCCGCTGATCGGCCCCGCCACCGTGGTGTTGCCGCTGCTCAATGGCGTTGAGGCCCACGACATCCTCGCGGCGGCCCTGGGGCCGGCCCGGGTGCTCGGCGGATTGTGCCGCATCATCGCCTACATTGCCGCCCCGGGGGTCATTCGCCATGTCGGGGCCGAGCCGACGATCATCTTCGGCGAGCTTGACAATCGGCGCAGCGCCCGGGTCGAGGCCCTGCGGTCCGCCTTCAGCGCCGCGCATGTCGGCGCCATCGTCCCGCCCGACATCCACGTGGCGATCTGGGAGAAGTTTATGCTTGTCGCCACCTGGAGCGGCCTTGGCGCGGTCACCCGCGCGCCGATCGGCGTCTGGCTGCAGCTGCCCGGTACACGGGCCATGGCCGAGGCGGCGCTGCACGAGGTGGTGGCGGTGGCCAACGCCCGCGGCGTGGCGCTCGAGCCGGCACAGGTCGACGCGACGCTGCGCTTCCTCGATACCATGCCCTTCGAGGGGACCGCCTCGATGCAGCGCGACATCATGGAGGGCCGGCCCTCGGAACTGGAGGCGCAGAACGGCGCGGTGGTGCGCCTTGGCGCTGCCGCCGGCGTGCCCACGCCGACCCACGCCTTCCTCTACCACGCCCTGCTGCCCCAGGAACTGGCCGCGCGGGGGGCGTAAATAGTGCATCTAGCACGTCGTTTGTCATACCGAGCGAAGCCGCCACACAGCTCCACAGCTCCACAGCTCCACAGCTCCACAGCTCCACAGATCGATGATGTGGCGCTGTCGAGTGATAGCACGAGGAACATCAATGGACCAGCAGCGACTCGAGCGGGTGATCCAGGCCCTGCGCAGCCACCGGCTCGACGGGCTGGCGCTGATGCCCGACGCCAACCTGGCCTACCTGAGCGGGCTCAGCTTCCACCCCGGCAAACGCCTGACCCTGGTGCTCATCCCCGCCGCCGGCGGGCCGCCCTGCTGTGTCATCCCGGCCCTGGAGCACGGGCGGGCCGAGGCGGCCGCGCGCATCCCCATGCGCTACTTTGCCTGGGGCGACGCCGAGGGCCCCACGGCGGCCCTCGCCGCCGCAGTCGCGGCCGCCCTCGGCCCCGACGCGCGCGGCCGCACCCTGGCCGTCGAACATACCGCCATGCGCGTGATGGAGCTGCGCGCCCTCGAGGCGGCCATCCCCGGCCTGCAGACCCGTGACGCCACCCCGCTGCTCGCCGCCCTGCGCATGGTGAAAGACGCCGAGGAACTGGCCGCGATCGAGCGGGCGGTGCAGATCGTCGAAACGGCGCTGCAGCACACCATCGCGCAGATCCGCGTCGGCATGACCGAGCGCGCGCTCTCGCGCATCGTAAGCGAGGCGATCATCGTCGCAGGGGGCGAGGGCGAGAGCTTTGAGAATATTGTCGCCTCCGGCCCCAACGCGGCCAATCCGCACCACAGCAATAGCGAGCGTGCGCTGCAGCCGGGCGACCTGGTGATCATCGACTGCGGCGCGCGTTACGGCGGCTACATCTCCGACATCACGCGCACCGTCGCAGTGGGTGAGCCGGGCCCCGAGGCGCGGCAGATCTACGACCTGGTGCTGCGCGCGAATGCGGCGGGGCGCGCGGCGGCCCGCCCGGGGGCCAGCGGCGCCGCGATCGACGCAGCAGCGCGCGCGGTGATCACGCAGGGCGGCTACGGCCCGTACTTCATTCACCGCACTGGCCACGGCTTCGGCCTCGAGACCCACGAGCCGCCGAACATCGTCGCCGGCAACGATGAGCCGCTGCGTCCCGGCACGACCTTCACGGTGGAGCCGGGCATCTACCTGCCCGGGGTTACCGGTGTGCGCATCGAGGACGACGTGGTGATCACGGCGGACGGCGCCCGGAGCCTTACAACCTTCGGGCGCGAGTTACGCATCGTCGGGGGATGAGGGCGGAAGATTCCTCGCTGCGCTCCGCAGCACCATCGTTGGGTCATTCCGAACGGCGCCGCAGGCGCAGTGAGGAATCTGGCCGCGCCGCGCGGGGGCTTCAGCGCACCGCGCTGCCAGATTCCTCGCTCCGCTGCGCTCCGCTCAGAATGACATGGGGGGCGATGGCCCGCCGCCGGGCCACACGCTTCTCCTCAGAACCAGATGGTTCATGTCATTCCGAACGGCGCCACAGGCGCAGTGAGGAATCTGGCGGTGCCGCGCGGGGGCTTCAGCGCACCGCGCTGCCAGATTCCTCGCTCCGCTGCGCTCCGCTCGGAATGACATGGGGGGCGATGGCCCGTCGCCGGGCCATCAGGTACGCGGAATGACCGCGACGCTGGCATACGAACGACAACTGTCGTATTATCGGCTATCGGCTCTCTCCACCTCAGGCGCGGCGGGCGAGTTGATCCAGGAAGTCGCTGATGATCGGCCGTTGCGGTTCCACGTCGATCAGGAAGGCGTCGTGGCCGGCGCTGCTCTGGATGTCGACGTGCTCGACGGGGCGCCCCTGGCGGGTGAGGGCGTCGGCGATCGCCTGCGACTCGGCGGTGGGGTAGAGCCAGTCGCTGCTGAAGGAGAGCAGCAGGGTTGAGCCCTGTACCCGGGCCATGGCCGCGTCGAGTGAGCCGTAGCGGGCAGGCAGGTCCCAGTAGTCCATGGCCTTGGTGATATAGAGGTAGGAGTTGGCGTCGAAGCGGGCGTTGAAGCTCTCGCCCTGGTAGTCGAGGTAGCTCTCGACGGCGAACTCGCGCTCCAGGCTGAAGGCGGGCTCCTGTGCGCCCTGCAAGCGGCGGCCGAACTTGGCTTCGAGCGAGGGCTCGCTGAGGTAGGTGACGTGGCCGATCATGCGTGCTACGGCCAGGCCATCGGTGGGCGGCTCGTGGCCATAGTAGTTGCCGCCGCGCCAGCGCGGGTCGCTCATGATTGCCCGGCGGCCGATGCTGTTCCAGGCCACGGTCTGGGCACTGGAGCGGGCGCTGGTGGCGAGCAGGATGGCGCCGCCCACCCGCGCGGGGTAGCTGGTGGCCCACTCGAGCGCCTGGAAGCCGCCCATGGAGCCACCGGCCACGGCCAGCAGCCGCTCGACACCCAGGGCGTCGATCAGCCGCGTCTGGGCGCGCACCATGTCGCCGATGGTGATCACCGGAAACCGGGCGGCGAAGGGCCGCCCGCTATGGGGGTCACGGCTGGCGGGGCCAGTGGAGCCCTGGCAGCCGCCGAGGACATTCGAGCAAATGATGTAGTAGCGCTCGGTGTCGAAGGGCCGCCCGGGGCCAACCATAGTGTCCCACCAGCCCGGCTTGCGGTCGGCCGGGCTGTGGAAGCCAGCGGCGTGAGCGTCACCAGAGAGGGCGTGCAGCAACAGAATGGCGTTGCTGCGCTCCTGGTTGAGCTCGCCGTAGGTCTCGAAAGCCAGGGTCACTGGCGACAGCGCGGCGCCGCTCTCGAGCGGCAGCGGCTCGGTCCAGGTCAGGTACTGGCGATGGACGAGGCCGACACCCTCGGAGACGTATGCTGTCTGGAGTGCAGTCATTGGCTTGCCCTCGTGACGTGGTCCTTCAGGGGGCCGGGTGACCACGCGCAGGATCACCCGGCCCGCAGCTCAAATCACACGCGTGCCAGTGCCTGCTCGAGGTCGGCGATGATGTCGTCGATGGTCTCGATGCCGATCGAGAGGCGCACATAGTCGTCGCTCACGCCGGTGAGCGCCTGCTCTTCCGGGGTGAGCTGGCTGTGGGTCGTGGTGGCGGGGTGGATGGCCAGGCTCTTGGCGTCGCCGATGTTAGCGAGGTGCGAGAAGAGCTTCAGGCTGTCGATGAACGTCTTGCCGGCGGCGCGGCCGCCCTTGATGCCGAAGCCGAGGATGCCGCTCTGGCCCCGGGGCAGGTACTTCTGGGCCAGGGCGTAGCTCGGGTGGCTAGGCAGGCCGGGGTAGTTGACCCAGGCGACCTTGCGGTGCTCGCTGAGATAGCGGGCGACGGCGAGGGCGTTCTGGCTGTGGCGCTCCATGCGCAGCGGCAGCGTCTCGAGGCCCTGGAGCAGCAGGAACGAGTTGAAGGGGCTGATCGCGGCGCCGATGTCGCGCAGCCCCTGCACGCGGACCTTGATGATATAGGCCAGGTTGCCCAGGGCCTGGGTGTAGACCAGGCCGTGGTAGCTCGGGTCGGGCTCGGTGAACTCCGGGTAGCGGCCGTTGGTCCAGTCGAAGCTGCCGCCGTCGACGATCACGCCGCCGATGCTGGTGCCGTGGCCGCCGATATACTTGGTCGCAGAATGGATCACGATATCGGCGCCGTGCTTGAGCGGCTGCCAGAGGTAGGGGGTCACGGTGGTTGCATCGACAATCACGGCGACGCCCTGCTCGTGGGCCACGGCGGCGATGCGCTCCAGATCGAGCACATCGAGTTTAGGATTGCCGACCAGTTCGAGGAAGAAGGCCTTCGTGCGGCCGTCGATGGCGTTGCGGAAGCCCTCGATATCGCGGCCGTCGACGAAGCGGGTAGTGATGCCGATCTTCGGCAGGGTATGGCGGAAGAGGTTGTAGGTGCCGCCGTAGAGATCGGACGAGGCAACGATATTGTCGCCGGCGCCGGCGAGGTTGAGGATGGCCAGGGTCTCGGCGGCCTGCCCCGAGGCGAGGGCCAGGGCGCCGACGCCGCCCTCGAGCGCGGCGATGCGCTGCTCGAAGACATCGGTGGTCGGGTTCATGATCCGGGTGTAGATGTTCCCGAACTCCTGGAGCCCGAACAGCCGCGCGGCGTGGTCGGTGTCCTGGAACTGGTACGAGGTGGTCTGGTAGATCGGCACGGCGCGGGCGCCCGTGGTCGGGTCGGGCCGTTGCCCGCCGTGGAGGGCCAGGGTCTCGAAGCCAGTAAACTGCGGGGCGTCGGTCATAGGGGGTGCGCTCCTTATGATTGTCAGGTCAACTCGGGATGCTCTGCGGCCGGCCGGGCGCGCACCGGACCTGGCTCAGGGCAACGAAAAAACCCTCATCGGTGCTCGATGAGGGCAGACACTAGCGATTCAGATTATGGATCGGCAGGGCGTGCCGCTCATCTTCCAGATCTTTACTGACGGAATTGGCACCGTACTGGGCATCGAACAGCGACGACATTGTCACGTGATGCTCCCAGCGGTTGCCGCGGTTTCACAGGGCCGTTCCCTCCACCGCTCTGGATGAGCTGCGCGTCTGGTTGTTCGTGTGCTGGCCTGATGATAGCAGACCGGGGCGGGAGTTGTCAAGTACCTGAGTAAGACAACCGTGAAGCTCAGGAATGTGCATCGGCTGCGGTTGTTGCCCTTGCAGGGCCGAAGCGCTGGCGGAACCGGTGCTTCGGCCCTACGAGGGCGCGCTCACGTAGCTTTCGATCCGCAGCGAGATGGTCTTCGAGCTGCCGTCGTCGCTCATGCTGACGCCATAGAGCGTGTCGGCGACCTCAATCGTGCCGCGGTTGTGGGTGATCAGGATGAACTGGGTCTGGGCGGTGAGCCGGCGCAGTGCGTCGCCGAAGCGGCCGACGTTGGACTCGTCGAGGGCGGCGTCGGTTTCGTCGAGGATGCAGAAGGGGCTGGGGTTGACGCTGAGGATGGCGAAGAGCAGCGCCGCGGCGGTGAGCGCCCGCTCGCCGCCCGAGAGCAACGAGATGTTCTGCTGCTTCTTGCCGGGGGGACGGACGATGATCTCGATGCCCTGGGCACGCGCGCCGGCCGGCGCGGGCTCGCCATCGTCGGGCGCCTCGCCGTTGCCCTCCGGCGCGCCGGTGAGCACGAGCTTTGCCGAGCCACCGCCAAAGAGCGCGCTGAAGCTGCGCTCGAACTCGACGGCCACCGCGTTGAAGGTGGCGGTGAAGCGGCTGTTCATAGCCTGGTCGAGCTCGCCGATCAGCTCCAGCAGGGTCGCCCCGGCCTCGCGCAGGTCTTCGAGCTGGCTGCTCAGGAAGCGCTGGCGCTCGGCGGTCTCGTCGTACTCCTCGAGAGCCAGCGGATTGACCGCGCCGAGGCGGAGCATTCTGGTCTTGAGCGCGTCGATTGCGGCGCTGAGTGCGGCTGGCTCGTCCGGCGCTCCATCCACCGGCGGCGCGGCGCCGGCGGTCAGCACAGCGACCCCATCGGCGGCGGCGCGCTCGATGAGCGCCTCCTGGCGATCGGCGGCGCGCTGGGCTTCGAGGGCGGCGCGCCCGTGGGCGCCCTCGCACTCCAGCAGGGCGGCGGTGGTCTCG
The DNA here is from genome assembly GCA_013388805.1 of Chloroflexota bacterium. Lineage (GTDB taxonomy): Bacteria > Chloroflexota > Chloroflexia > Chloroflexales > Chloroflexaceae > JACAEO01. The sequence continues at coordinate 7,541 of JACAEO010000237.1, forward strand.
CGCTCGCGCAGCTCCAGGGCACTCAGGCGGGCTTCCTCCGCGCGCAGCCCGGCCTCAGCGGGGTCGATCTGTGCGCGCAGGGCGTCGATCGCGGCGAGCAGGGCGGCGTGGTCGGCTGCGCGCCGCTCGTGCTCGGCGCTGAGCTCCGCGCGCTCAGCTTCGAGGCTGGCGGCGGCCTGGTCGAGCTCGGCCTGCTGGCGGGCGATCAGTTCGAGGCTCTGGCCATGGGCCGCCTGCAGCTGCTGGGCGGCGCGGAGCTGGACCTCAGCGGCGCCGACGGCGGCGCGCAGGCCGGCGAGCTGCTCTGGGCGGCGCGGTCGGCCTGGGCCGCGGCCTCCTGGCGGGCGCGCAGCTCGGC
>JACAEO010000303.1 GCA_013388805.1 Chloroflexota bacterium
CCCCCCCCCCCCCCCCCCCCCCCCCCCCCCCACAACCGGTCATACCTGGGCGCGCCGCCCCCGCGCCTCACCGGACCGCGGCCCGCTCGCGCGCCTCGCGATCACGGAGCAGCGGCAGCTCCAGGCTGTCCCAGAGGGCCAGGTAGCTGGCCTCGATGATGTTCTGCGAGGCGCCGACGGTGGACCAGCGCTCGTCGCCCCGGGCGCTCTCGATCAGCACCTGGGGCGTGGCCGCGGTCCCCAGGTGGGCGTCGATGATCCGCACTTTATAGTCTACCAGACGTACTTCGTCCAGGGCAGGGTAGTGGGGTAGCAGCGCCTTGCGGATCGCGGCGTCAAGCGCGTTGACCGGGCCGTGGCCCTCGGCTGAGGTGTGCATCAACTGCTCGCCGACGCGCACCTTGACCATCGCCTGCGAGGCGATCTCGTGGTCGCCGCGTTTCTCGACGATCACGGTGAAGTCGAGCAACGCAAAGGGTGGCACATAGCCCGCCGCGCTGCGGCGCACCAGCATCTCGAAGCTGCCCTCGGCAGCCTCGAACTGGAAGCCCCGGTGCTCGAGTTGCTTGATCCGCTGGACCAGCCCGCCCTCGGCGCCGTTGAGGCGCAAGCCGAGCTCGTCGGCGCGCATGCGCACATTGCCACGTCCCGACAGCTCGCTCACCACCACGCGCTTCTGATTGCCGACCAGCGCCGGGTCGATGTGCTGATAGCTCGACTCGACCTTCTCGATCGCCGCGACGTGGATGCCGCCCTTATGGGCGAAGGCGCTGCGCCCGACGTAGGGCGCGTGGTTGTCGGGGTTGAGATTGGCCACCGCCGCGACGACGTGGGCCACCTCGGACAGCCGGCGCAGCTGTTCGGGGGCCACACAGTGATAGCCGAGCTTGAGCTGCAGGTTGGCGATCAGCGGGATGAGGTCCATGTTGCCGCAGCGCTCGCCATAGCCGTTGATCGTGCCCTGGACCTGCACTACGCCCGCCTCCACCGCGGCCATGGCGTTCGCCAGGGCCAGGCCGCCATCGTTGTGGGTGTGGATGCCCAGTTGCGGGCCACCCGCCCCCAGGCGCTCGCGCACAGCCCGCACAATTGCCGCCACCTCGCCCGGCAGCGCGCCGCCGTTGGTATCGCAGAGCACCAGGCAGTCGGCGCCGGCCCCGGCGGCAGCCGCCAGCGTGGCGAGGGTGTAGTCCGCGTCGAGCTTGTAGCCGTCGAAGAAGTGCTCGGCGTCGTAGACCACTTCTTTGCCCAGCGCCTTGAAGGAGGCCACCGAGTCGGCGATCATCGCCAGGTTCTCGGCGCAGGTTGTCTCGAGCACCTGCTCCACGTGGAGCACCGAGCTCTTGCCGACCAGGGTCACAACCGGCGGGGCGGCCGCCACCAGGGCGCGAATATTCGCATCGTCCTCACAGCGGACGCCGGCGCGACGGGTGGCGCCGAAGGCGCTGACCCGGGCATGGCGCAGGCCCAGCCCGCCAACCCGTTGGAAGAACTCGGCATCCTTGGGGTTGGAGCCGGGCCAGCCGCCCTCGATGTAGTGCACCCCGAGCTCATCGAGCACACGGGCGATCTTGAGCTTATCCTCACAGGAGAGCGCGAGACCCTCACGCTGGGTGCCATCACGCAGGGTCGTATCATAGAGCAGGATCTGCACGGTGATGTCTCCGTCTGGTCGTTGCGTAGCCGACGACAAGCGAACCGGCGGCGATCAGCAAACCGTGCCGATGGCGGGCCGCGGCGGCGCGTCGTTGCGCCAGGCCGCTGCCGGATCCCCCTCCCTCATCGCCATGAATGGCTTCACCAGGCTTAACCCTTCCAGCGGGGGTAGCTGCCGAACACCTTGAGCATGCCGGTCCTGGCACGGATGCGGCCCAGCGCGCGCAGGACGTGCGCCTCCTCACGATGACCGTTAATATCGACCAGGAAGATATACTTGCCGAGCACGGCCCGTGAGGGCCGCGACTCGAGCTTGGTCATGTTGATCTGCTCCTCGGCGAGCTCGTGGAGCGCGCCAACGAGGGTCCCCGCGCGGTCCTCGTCGAAGGCGAAGCAGAAGCTGGTCTTGTCATCGCCGGTCGGTGGTGCGTCGTGCTGGGCCAGCACGACGAAGCGGGTCACGTTGTTCAGGTTATCGGCGATATCGCGGGCAAGGATGGTAGCCCCGCTGAGCTCGGCGGCGCGCCGGGTGGTGATCGCCACTGCGGCGCGTTCATCGGCGAGCGCCTCGGCAAGCGCGGCGCTGTTGGAGAGCGAGGCCACCGTGGCGACGCCGGGCAGACAGCGCTCCACGAACTTGCGGCACTGGCCCAGGCTCTGCGGGTGGGCGTAGAGCACCCGGGCCTCGGGCAGGCGGAGCCCCGGGCGCGCCGCGAGGTACTGGCGGATCGGAATAACGATCTCGCCGGCGATCTGCAAGCTCGTCTCATGGATGAGCAGGTCGAGCGTGTAGTTGACGCTCCCCTCAAGCAGGTTCTCAATCGGCAGGATACCGACGGTGGCCGCGTCCGTTTCGATGGCGGTCACCACGGCGGGGATGCTGGCCAGTGGCAGCAACACCGTGTCGGGAGCGGCCCCGGCGTAGGCCAGGGCCGCCTCCTCGCTGAACGTGCCGGCGGGGCCGAGATAGGCGATCGTCGTCATGCTCAATCGGTGCCGTAGCCGGCGGCATAGGCCACCGCCTCGGCTTTGATCCGCTCCTGGCGCGCGGCGAGCATCTTGTTGAGCGCGGCCATGTAGGCGTGGGCCGCCGCGACGATGGTGTCGGTATGCACGCCGTAGCCACTGAAGATCTGCTGGGCGATCCGCTTGCCGCTCAGCACGGTGGCCGTGCTGGTACTGGCGCCCATATCGGCAGCCGCGTCTTCGGCAACACCCCCCTGCTCACGGATGCGCACCGTCACCTCGGCCACCGCGTCCAGCCCCTCGGTGATCGCGTTGATCGAGAACTCCAGCAACTCGTTGGGGCGCTCGACGATCCGGTTGATCGCTTTGTAGATCGCATCGACCGGACCGGTGCCGGTGTCGCTGTTGATCCAGACCTGGCCCTCAGGGCCGATCAGGCGCACCGTCGCGGTGGGGATCATGCCCAGACCGGAGCTGTACTGCACCAGATCGAGCTTGTAGATCTCGGGGGTGTGCTGCAACTCGCCGGTGACGAGTGCGAGAATGTCGCGGTCGTCCACCCGCTTCTTGCGGTCGCAGAGGTCCTTGAAGCGCTCAAAGAGGTGCTGGAACTCCTCATCGCTCTCCAGCTCGACGCCCATGGCGTGGAGCTTGGTGCGGAAGGCGTGGCGCCCTGAGTGCTTGCCCAGGACCAGCTCATTGCCATCGAGACCCACCGTCTCGGCGCTCATGATCTCGTAGGTCTGGCGATGCTTCAAGACGCCGTCCTGGTGGATGCCTGACTCGTGGGCGAAGGCGTTGGCGCCGACGATCGCCTTGTTGGGCGGCACGGGCACGCCAATAAAACTCGAGACCAGCCGAGAGGTGCGGGCGAGTTCGCGGGTATTGATCTGGGTACGCACGCCGTAGAATTGACCACGGGTATGGATGGCCATGACCACCTCTTCGAGCGAGGCATTGCCGGCCCGCTCGCCGATGCCGTTAATCGTGCATTCAACCTGGCGGGCGCCGTTGCGCACCCCGGCCAGCGAGTTGGCCACCGCGACGCCCAGATCGTCGTGGCAGTGGGTCGAGAGCACGCAGGCCTCGATCCCGGGGACATGCTCGTAGAGATCGCGGATCATCGCGCCGTACTCGTCGGGGGTGAGATAGCCGACCGTATCGGGGATGTTCAGCGTCGTGGCGCCCGCCGCAACCGCGACCGCAACGGCCTCGCGCAGGAACACAGGATCGCTGCGCCCGGCATCCATCGGCGAGAACTCCACATCCTCACAGAGCGAGCGGGCGTAGGTCACCATCTCGCGGATGATGGCCAGCGCCTCGGCGCGGGTCTTGCGGAACTGGTGCTCGAGATGGATGTCCGAGGTAGACATGAAGGTATGGATGCGCTTCTTGACCGCAGGCTGGATGGCCGACCAGGCCTTCTCGATGTCATCGCGGTTGGCCCGGGCCAGCGCAGCGATCACCGGGCCATCGGCGGTGCCGACCTCGCGGGCGATCTCGTGAACAGCGGCCCAGTCGCCAGGCGAGGCAGCCGGGAAACCGGCCTCGATGATATCGACATTAAGGCGCGCCAGCTGGCGGGCCACCTCCAGCTTCTCCTCCAGGGTCATAGTACAGCCGGGGGCCTGCTCACCATCGCGCAGCGTCGTATCGAAGATGCGTACGTGGCCTACGTGGGACTCCATGGTGCTTCCGTCTCCTCTGTGATCCTACGCACCGCCCGATCCAGGCGTCACCTCGCGCGGATGAACGAAGGGCATCATGCGGCGCAACTCCAGGCCGATCTTCTCGATCGGGTGCTCGATATCGGCCTTGCGATAGGCATTGAAGCGCGGACGACCATTGTGGTTCTCGTCGATCCAGTCCTCGGCGAAGGCGCCCGACTGGATATCGGTGAGGATCTGCTTCATGGCGGCGCGCGTCTCCGGGGTGATGATCTTGGGCCCGGCGGTATAGTCGCCCCACTCGGCAGTATCGCTCACGGAGTAGCGCATGTAGTTGAGCCCGCCCTGGTAGAACAGGTCCACGATCAGCTTCAACTCGTGCATACACTCGAAGTAGGCCACCTCGGGCTGGTAGCCGGCCTCCACCAGGGTCTCGAAGGCCGCCTTGACCAGGGCCGACACACCGCCGCAGAGCACCACCTGCTCGCCAAAGAGGTCGGTTTCGGTCTCCTCGGCGAAGGTCGTCTTGAGCACACCGGCACGGGTGCAGCCCAGGCCCTTCGCATAGGCCAGGGCATCTTCGAAGGCGCCACCGGTGGCGTCCTGCTGCACGGCCACCAGGGCGGGCACGCCGCCGCCCTGGGTGTAGACCTCGCGCACCCGGTGGCCGGGGGCCTTGGGCGCCACCATACTCACATCGATGCCGGGGGGCGGCAGGATCTGGCCGAAGCGGATGTTGAAGCCGTGGGCGAACATCAGCGTCTTGCCGGGCGTCATGTGGGCGGCGATATGGTCGCGGTAGATATCAGCCTGGCCAATGTCGGGGGTGAGGATCATGACGATCTGGGCCTCGCGGGCCGCATCGGCGACCGGCAGCGGTCGCAGGCCGGCCTCCTCGACCCTGGCCCAACTCTTCGAGCCGGGGTAGAGCCCGACGCGCACATCGAGGCCGCTATCGGCAAGATTGCGCGCGTGGGCATGGCCCTGGCTCCCGAAGCCAATGATCGCGATCGGCTTATGCTTGAGGCGCTCGAGGTCGGCCTGCTTGTCGTAGAACAGCTCTGCCATCGGTGGTCGTTCTCCGTGGTGACGCGGCAGGCGGCGGTGCTGCGCTGCCACGCCCATACGATCCGCGTCGGGATCACTAACGATAACGAAGGGCGGAACGTCTGCTCCGCCCGCCGTGCCTGCCGATCAGTTGAGGGTCGGTACCGTGGCGCCGTTGGGGCCGGCGCTCTCCACATACTCGCTGGCGTTGTGGCCGCGGGCGCCGCGCACCATGGCGATGCGCCCGGTGCGCATCATCTCCTTGATCCCGTAGGGGCGCACCACCTCGATGAAGTTCTCCACCTTGGCCGGCGTGCCGGTCATCTCGACGATCATTGTGCTGGTGCCCACATCGACGATCTTCGCGTCAAAGACGCCGCACATCGAGACGACCTCGTGGCGGGCGGCGGCCGGAGCGTGGAGCTTGAGCACCACCATCTCGCGCTCGACGGTCGGGTCAGTGGTGACATCGGAGACCTTGATCACCTCGATCAGGCGGTAGAGTTGCTTCACCACCTGCTCCACGTGATCCGACTCGACGACGATGGTCATGCGGCTCACGCCGGGCTGTTCGCTATGGCCGACGGCCAGGCTCTCGATGTTGTAGCCGCGGCGGCGCACCAGGCCGGCCACCCGGCTGAGCACACCGGGGCGATCCTGGACGAGGGCGACGATCGTGTGTTTACGCATGGGTTTCGTTCCTTTACCCGGTACTACGCATCCGCCTCGGTGATGATCATCTCGCCGATCGACTTGTTCTGGGGCACCATCGGAAAGACATTGACCTCGCGCTCGACGCGGAAGTCGACCAGCACCGGACCATCGGTCGCGTGGGCCTCGTCGATCGCGGCCTGCACCTGGTCGGCATGCTCAACGGTGAGGCCCTTCCAGCCATAGGCCTCGGCCAGCCGGGCGAAATTGGGACCGGAGAGCGGCGTACCGCTGTAGCGCTTGTTCTCGAACAGTTCCTGCCACTGGCGCACCATGCCCAGGTAGCCATTGTTGATCACGGCGACCTTGATATTCTTGATCCCCTCCTGCATGATCGTCGCCATCTCCTGGTTGGTCATCTGGAAGCCACCATCACCCACGATGGCCCAGATCGTATCGTTGGGATGCGCGATGGCCACCCCGAGCGAGGCGGGTACGGCGAAGCCCATGGTACCCGCGCCGCCGGAGGTGATATGGGTACGCGGGCCGGCGTTCCAGTCGAGCAACTGCGCGGCCCACATCTGGTGCTGGCCCACGTCGGTGACCACGCGGTAGTTGCCGCGGAGGGCCAGCGCGCGATTGAGCTTCTCATAGACATCGTGGGGCGGCAGGGCCATATGCTCGGTGTTGGCCCGGTTGACGTACTGCTGCTTGCCCTGGTGCTTATCCTGCATATCGCGGATATGCTCCATCCAGTCGGAGGCGTGGGCGTGCAACTCGGCCAGCGCCTCACGCTCGGGCAACTCCTCGAGCAGCGCCTGCAGCGTCAGGCGGGCATCGCCGACAATCGGCACCGCCACCTTGACATTCTTGCCGATCTCCGAGGGATCGATGTCCACGTGGATGACGCGGGCGTTGGGGGCGAAGGTGCTGGCCTTGCCGGTGACACGGTCATCGAAGCGGCCACCGATGTTGAAGAGCACATCGCACTCCTGGATGGCGCGGTTGCAATGCACCCAGCCGTGCATCCCGGGCATGCCCAGGCTGAGCGGGTGATCCTCGGGGAAGGAGCCGATGCCGTGGAGGGTGGTGATCACGGGGATGCGCAGTTGCTCGGCGAAGTGGCGCAGTTCCTCGCTGGCGCCGGCCATGATCACGCCATTGCCGGCAATGATCAGCGGCTTCTGCGCCGAGAGCAGCAGCTTGATCGCCTCGCGCACCTGCTTGCGGTTGGGGGCATAGGTCGGCTTGTAGCCGGGGAGATTGAGCTTCTGGTCCCAGTTGGGCACGGTGGCCTTCTGCATCGCGTCCTTAGTGATGTCGATCAGCACAGGGCCGGGGCGGCCGGTGGTGGCGATATGGATGGCCTCTTTGAAGACGTAGGCCAGGTCGTTGACATCCTTCACCAGGTAGTTGTGTTTGGTGATCGGCATGGTGATGCCGGTGATGTCGGTCTCCTGGAAGGCATCTTTGCCCAGGACGTGGCTACCCACCTGGCCACAGATGGCGAGGATGGGCGTGCTATCCATCATCGCGTCGGCGATCGGGGTCACAAGGTTGGTCACCCCGGGGCCACTGGTCCCGATGCAGACGCCGAGCCGGCCGGTGGCGCGCGCATAGCCCTCCGCGGCATGGCCGGCGCCCTGCTCGTGGCGACAGAGCACGTGGCGCAGCTGGTCGCGATACTCCCACATCGCGTAGTAGAACGGCATAATCGCGCCGCCGGGGATGCCAAACATCACCTCGACGCCCTCGCGGATAAGCGCCTCACACATGATCTGGGCGCCGGTTCGTGTCTCGGACATACGTCCTCCTCATCGCGCGGCTGGTGGCAACACGAGGTTGGGCGTCACAGCCCGTGGCTGCTCGCGCTGCCAGAGAGAGACTGGACCTGCAGTATCCTGTTGCTGGAACGTGTTCCCTGGGACAACCGACCGACGGATGCCACGTCGATGAGGCGGTGCGCCGCTGCCCACGTCGCTGTGGGCCTGCACCCGCGCGGGGCGCTGCGCGGATGGTGCGGCGGTGGATAGCCCTGGCGTTAGCGCCGCACGCGGACGGGGACAGGCGCGGGCTGGAGGCGCAGGCTGCCGAGCCGGGCCAGCAGGTCACCAATGATGCGGCCGATACGCTGCTCCATACCAGGCGTCTCCCACTCCAGGCGTGTAATCAGGCTACGAAAAAACCCCCCGGCGCTGGCTCGGGAGGTTCAGTCTCGCTCAGGCTGCTGGGGCTCGGCGTCCCCTCCCTTAACGACTATTGCTCCACCCAATAAGGAGGAGTACGAGGCCGCTAAGGAGGAGGATATTCACAAATCGAGCGCCCATAAATTGTGCAACCCTTACAACGTGTTCATTGGGTGGAGCATACCATGGAGCCGTGCACCCTGTCAAGCAGTCAAATGCGCTAATAAGCTCCACGCAGCGTCTTACGCCCGGCCCAGGTTGGCCAGCGTGCGCTGCAGCCCCTCCTCGGTGCTGATGCGCGGGCCATAGCCAAGGTCGCGCCGGGCCGCGCTCAGGTCGAACCAGCGCGAGCGGGCCAGTTGCACCGCGGTGAGCCGCGTCAGTGGCGGCTCGGCGCGCACCCCCAGCCCGCCGTAGACCCGCTCCAGCAGGCTGGCCAGCCACAGCGCGCGCTGCAGCGAGATCGTGCGCCGCACCGGCTTGTAGCCTGCCCGGGTCACGACCTCGTTGATGAACGCCCAGAGGTTCACCGGCTGCTCCTGGCCGATGAAATAGGCTCGCCCCCGCAGCGGTGACTGCTCGCCGAGCCGGTCGGCGGCCAGCAGATGGGCCTCGGCACAGTTCTCCACGTAGGTCACATCCACCTTGTTCGTGCCCGGGCCAATCTGGATCAGTCGCCCGGCGCGGGCGCGGGCCAGGATGCGCGGAAAGAGATGCGGGTCGCGCGGGCCCCAGACGAGTGGCGGGCGGATCGCCGTGGTGGCGATCGCCTCGCGGGCCAGCACGAAGCGCTCGGCCAGTGCCTTGGTGTGCTGGTAGGGGCTCAGATAGCGCGCGGGGTACGGCAACGACTCGTCGGCCCCCTCCACATCTTCTTCGCCAAAGACCACCGAGGGCGACGAGGTATAGACCAGCCGGGGCACGCCGGCGCGCTCCGCGGCCCGCACCACTCGTTGGGTGGCGGAGACGTTGGCGCGATAGTAGTCGTCGAAGGGCCCCCAGACGCCCGCCTTCGCCGCGACATGGAAGACCACCTCGACCGCGCGCATGGCGCCGGCCAGCGGGACATTGGCGTCAGGCGTCGAGAGATCCACACGCACACACTCGACCCCGAGGGCGGCCAGTTCCGGGTAGGCGCCCCGCCCCACCACCCGCACCCGGTCGCCGCGGGCGAGCAGCATCTCGACGATGTAGCGGCCGATGAAGCCATTGCCGCCGGTGACGAGCGCAAGCATAGCTATGCCTATCGGAGTTGGCGAGCGGCCCAGACGGCGAGTTGCTCACGGAAGATCTTCGCGTTGTGGCGGATGTCGACCGGGAAGGCGGGGTGGACGAGGAACGTGCTGATGCCGGCCGTGACGGCGTGGCGGGCGCCCAGCGCGCGCAGTTCCTCAACCAGGCGGGTGCGGGCCGCGCCATCGCGGAGCAGCCGGCGCTCGCGCGGCTCGACGATCACCACTGCGCGCTGGGCGCCCGGCGGGCCAACGCCGACCAGGGCGCTGCGGGCCACCGCGGGGTGCTGGTTGAAGACCAGTTACACCGGCTCGGTGTAGCGCGGGCCACTGGCCGTCTCGACCCGATGGCTCTTGCGCCCGTAGAACCAGAGCCGGCCCAGGTCGTCGAGGTAGCCCAGGTCGCCCATCCGATGCCAGATCCCGTCGCCGTCGCTGATCTTGGCCCGTGCAGTGGCTGCGGGACGATTGATGTAGGTTCGGGTCACCGCCGGCCCGCTGACACAGATCTCGCCCACCTGGAAGGGCGGGAGCGCGAGCGCAGCGTCCCAGCGCGCGATCGGCTCATCGCTGATCGGGATGATACGGATGCGCACCTCGGGCACGGCGCGACCAACACAGGTGCCGGCGGCGGGGTCGGCGCCGCGTTCGGCGATGGCGGCGAGCACCTCACGCCCGCTGATCGAGGCGATCGGCAAGGCTTCGGTAGCGCCGTAGGGCGTGTGGGTATCGGCCTGCGGGGCGAGAATGCGGCGGAAGCGCTCGTGCAGCCCGGCGGGCACCGGCGCCCCGGCCATGAGCACCCGGCGCAGGTGCGGCAGCGTGATGCCCCGCTCCAGACAGAAGGCGCTTACCCGCTCCCAGATCGCCGGCGAGCCGAAGGTCGAGGTCACGACCTGGTCCTGCATAAAGGCCACCACGGCCGCGGGATCGCAGCTGGCGGGGCGGGTCGGGTCGATCGGCGGGATGGCCGAGGTGCAGCCGAGCGCCACATTAAAGAGTGCGAAGAGCGGAAAGGCGGGCATCTCCACCTCGCCGGGCTCGATACCGAAGAGCGCGCGCAGCAGCCGCACCTGGGCGTCGAACATCGCGTGGCTGTAGAGCACGCCCTTTGGCACGCCGGTGCTGCCGGTTGTGAAGATGATCGCCGCCGGCGCATCGGGGCCGACAGGCTCAAGGGGGTAGGGCGTGGCGATCGGCACGCTCAAGTCGGCCAGGTTCACGTCGCCCAGTGGGATGAAGCGCGAGCCGACCGTGACCCGGCGCCGCACGCTGCGGAAGGCGCGGCGAAAGACCATACCGGCGAGGTGGGCGCGCGGCACCCCGATCAGCGCCTCGGGGGCGCACTCCGCGATGCACTGGGCCAGGTTGCGCCGCCCCATGGCCGGGTCGATCAGGATGGGCACTGCGCCGACCTTCATGAGCGCAAAGGTCAGGCTGATCAGCGGGATGCCGGCAGGCACCATCGAGAGCACGCGTGTGCCGGGGCCAATGCCCACCGCACGCAGCCCCCAGGCGTAACGATCACTCACCCGGTCGAGCTCGGCGAAGCTGAGCCGCCGGTAGATCGGCTGGCCGGCGCGGTCGTGGCCAGCCCCGGTGACCACGGCGGTCTGATCGGGGCGCTCGCGGGCCATGTGGGGTAAGTAGCGGGCAATGTTGGCCCCGGCAATGCCAGCGGTGGCCAGCGTGGTCTCTGTCGCGGTCATTGATACCTCTTATCGCCGCACACGGTTGCGCCTCTAGCTCAGAAATCGGGCCACACGCGGCACGATCGCTTCGTGGGCGTCTTCGAGCACGTAGTGTCCAGCATCGTCGAAGCGCAGCGCCTCGGCCGCGGGGAAGCGCTGCAGCCAGCCAGCGAGAAAGTGGTCGGTGAAACACCAGTCCTGGCCACCCCAGAGGATCAGCATCGGGTGATTGCGCAGCGTGACAAGCTCGCGGTCGATGCCATCGACCACCGCCCAGGTCGGATGGCCGGGATGCATCGGGATATCGCGCACAAAACGCTGGATGGCGACCCGGTCGTGCCAGTTGCCATAGGGCAGCAGGTAGCCGTAGCGCACCTCGGGGGCCAGCGGGTGGACCACGGCCATAACGGTCCCACCCAGCACAAAGCCATTCAGCCCGCGCACGATCAGGTCGCCGACCAGCGGGTAGCGACAGACCGCGATGCGCAGCGGCAGGCGCGGCGAGAGGAAGGCCGCCGTGTTCAACACCACGATGCGCCGCACCAGCTCGGGGTGGCGTGTGGCCCAGCCCATGCCGATCGGCCCGCCCCAGTCGTGGACCACCAGGTCAACGGGGCCGAGATCCAGGTGGGCGAGCAGGCGCGTGAGATTGTCGATGTGGGTCTGGAGGGTATACGGATAGTCCTGCGGCTTATCCGAGAGGCCACAGCCCATATGGTCGGGCACGATCACGCGATGGGCGCGGCGCAGCCCGCCGATCAGCCGGCGGTAGTAGAAGGACCAGGTGGGGTTGCCGTGGAGCAACACCACCGGAGGGCCATCACCCTCGTCGACGTAGCTGAGCGCGCCGCCAGGCAGCGCGAAACGCTGCGTGCGAAAGGGGTACAGCGGGCGAATGGGCTCGAGCGCAAGCTTCGTATCTTCAGTGGAGATCAACGGCATACGGATCCTGTGCCAGCGCGGATGATCGCGGCCAGTATAGCACAGGGGCCACCTGACAATCTGGTCGGAACGCGTGAGCGGGTCATACCGATTCTGCTTGATGGCAGCGCATTGGCTCAACTCCACACCTCCACAGCGCTACAGCGCTACAAAGCCCTGCGTGGAGCTGTAGCGCTGTGGAGATGAGCGGGACCATGCGGGATTGCCAATGACACCTGGTATCACCCCGCCTCAGCGCAGGCGCAGCAACTCAATGCCGTGGGCCTCGACCCCGAGGCTCAGGCTCAGCGCACCGTCGGGGCAGACGTTGATGCAGTTCTGGCAGAGGATGCAGTCGCTGGAGAGCACGCGCAGGTGCAGGCGTGTGTAGTCGATGATGCGGATATCCATCGGGCAGACCGCGATGCATTCGGCGTGGCCATTGCACTTCTCGGGGTTGCCGGCCACCTTGACGAGACTGTAGCGAGCCGCAGGTCTGGCGAGCAGACCCGCCGGGCAGGCATACTTACAGAAGGCGCGGTTGTCCTTGAGCCAGAGGGCCAGCCCGATGCCGAGCGCGTAGTAGAGCGCGCTCCCGCCGAGGAACCAGGCCAGCGCCCCCGCGGGGCCGGGCACATAGCCGAAGCCGAGGGTCAGCGTCACGACCAGGGCCACGCTCGCCGCCAGGTGAGCGTAGGGCAGCCAGCGCCAGGCGCCGCTCAGCCGCCCCTTGCTGATGCGGTAGGGCAACAGATCGAGCACCATGCCGGTCCAGCAGGCCCAGCCGCAGTAGACCCGGCCGAAGAGCAGCGGGCCGAGCAGCTTGGCGATCAGGAAGTGCAGCACAGCCGCGCCGAAGACCCCGGCCAGCAGTTCGAAGAGCAGGCCCTCGACCTGCACGACGGATTGCTGGAATAGCGCCCGTGCCAGGGCAGCCGCGAACATGCCCACCGCCAGACCCACGGTCAGCACCCGGCGACCCGTGAGACGCCGGTGGGCAGGCAGGCCGAGGTAGTAGGCAATGCCGGGCGCGAGCACCGTGCCCAGGTAGCCGAAGAACACCAGCGGCGCAGGCGCGCCACTGAAGCGCCAGGCGAGCAGCCCCACGGCCCACATCGCCGCCGCGACGCTGCAGGCCACGACAACCCGCATCTGGAGCGAGAGTCTGGGCATTGGCCCGTCTCCTTTGTCTGGTTGGCGCCGCTGCGCGCACCATCACTTATGCAACTGGCCACGGGCGCGCAGTGCACCTGTCTCAGTGTAGCGCAGGCGCATGGGGCCGGGGTTGAGGGCTGACGCGCCGGGGTAGCGGTTCGTTTACTGGCCGGCAGGGTCTGCCAGGGCGTATGGGACCGTATACCATTTTCGATTGCAGATTTTGGATTGCAGATTGCCGCACACGGCGTCACGATGAGCGATGACGGCAACGACAATGCGGAACTGCCAACTGGATTTGGTAGTAGACGTTGCACGATCCTGCTGGCAAACGCCGTTTTGCCCACGCCGGGTGCGCGGGCGTCCCGCCCGCCCCCCGGCCCGGGGGCC
>JACAEO010000330.1 GCA_013388805.1 Chloroflexota bacterium
CCCCAAACACAACGACATTTTCGCCTGTCGCGTGGCAGCCATCGCCCTGCCAGGGGCGTATCTTGATGCGTATGGGCGGCTCCGCCCCATACCCCACCGCCGGAGACGGTCTTTGCCTCAGCGATGCACCACAACCGCGGGGCAGCGCTGCCAATCTGTGCTAGACTGAAGACCAGAGAAGCAAGCAACTGGGGCATGCAGGAGGGAGCGGATGACCAGTACAGGTGAGGAGCGACCGCAGACGGTGCTGGTGGTGGTGGCTCACCCGGATGATGCCGAGTTCGGCTGCGGCGCGACCATCGCAGCATGGGCCCGCGAAGGCTGGGAGGTGACCCTGGTGATCTGCACCGATGGCGGCTCCGGCGGCCCCGATGACGCCACCGCCGTGGGCCCCGAGGAGCGCCGCCAGATCTCGCGCACGCGCAAGGACGAACAGCGTGCCGCCGCCGAGGTGCTCGGCATCAAAGAGGTGGTCTTCCTCGACTTCCCCGACGGCCAGCTCCTGCCTAGCCTGGAGCTGCGCCGCGCGATCGTGCGCCAGATCCGGCGTACCCGCGCCTACCGCGTCATCTGCCAGTCCCCCGACCGCGTCTGGACTCCGAACTACTCGATCGGTCGCTTTCACCCCGATCATCTCGCAGCAGCCGAGGCCACCATCGCCGCGGTCTACCCTGCCGCCCAGAACGGGTGGGACTTCCCCGATCTGCTCGCCGAAGGCCTGGCGCCCAGCCGCGTGCGCGAGCTCTACGTCATGGGCGCCCCCCATCTGAACTTCGCTGTGGACATTGCGGAGACCTTCGAGATCAAGCTAGCCGCGCTGCGCTGCCACGTCAGCCAGCTGGGCGAGGACCAGAGCGAACTGGCCGAGCGGCTCCGCGCATGGGCCGTCGAGCGCGGCGAAGCCTTCGGCATGCCCATGGCCGAAACCTTCCACCGTGTCGAGAACTAGGATGACAACGAGACGTCAGTCGTTGTCGCGCGTGGACGCCACGTGCTGTCACCCTGATCGTAGCCGCAGGGCTCAGCGTGACACGCTACTGCTGGTGAACCTGGGTACGCGGGCCTCCGGCCCGCGCACCCAGCCACGCCCACGAGGGAGTGCGCCATCGGTAATCGCACCAGGCCCGGCTACGGGTTGAGCTCCACCGTCTCGCCACTGACGTAGTAAATGATCCGCTCGGCAATATTGGTCGAGCGGTCAGCGATGCGCTCGCAGTCGTGGGCGATGAAGAGCAGATCGGCAGCGCGCCCCGCCCCACCCGGGTGCGTGGCGAGCACCTCGGCGATGCTAGCGAGCGCCTGCTCGTACAGCCGGTCGACCTGGTCTTCTTCGCCATTGATCGCCCTGGCCGCCTCTGCGTCCAGGGTGCGCAGCGCGGCGATGGCGTGCGTGAGCACCTCGGTGGCCGCCGTGGCGAGCGCCAGCAGCGCCGCGGGCGGCTCGAGTGGCGGGGCGCCATCCGTACCGCTGACGAAGCGCGCAATGCCCTTGGCATAGTCAGCGATCCGCTCCAGTTCGCTCCCGACTGCTATGGCGGCCATGATCTTGCGCAGGTCGCGCGCAACCGGTTGCTGAGTGGCGATCAGCGTCACCGCGTGCGCATCGAGGCGGTGCTGGGCCTCGTTGGCACGCACGTCGCCCGCAACCACCGTGCGAGCCAGATCCAGATCCTGCCGGCGCAGCGCCTCCAGGGCACGATTGACCGCCGCAAGCGCGAAGTCGCCGAACTCGTTGAGCTGCTGGTGCAGCGCCTGCAACTCCTCATCGTAATGCTGCCGCACACGCATCGTGTACCTCCTCCTCCAGAGGGTTCGCGAGTGGTCCTGTGCTCAGTATAGGCCGTAGGCTGCCAGCGAACGATGAAGAGGTTACCACCTTCAGAGAGCAGACCGCTACCAAGTAGCGCCTGGGGGCGCGTCGGAGGCCGCCGATCTGTGGCATAATTCCAGCTATACCATGTGATGTCTCGCTGGTTTTGCCCGCGGAGGATGCGTGCAGCACGATCTGCTGAGTTTTCCTTACGCCGCGCGCCGTGTGCCCCTGATCGCGGCCAATGGCGTGGTCGCCACCTCTCACCCGCTCGCCTCGCAGGCCGGTCTGGCCATGCTCCAGGCCGGGGGCACGGCGGTCGATGCCGCGATCGCCGCGGCGGCCTGCCTTACCGTGCTCGAGCCGACCTCCAACGGGCTCGGCGGCGATGGGTTCGCTCTGATCTGGGACGGGGCAACGCTGCACGGCATCAACGGCTCGGGCCGCGCCCCCGCCGCGCTGAGCGTCGAGGCGCTGCAGCGGGCCGGCCATACCCATGTGCCCGCCTATGGCTGGCTGCCGGTGACGGTGCCCGGCGTCGTGCAGCTCTGGGGCGATATGCACGCCCGCTTCGGCACGCTGCCCCTGGAGCAGGTCTTCGGCCCGGCGATTGCCTATGCCGCCGGCGGCGCACCAGTCGCCCCGCTCGTTAGCCACTTCTGGCAGCAGGGCGTGGCCGCCGCTCTGAGCCGCGAGGGCCCCGAGTTCGCCGCCTTCCTCGAGACCTTTGCCCCCGCCGGGCGCGCCCCACGGGCCGGCGAGCGCTTCTATGCCCCCGATCACGCCCGCACGCTGCGCCTGCTGGCCCGCGAGGGGGTGCGCGCCTTCTACGAGGGCGAGATCGCTGCCGCCATCGCCGCCTTCAGCGCGCAGACGGGCGGCCTGCTCAGCGCCGATGATCTCGCCGCCCACCGCTCCGAGTGGGTTACGCCGATCACGACCGACTACGCCGGCTATACCGTGGCCGAGATCCCGCCCAATGGCCAGGGCATCGCCGCCCTGCTCGCCCTGGGGCTGCTCGATGGCCTGGCGCTTGAGCGCTACCCCCGTGACTCAGTCGATAGCTACCACCTGCAGATCGAGGCGATGAAGCTGGCCTTCGCCGATGTGTTCGCCTATGTGGGCGACCCGGCTATGGCGAGCATCCCAGTGGCGGCGCTGCTCGACCGCGAGCGCCTCGCCGCGCGGCGCAGCCTGATCAGCGCCAGCGCACAGGACGTCGGACCGGGTGAGTTGCCGCAGGGCGGCACCGTCTACTTCTGCACCGCCGATAGCGCGGGCCGTATGGTGAGCATGATCCAGTCCACCTTCATGGGCTTCGGCTCGGGGGTGGTCATCCCGGGCTGGGGCATCGCACTGCACGACCGGGGCTACAGCTTTGTGACGACCCCGGGCCACCCCAACCGCCTGGAGCCCGGCAAGCGTCCCTTCCATACGATCATCCCCGGCTTCCTGCTCCAGGACGGCCGGCCAATCGGCCCCTTCGGCCTGATGGGCGCCCATATGCAGCCGCAGGGCCATACCCAGCTGATCGTCAACAGCCTGAGCTACGGCATGCACCCCCAGGCCGCGCTCGACGCGCCCCGCTGGCGCTGGGAACGCGATGGGACCGTCCACCTGGAACTGGAGACGCCGCGCCATCTTGTCGAGGGCCTGGCCGCCCGTGGTCACCAGGTGCAGGTGGATGCCGCCGTCGGCCCCTTCGGGCGCGGCCAGATCATCTGGCGCCTCGCAACTGGCGCCTATGTGGCCGGTAGCGAGGCCCGCTGCGACGGCTGCGCGGTCGGCTGGTAGCCGTGTAACTCCACATCGTAGAGTATGGCATGGACGCAGTGGAGTGTGAGCGCTGCCACAACCCAGGAGCCGATGATGGCGCGTGAACCCGTCTTGCAGACGCTGTTCGACCTGCTCGGCAATGGCGCCGATGACCACCCCGCGATCCTTGCCCCCGAACGACCACCGCTCAGCTACGCGGCGCTGCGTGCCAATGTGCGCGAACTGGCAGGCCAGCTCCAGGCGCTCGGCCTTACCCGCGGCGACCGGGTGGCCATCGCGATGGCCAATGGCCCGGAGATGGCGATCTGTTTCCTCGCCGCCGCCACCGCTGCCACCGCCGCACCACTCAACCCGAAGTATCGCCAGGAGGAATTCGCCTTCTATTTTGATGACACCCGCGCCCGCGCGTTGATCGTCGCCCCCGCTGCCCTGCCCGAGGCCCGCGCAGCCATGCTGCCGGGCATGCTGCTGATCGAGGCCGCGCCACGCCCCGACGGCGGCGTTGCACTCAGCTGCGCGCAGCAGCCGGCCACCCCCGCCATGCCCAGGCTCGCCCGGCCCGATGACGTGGCCATGATCCTCCACACCAGCGGCACCACCAGCCGCCCGAAACGCGTGCCTATCCGCCACCGCAATCTGGCAACCTCCGCGGCCAACATCGCCGCAACCTACGCGCTCGGCCCGGCGG
Source organism: Chloroflexota bacterium (assembly GCA_013388805.1). Taxonomy (GTDB): domain Bacteria; phylum Chloroflexota; class Chloroflexia; order Chloroflexales; family Chloroflexaceae; genus JACAEO01. The sequence goes on from JACAEO010000330.1 coordinate 4,275, forward strand.
ACCGGGCGCTCTGCGTGATGCCGCTCTTCCACATCCACGGGATCGTCGCCTCGCTGCTGAGCACCCTGGCCACCGGCGGCACGGTGATCTGCCCGCCTGGCTTCGACGGCCTCAAGTTCTGGCACTGGGTCACGGAGTTCCAGCCCACCTGGTACTCGGCGGTGCCGACGATGCACCAGCTGCTCCTCGCACGGGCCGAACGCAACCGCGCGATCATCCGGGCCCATCCCTTCCGCTTCATCCGATCGAGCAGCGCACCCCTGCCCCCGGTGGTCATGGAGCGCCTGGAGGCCAGCTTTGGCGCGCCGGTCCTTGAGAGCTATGGAATGACCGAGGCCAGCCACCAGATGACCTCCAACCCGCTGCCGCCGGCCCGGCGCAAGGCCGGGAGCGTCGGCCTCGGTATCGGCGTCGATGTCGCTGTGATGGACGAGGCCGGCCAGTTCTTGCCCCCGGGCGTCAGGGGCGAGGTGGTGGTGCGGGGCGGCAACGTCGTCGACGGCTACGAGAACAACCCCGAGGCCAACGCTGCTGCCTTCGTGGCGGGCTGGTTCCGCACCGGCGACCAGGGCTACCTCGATGACGATGGCTACCTGGTGCTCACCGGGCGGCTGAAGGAGTTGATCAACCGCGGCGGTGAGAAGATCTCGCCCCTGGAGATCGACGATGTGCTGCTGCGCCACCCCGCAGTGGCCGAGGCCCTGGCCTTCGCCGTGCCCCACCCCACCCTTGGCGAAGAGGTCCACGCCGCGGTGGTCCTCAAGGCCGAGGCCAGCGAACGCGAGCTGCGCGACCATTGCGCACAGACCCTGGCCGACTTCAAGGTTCCCCGGCAGATCCACATCCTCACCGCGCTCCCGCGCGGTGCCACCGGAAAACTCCAGCGCATCACAATGGCACAAACCCTCGGTTTGACCACTTAAGGCTCAGGGGTGCAGCTGGCAACGGTGCCCGCGCGCTTCCCCGCGCATGTAGCTTACAGGGTGCCTCGCGCACTCGCAGCAATGAGGATACAACACGCATGGCCACCGTCTTCGCCGACGAACGGCGGCTCAGCCCCTACCTGAGCTTCTCCCGCGCCGCATGGGCCCGACTCCGCGATGGCGACGTACTGCCGATCGCCGAAGAGGAGCTGCAACAGCTCGTCAGCCTCAGCGATACCGTCTCGATCGAGGAAGTGGCGGATATCTACCTGCCGCTGATGCGCCTGCTGCAGCTCTACTATGACGCCTCGCAGCAGCTCTACCAGGTGACCAACGTCTTCCTCGGCAGCCCCTCCAAGAGCCGCGTGCCGTATGTGATCGGCATCGCCGGCAGCGTTGCCGTGGGCAAGAGCAGCACCGCCCGCATCCTGCAGGTGCTGCTCGCCCGTCGCCTCGGCGGGATCAAGGTCGATCTGGTCACCACTGATGGCTTCCTCTTCCCGAACGAGGTGCTCCTCGCGCGGGGGATCATGCACCGCAAGGGCTTCCCCGAGAGCTACGATCGGCGCCGGCTGATCCAGTTTATGGCCGATGTGAAATCCGGGGTGCCACGCCTGGAGGTGCCGATCTATTCGCACCTGACCTACGATATTGTGCCCGATGAGACCCGACTGATCGACCGGCCCGATATTCTGATCGTCGAGGGGCTGAATGTGCTGCAGCGGGGCGGGCGCGCCTCGCGCGCGCCGCAGATGTTCGTCTCCGATTTCTTCGACTTCTCGATCTATGTCGATGCCGACGAGTGCCACTTGCAGCAGTGGTACGTCGAGCGCTTCCTGCGCCTGCGCGAGACGGCCTTCCGCGACCCCTCGTCGTTCTTCCGGCGCTACGCTGAACTGAGCGTCGACGAGGCAGTTGCCACCGCCCGGCGCATCTGGCGCGAGATCAACTATGTCAATCTGAAGCAGAACATCGAGCCAACCCGTGAGCGCGCCGACCTGATCCTCGAAAAAGGCGCGCGCCACACACTCGAACGGATCTACCTGCGGAAGCTGTAGGAGAGCTATGCGCATCTGCATTGTGGGCGCCGGCGCGATCGGCGGCTACCTGGGGGCAAAGCTGGCCCTCACCGGCGCACAGGTAACCCTGATCGCTCGCGGCGCCCACCTTGAGGCCATTCAGCGCGACGGCATCAGCGTCGAGTATGCCGACGGACGCCGTGAAACCGCGCGGCCCGCCCTTGCCACCGCCGACATGGCCGCGGCCGGGATCCACGACTACGTAATCGCCGCGGTGAAGGCCCAGAGCCTGCCTGCCCTCGCCGCGCCGATGCGCGCGCTCTATGGCCCCGACACCGCCGTCGTCTACGCCCAGAACGGCATCCCCTGGTGGTACTTTTACCACCACGGCGGCGAACACGAGGGCCGCCACCTCGAGACGGTTGACCCGGGCGGGCTGATCGCCGCCAGCACCGAGCCCGAGCGCGTCATCGGCTGCGTCGTCTACCCCGCCGCTGAGCTCGCCCGCCCCGGGCTGATCCGCCACATCGAGGGCAACCGCTTCACCCTCGGCGAGCCGAGCGGCGAGCGGACCGAGCGGGTCAGCCGCCTGGCCCAGCTGATGGTCAGCGCCGGGCTCAAGGCTCCCGTGCGCCCACGCATCCGCAACGAGCTCTGGGTCAAGCTCTGGGGCAACCTGTCCTTCAACCCGATCAGCGCGCTCACCCGCGCCACGCTCGACGCGATCATCAACGAGCCGCTCACCCGCGCCCTCGCCGCCGCGATGATGGCCGAAGCCCGGCAGATCGCCGAGGCCCTCGGCGTTGAGTTCGGCATCAGTATCGACCAGCGCATCAAGGGCGCCGAGGAAGTCGGCGCTCACAAGACCTCGATGCTCCAGGATATCGAGGCTGGCCGCCCGACCGAGATCGACGCGATGGTGGGCGCCGTGACCGAGCTCGGCCGCCTCGTGGGCCTGCCCACACCGCACATCGATGCGATCTACGCCAGCGTCAAGCTCCTGGAGCGCACCGTCACGCGGCAGTAGGGAACTGGCCGCTCGCTGCTGCGAGCCTCGGCACCGACCACCGGATTCGCGTATGTTCTACCTCGGCTGCCCTCTGTGGGCCTACAAGGACTGGGTAGGCGACCTGTTCCCACCGGGCGCCCGGGCCAGCGACTTCCTGCGCCTCTATAGCCGTCGGCTGACCACGGTCGAGGGCAACACCACCTTCTATGCCACGCCACGGCCCGAGATGGTAGCACGCTGGGCCGCCGAGACCCCCCGAGAGCTTCCGCTTCTGCTTTAAGCTGCCGCGCGAGCTGAGCCACGCCGGGGCTCTCGCCCGCCAGATCGAGGCCACCCGCGCCTTCGTCGCGCGCATGGCGCCCCTCGGCCCGCGCCTCGGCCCCTTCTTCCTCCAGCTCCCACCGGGCTACGGGCCAGACCAGCGCGACGATCTTGCCCGCTGGCTGGAGGCCTGGCCGGCGGGCTATCCGGTCACCGTGGAGGTGCGTCACCCTGGCTGGTACAGCGCCCCGGCCGAGGCCGCGCTCATGGCGCTGCTCGCGCGGCACGGCGCTGGCCGGGTGGTGATGGACGTGCGCCCGATCCGCACCGGCGACGCCGCGGGCAACGCGCTCCTTGCTGCCGCCCGCGAGCGCAAGCCCGACGTGCCCTTGCGCCCCCTGCACAGCGGCGGCATCGCCCTGATCCGCTATATTGGCCACCCCGACCTGGAGCGCAACGAGCCGTTCCTCGACGAGTGGGCCGGGCGGATCACTGGCTGGCTCGCCGAGGGCATCGCGGTCTACTGCTTCATGCACTGCCCCGACGAGGCCCGCTCGCCAGCCCTCTGCCGGGCCATGCAGGCGCGCCTTGAGCGCCTTGGCGCCGCCCCACCGCTGCCCTGGGCCTCGGCCGCGATCCCACCACCCCCGCCCGAGCAACTCAGCCTGCTCTGACAACAGGCGCGGGCACAGCCCTGGGTGCTGGCAGGACGTGAACAACGTCCGCTTGCCGGCGGGATGATGGTCGTTGAGGAAGCCATCCGCGCCGTTCGCGCCGCGGTTGCGCGATCCGGGTGGACGTGGTATACTCACGGCGGTCGAGACAGTTTGACCCCGTAGCTCAGTGGATTAGAGCGTTTCCCTGCGGAGGAAAAGGTCGCGCGTTCGAGTCGCGCCGGGGTCGCCATAATGCCAATAGAGCGCCGGAGCCTGGTGGCTCCGGCGTTTTGCTTGCGGATGGGCAGAGCTACCCTGAAGACTCGATACCTAACAGCCCTGCCCGCCCCGATACGCGCTCAGTGCCTCCGTGGTGCTGGGGGCGCCGGGCAAGCCACAACCCCGGCGCCGCCAGAGAAGCAGCATCAGCCCTCCCACAGCCGCGCCAGCAGCATCGGGTCGCTGTTGCCGCCGCAGAGCACCACGCCCACCCGGCGGCACTCGGGCGGCAGCAGGCCGCCCAGCACTGCGGCAAGGCCAACCGCGCCGGTCGGCTCGGCCACCAGCTTGAGCCGTAGCAGAATGAAGCGCAGCGCATCGAGCACCGCAGCGTCACTCACCACCAGCACCTGCTCGACAAGCTGCTGGATGATCGGGAACGTGAGGTGTCCTGGCGCCGTGGTGCGGATGCCGTCGGCCACCGTGGCCGGCGGCGCGATCGTCACCCGCTCGCCCCGCTCCAGCGACTGGCGCACATCGTCGGCACCCTCGGTCTCCACCCCGAAGATGCGGATCTCCGGGCGCAGCCCCTTTGCGGCTACCGCACAGCCCCCGATCAGCCCGCCGCCGCCAACCGGGATGACCAGGGCGTCGAGCACGTCGACCTGTTCCAGCAACTCCAGGGCCACCGTGCCCTGCCCGGCGATGATCTGGGGGTGATCGTAGGGCGGAATGACCGTCATCCCCCGCTCCTCGGCAATCGCCCGGGCGAAGCTGTCGCGATCCACTGTGGCGCGCTCGAAGATCTGCACCTCGGCGCCGTAGCCCCGGGTGGCGGCCAGTTTCACCGGCGGGGCATCGTCGGGCATACAGATCACCGCCGGCACGCCGAGCAACTGCGCCGCCAGCGCCACCCCCTGGGCGTGGTTGCCGCTGCTGAAGGCCACCACGCCCCGCGCGCGCTGCGCCGGGCCCAACCGGCTGATCGCGTTGTAGGCTCCGCGGAACTTGAACGAACCGCCCCGCTGGAAGTTCTCGCACTTCAGCCATACCTCACGCCCGCTGAGCATGTTCAGCGTGCGGCTGGTGTGGACCGGCGTCCGGTTGGCCACGCCACGCAGCCGCTCGGCCGCGTCGCGCACATCGTCGAGGCTGATCGCCAGACTGGGCATACCACAACTCCTGGGAATGCTGCGCGCCACCGCTGCTGCGAAGCGGGCCGCAGCGCCATCGATTTCAGTGCCTGGTCACCTGCAGTACCGCGTATAATGGACGGCACCATGCGCAACGAGGCAGCACTATGATTATCGAGAGCACCATCTCCCCGCGCGAGTTCACCCGCCACGCCCTCACCCGCCACTTCCGACGGCCGGCCTTCTACCTCTACGCCTTCGTCGCCGCCGTGCTGACGGCCTACGCCTTCTGGATAAGCGACCCGCCCCTCGTCCTCTATCTCGCCGCCTGGCTGCCGCTGCTGGTCTACAGCATCGGCGGCTGGATCCGCATTACGCGGCGCAGCCGTGATCAAAGCCTGCCCATCTATCTGCCCACCCGCTACGAGTTTACCAGACGCGGCGTCGAACTGAGCTCGCGCCAGGGTCGCAGCGAGTTCGCCTGGGAGGACTTCCGCGCCTGGCGCAAGGCCGAGGGCGTCTATGAGTTGACGCTCCGCTCCGGCCAGTTGTTGATCATCTCGCAGCGGGCCGTCTCATCCCGCCAGGCGACCGCGCTGGAAGAACTGCTCAAGACCCGCATCACCCCCAGGCCTGAGCCTGGCGTCTTCGATAGCTGAGGAGCATATGAGCACAACCCATCACTGGTGGCAGTCCGTCGTGGTCTACCAGATCTATCCCCGCAGCTTCCAGGATAGCGATGGCGACGGCATCGGCGACCTGCCCGGCATCACCAGTCGCCTCGATTACCTGGCATGGCTCGGCGTCGACGCCATCTGGCTCTCGCCGATCTTCCCCTCGCCCATGGCCGATTTTGGCTACGATGTGGCCGATTATACCGGCATCGACCCCTGCTTCGGCACCATGGACGACTTCGATCAGCTCCTCGCCGCGGCCCACGCCCGCGGGATCAAGCTGCTGCTCGATCTCGTGCCTAACCACACCTCCGATGAACACCCCTGGTTCCGCCAGTCGCGCAACTCCCGCAACAATCCCTACCGCGACTGGTACATCTGGCGCGACCCCGCCCCTACCGGCGGTCCGCCCAACAACTGGCTCAGCCACTTCGGCGGCCCCGCCTGGAGCTTCGATGCAGCCACCGGCCAGTACTACCTGCACCTCTTTGACCCCAGACAACCCGACCTCAACTGGCGCAACCCCGCGGTGCGCGCGGCGATCTACGATGTGATGCGCTTCTGGTTGCGCAAGGGCGTGGACGGCTTCCGCATCGATGTGATCTGGATGCTGATCAAACACCCTGACCTGCCCGATAATCCCCCCGACCCCGACTGGACCCCTGCCAGACCGCCCCAGCAGCGACTGCTGCGCGTCTACGACCAGCATCAGCCCGAGGTTCACGCCGTGATCCGCCAGCTGCGCGCCGTGGCCGACGAGTTCGCCGACCGCGTGCTGATCGGCGAGATCTACAAGCCCGTGGAGGATCTGGTGAGCTACTATGGCGCCGAGCTCGACGAGGTGCACCTGCCCTTCAACTTCAACCTGGTGACGCTCCCCGCGTGGAGCGCCGCCGCCGTGCGCGACCTGGTCGAGCGCTACGAGGCCTTGTTGCCCCCCGGCGCCTGGCCCAACTGGGTCCTCGGCAACCACGACCAGCCCCGCATCGCCTCGCGCCTCGGCCAGCCGCTCGCTCGCCTCGCGCAGATGCTCCTGCTCACCCTGCGCGGCACGCCGACCCTCTACTACGGCGACGAGATCGGCATGGAAGACGTGCCAATCCCGCCCGAGCGGGTGGTCGACCCCCAGGGCCTGCGCGCTCCCGGGCACGGCCGCGACCCCGAGCGCACCCCCATGCAGTGGGATCGGAGTCCGGGCGCCGGTTTCACCCACGGCGAGCCCTGGCTACCCCTCGCTGCCGATGCGGCTGTGCGCAACGTCGAACTGCAGCGCACCGACCCCCACTCCATGCTCACGCTCACCCGCCACCTGCTCGCGCTGCGCCGCGCCTCCCCGGCGCTCAACATCGGCCGCTACCGCACGGTGGCCGTGCGCGAGACGCATGTCTTCGCCTACCTGCGCAGCCGTGGCCCCGAAGACCTGCTGGTGGCGCTCAATTTCGGTGACACCCCCTGCCAACTCGACCTGAGCCACCTCGCTGCGCAGGGCAGCATCGCCGCCAGCACCGGCATGGACCGCAGCGGCCGCGTCGAGCTCGCCGCCCTCGCGCTGCGGCCCCATGAAGGCCTCGTTGTCGCCCTGCACGAGGGCTAGATGGGTTCGGTGGGGGGGGGGGGGGGGGGGGGGGGGGGGG